>QGUY01000187.1 GCA_003242315.1 Bacteroidota bacterium
TCGGCGTATTGTCGTGCCTTTTCCAGCTGGCTGAGTTGATGATCGCGCCGCTCTGCTGCGAGTTCAGTGAGCACGCGGTGTGCCTGTTGAGCCTGTGCACAAAACGTTGCCAGCAACATCGTGGCCACCCCCAATGCTCCCCATCTGAAAAATGCTGCCTTCATGCCGTCCGCCTCGTGAACTACTTTTTGTAAATGAATTTATACTTGCCGAATGTACCCAGAGAAACATTCAATTCCAGTTCCAGCGTAAGGATGCCGGACTCCGGATCGAACACACCGGATCCCTCAGGCGTTACACGCAACGGGCCTTGCTCCTGATCGACATAGACTATGTCATGATCCGTAATTGTTACTTCCCTGGGGCAGGCATCAAGCCGCAGTTTCAGCGTTGCTCCCTCGATCGCCCAGAAATCGTAAATGATAATGCCCTTCGGATCGTTAGGGTCAATGGAAATGGTTACCGGCTCGGTGATCGGCGGATCGTCAGTTTCTCCTTCTTCGACGATCCGATCAAAGGTTTCGGTGACACTGCCGTTCTCATCCGTGACTATGAAGCCCCGGTCGAGCGGGCAATCGTCGTCAATGATCTTGATAGTGGTAGTCGCGTTCAAACGGTCAGGTCCGGGAAATCCGATGGTATAGTTGGAGTTGCTAACGGAAATGATGGTGAGTTCTACAATCTTTTCACCATCCATGAAGGGATTATCCTCTGGCGTAAACTGTATTGCACCGGAATTTTCGCCCCCTGGAATGGTCAGTGTTCCTTCATCTTTGATGGTATAAAGGTCGACGGCGGCGTCATTAGGTGCAACCGTGTACTGAATCGTAACGGGTCCGAGCGGTCTGACACCGCCGATGTTCACGATTATCGGCACTTCGCCCTCCTCCTCGCGAACAATCACCTCCCGTTCCTCAAAATGCACAAACTCGGGTCCCTCGTACTTCGGTGGCTCATACGTATCACACGACGCCACCATCATCACAAGGGTCAGGACACTTGCTTTACACCAGTTAATTATCGCTCTATCAATTCGCATCGTAACCAGGATTCTGAACCATGTTTACATTCCCTGAGAATTCCACCTGGGGAATGGGCAACGTAAATCGATAATCGCCGGCTTCCAGTTCACATTGCGTTGCGGAGCAATCCGCACCGCGTATAATAGGAAGACCTTTCCTTTTGAGGTCATGCCAACGATGTCCTTCAAACGCTAATTCCCTCCTGCGTTCTATCATAATAGCGTTCGCCAATGCTGAGCCTGACTCATTACCATCGGTCGCCGGATTAAAAGTTGCAATACGAGCCACGCGAACTGCATTCAAGTCGTTGCGCGCCGCAGTCTGATCCTCCAATTCGAAATGGGCCTCAGCACGGATCAAATACATTTCAGAGAGACGCAGGATCTTGATATCGGTTAACCCATCGATGGGGGGTCGTTGATCAAGAGGATAATCCAGCGGTGCGCCACGATACTTGGTGACAACATTATCCGGATCATTGGGTTGACGTATTCCAATGAACGACTTGAATCGTACATCGTTAACCTGGTCGTAAATGTTGATCAGGTCCTGCGTAGGGTTGAACGAAACTATATCATTGCTTTGGCTCCAGTAGTTCTGTCCGATCGCCGCATTGTTCTGCAACATCATCAGCTTGAAGATCACTTCATTGTTCAACTCGGCAGTCGTCCAGATATTGCGATAGAGATCGCCTGTAGCCAGCGTCCAGACGCCTGAATTGATAACTTCCGTTGCATACTGCTTTGCAGCTTCCCAGTCGTGAGCATAAAGCGACACCCTTGCAAGCAGTGCTGTGGCCGCAAGCGGCGTTGCACGGTACGGACCGATTCCGGTTTCCACCATCAAACTCCGCGCGTTCAGTAGATCTTCGATGACCTGGTCATACACCGTGGCTACGGTATTGCGTGCCGGCTGACCTATCATGGACTGTGTCATGACTGGCACACCCAGGTGGCTTGCGTCCGGAGTGGCATCATAGGGCTCAGCGAAATAGCGAACCAGATCAAAGTGCGCCAGCGCGCGGATGAACAGCGCCTGACCTTTGATAGAGTTCTTCGCTCCTTGCGATCCCTCCACCTCGTCGATTTTCCCGATAATAATGTTAGCGCGGTTAATGACCGAATACAATTGCGTCCACAGGGTCGCCGGTTCGGCGGTACTTGCGTTGAATGTATAGCTGTGCATCTGTACGCCTTCTCCGAGATTTTCCGAGGAGCGGCGCAGGTCGTCCGACATTCGGTCAGCCACAACAATGTACGCGCCACCGTAGTATGCCCCGGACGTCAGTCCACTGTAACACCCATTGAGCGCCTGCCGGAAATCGTCAAGAGTTACCAGCGCGTTGTCGTCAGTAAGAAGATCGGTTGGTGAAAGCTCCAGGAAATCATCGCAGGAACTCAGGCCGATCGTAAGGCAGATGGCAAACATCCATATTTTTTTCATCCCTGCCATATCATTAAAATCCGATATCAATACCACCTGTGAAAACCCGCGGAACAGGGTATTGCGACAATGAAACGCTCCCCGCGTCTTCGGGGTCGAAACCTGAATACTCGGTAAACGTGTACAGGTTCTGTGCCTGAAGGTAAATCTTCACCGATTTGAGCTTCGTTCGAGTGATTAGCTTTTGCGGGAGGAAGTACGCCAGGCTTACATTCCTCAAGCGTATGAACGATGCGTCTTCCAAATCCTGACTGGAGAACTCCCGTTGCGCCGTCACGCGCGGCACGTTCGTAATGTCACCGGGATTTCTCCAGGCACGCAACTGTTCTACCGACTGGTTGAATTGTCCGAAGTTGAGCGGATTGTTGTTGAAGAACCGCTGATTGTTCAGCAGTTTGTTTCCATGCTGAAAGGAAAAGAACACCGACAATTCAATACCCTTGTATGTGAAGGTGTTCGTCAGTCCGCCAAATCGCGGCGGATCCCAGGTTCCAAACTTTGCAACGGCATCATCCGCATTGTAGACATTGGTGATATTGCCATTCTTGTCGCGATACAGGGGGTCACCGTTTGCGGGGTTTACGCCGGCCCATTCCACGAGCGCAAACGTGCCGAGGGGAAGGCCTTCGCGAAATCCCGTCTCACGAGTGGCATCCGTTTCGAAGTTCAATTTCACCACCTCGTTGTCATTGAACGTGACGTTCAGATCGGTCGACCAAGTAAAATCCCTTCTGACGATGTTGCGCGTATGGAGCGTAACTTCAATACCCCGGTTCCTCATGTCGCCAGCGTTGAGGTTAAGAGAAGTAAAGCCTGATGTACGCGACAGCGGCGTGTCGATGAACAAGTCGGTCGTAAGCTTGTTATAAAAGTCGATCGTACCGCTTATGCGTTCGTTGAGCACTGAAAAATCGAGTCCGATATCCAGCGTCGCTGTTTGTTCCCACTGGAGATCAGGGTTAGCCGGCTGCACCGGCGCGATCCCTTGCTGACCCGCATAACTGAAACCGGAACCATAAAGGGCGAGCGACTGAAAATCGCCTATTCCCGTTTGACGACCTTGTGTGCCATAGCTTGCACGGAGCTTAAGATCGTTAATGAACGCAAACTGCGATATGAAATCCTCGACTATAAGGTTCCAGCTTGCGCCCACAGAATAGAAGTTGGCGTAACGTTTATTCGTTCCAAAGCGCGAAGAGCCGTCGCGACGCACATTAAAACTCACAGTAAAACGATCGCGATACGCATAGAGGCCATCGAGAAACAGAGAAAACAGGGCGTTATCGGTATTAAAGCCTCCAACATCAGGAATGAAGTTGTTGGTAGCCGTCCCTTCGGCAATTGCTGCGGGAGACCTCAGCTTGTCATTCAGACCGTAACCATTAAAGCTGAAGCCATTCGTGTTGCCACGCATCATCTCCTGCCCGACGAGGACGCGAACGTTGTGATCTTGCTTAATGTTGAATGCGTATTGCAGCGTCGTTGTTCCAATGATCGACGCCAGACGTCCATAACCGCGCGTCAGCACACCTTGCTCCCCGGTAATGCCTGATTGGTTGGGGGCACCAGCGTTGATGCGGAAGTCGTCCAATGTTTCACTGAAGTCGATCCCCCAATTCGTTTTCGCAACAAGGCCTGGTATGAATTCATACCGCAGATATGCCCCCGACACAATCTTGAGTTGCTCCTGGCGATTGTGACTCTGCTCCATTTGTTCGACCAGGTTGAAACCAGTCGGGCCTTCCTCGAATTCTCCGGTGTCGGGGTTCTTTACCCGTGTATATGGATTGGCAATGAAGGCATAGAGCACGGGGTTGTTCACGTTATTGCCCGTTTCCGTTGGGAGGAAATTCGTTTTCGTATAGCCGATTGAATTGCTAACACCAAAACTGAACTTTTCAGACGCGTAGTGATCGAAGTTGAAACGCAACGAGTAGCGTTGCAGATCAGACTCCTTGATAATACCTTCCTCCGTGCGATAGTTCGCGCTGAGATAAAAGTTTGACCGTTCCGTTCCTCCGGAAGCACTGAGTTCATGCATCTGTGTTATGCCGTCCCTGAAGAAGACGTCGGTCCAGTCGGTGTTGATCCGTGCAAGTTCCGCGATCCGCTGCTCCTTCTCGGCTGAAGAAAGGCTTCCGTCCTGAAGTATCCTTCCCACTTCACCCTGATAGAGTCCGAACTCCGCCATCAGTCGCTCGAACTGGATCTTCTGGGCGGTGTTCATCATATCGAACTTCGCATTGGTACGCGTAGTGATTCCATACTGAGCATTGTAGTGCATCCGGATTCCTTCGCCTCCCCGCTTCGTCGTGATAACGATCACGCCGTTCGCACCACGCGTTCCGTAAAGCGAGGAAGAAGCGGCGTCCTTAAGAATGTTGATCGATTCAATATCATTTGGATTCAGTGCTGCAAAATCACCGGCAGAAATTGGCACGCCGTCCATAATGTAAAGCGGTGATACGCTGGCCAGTGAGCTGAGACCCCGGATGCGAACAAAAGCTGGCGTTCCAGGCTGACCTGAGTTGGCCGTCACCATTACGCCGGCGGCACGGCCTTGCAGCATTTGATCCATCGTTGCCACCGGAACATTTTCTATCAGATTAGATCCGACTTGGGCAACCGATCCTGTGTACTTTCTTTTGTCCTGCGGATCGCCATAACCGGTAATAACTACTTCCTCCAACTGCCTCGCATCCACTTCCAATTGGACATCAAGCACGTCGCCCGGACCAATCTCACGCGCCTGGGTGATGAATCCCACGAAAGAGAAGACCAACACGCCTCCTTGCTGGGGTATCGCGATCGAGTATCTTCCATTAACGTCAGTTATTGATCCCAATGAAGTACCCTGGAGCAAGACGTTCACACCCGGTAATGGGCTGCCATCCTCCTGAGAAGTGACCGTTCCCGAAATAGTGCGTTGCTGCGCTTGGAGAACAATCGGAAGGAGAAAGAGTATCAGGGCGGGAATCAGCGGTAGAATTCTCCTCATACAGTCCGGTTTGATGGCATCATCGACGGTAAAATATCGCCAAAAAAGCCCTTAATGCAATCTACCCTACAAACAAAATTAGCCCAAAGTTGCCCGCAAACGGGTTAAGGCAATATCCTGAACTCAATGCGACGGTTCAGCTGCCGTCCCTCCTCGGTGGCATTGTCACCCACCGGGCGATCCGGTCCGTATCCTTTCGTCTTAAGGCGCGCAGGGTCAACGCCATTGTCTGAAAGGTAAGTGAACACCGCCTGCGCTCTGCGCTCCGACAACTGCCGATTGTAAGGGTCAGATCCCACGTTGTCCGTGTGTCCACCAATCTCCACGCGTATTTCCGGGTTGTCCTGGAGAAATCGTATGACCTTGTGGAGTTCGGTTCGGGACTTTTCCTTCAGATCATAGCGGTCCGTATCAAAGAATACATTCTTCAGCACCGAAACCGACCCGGCTTCGGCACGGTCTAATTGAATGTTCAGCAGAATGGGTTCAAAATCCTCTACTTCCGAATAGTTGAAATTCAAACTTTGAAAGAGGTATCCTTTCTTGCTCACGTAAAGCGCATATTCTGATCCCTGCGTAAGGACGATGAGGTATTCACCCGTCACGCTATCCGAAACAACGACGGACTCGCGTTCATTGGTATTGATGTCAATCAATTCAATATCGGCAGCCAGGGGTTTTCCTGTTTGCCGGTCAGTTACGATCCCAGTTACATAATTGCTGCGAAACCGAAGACGGGCTTCCTCAGGAATCGTTACCTCCATGATGCGGCTTGACGCACCAGCATCCTCCTGGACATAGTATCCTTTGGTACCGTCAGCGGTGATGTACAACGAGAACTGGTCTTCGTGATCATTAATAGGAGCCTCAACATTTTTTGGTTCGGACCATCCGCTTCCGGTGCGTTCTACATAATAAATGTCATATCCACCATAACCGGGCAAGCCATTTGACGCAAAGTACAGTGTTCTGTTATTGGCGTGAATGAAGGGCGAGATTTCATCGAACTGCGTGTTGACGCTCTTGCCCAGGTTAACGGCCTTCGTCCATTGGTTATTCTCATCCAGATAGGATACCCAAATATCGCGACGACCGTAACCTCCCGATCTATCCGATACAAAATAGAGCGTGCGACCATCAGCTGAGAGCGACGGTTGCGATTCCCAGTCGGATGAGTTCACGTTCGGCCCCAGATTCTGAGGCACACTCCAGGTGTCTCCGACTTTTTCGCTTTGAAACAAGTCACAGCTTCCATATCCCGGTCGGCCGAGACATGATGTAAAGATCAACTTCCGGCCATCCGCTGATATCGTGCACGTTCCCTCGTTCCACTCTGAATTAATATTGTCTGAAATTGACACCGGTGGCTGCCACCTTCCTTGTGCATCCTTTCTTGACACGACAAGGTCTTCATCGTCGTCGCCTGAATTTCCGAGACGACGGGTGAAGATCAACTCCTGCTGGTCTGCCGTGAGCACAGGAAAATACTGGAGCGGAAATGCATTGACGGTATCGCTGAGTTGTCGCTGTTTGAAGTTGGATGGTGACGATCGCGCTGAAGAGGCAAACTCTACGCTCTTCAGCAACGTCTTCGCGCGGTTCAGCTTCTGCTGGTTGCGCTTTTCAACAGCAATAAACTTGCGAAGCATATCACCGGCTTTTGCATAGTTGCCTGTCGCCAGGTAGGCTTCACCAAGATCAAACCAGTATACCTTTTGACGATTCGGATCCTGCGTGAGCGAGAGACCTTTTTCAAAATCCGCAATGGCGCGATTGTAGTCCTTGCGGGTAAAATAGACCAGCCCGCGACGATAATATGCTTCAGCAAAGTTTTTGTCCTTTTCAATCGCCTGATCAAGAAGCCGGATGGCAGTTTCATGTTGGCCGCGAACCCGATAATTGTCAGCTTCCGTGTACAATTCGATCGCCTTCTTTGAACGCGTGCTCAGCGGTTGCTGCGCGTAGAGAGAGGAAGCTGCGACCGACACAGCAAAAAGTAAAATGACCGCCCGATTCATTCCCCAAAACTACTAAAACTGCCAAACAATGTTGGTCACGGCTTGTTCAGGCCCTTCAAAGCCGACCATGGCATTGATCAGCCTGAAGGATTCGAACGATGGAACATCCTCCTTTCTTATCGCAATTGGCTTAATTTTTCCTATGTCAATGAGAAATTGCCGCTGCGTTCCGGGCAAAAGCGGATTTGCGGGCGTATACCACTGACCATTGCGGCGAAATGCAATGTTAGCAATGGATGTATCCGTGATCTCACCATTCTTGACGATCAGGATGTCATCGCAGGTACCACGCAAGCCGAACCAGCGGTCGATGGCACTCCTGTCCCGGTATTTATGCGGATATTCAATGGAATCGTCGCGCACTGCAAGAAGCGTTTGAACGCCTCGCGGCGTGTAAGGGATCAGCTCCACGCGCGCTGTGACGTCAATCTCGGACCCCCAGAGACGGCTCCTCATCTGTATGTCCGTTTTCGTTT
>QGUY01000478.1 GCA_003242315.1 Bacteroidota bacterium
CAATGTGTTTAAGCCCCTGATTGCCGCGAACGTGCTGCAGTCGGCCCGACTCATAGGTGATGCATGCGTTTCCTTCAGCAACAATTGTGCAGTAGGTATCGAACCTAACCTACCCGTCATTCGCCGGCACCTCGAAAACTCCCTGATGCTTGTAACTGCATTAAATCCTCATATCGGATACGAGAACGCTGCGCGAATTGCCAAGAAGGCGCACAAAGAGAATAAGACGCTTCGCGAAGCCGCACTGGAGCTCGGTCTTTTGACCCCGGAACAGTTCGATGAATGGGTGCAGCCGGCGAACATGGTGGGCAACCTGAAGGTGGGTGCCGGGAAGGCAAGTGGTTGATTTCAAAATATTTTGTTACTTTTATCTTCATTTTTTGAACGTAACCCACATCAATGAAAAAGCAACTCATCCTCCTCTTCTGTCTGGCCCTGATTTTTGCATCGACAGAAAGCTATAGCCAACTCTCCAAGAAGGAGAAGAAGGAGTGGAAAAAAAAGGCTAAGGAATACGCGCGCAATCCTGCCAATCTGAAGCAACTTGAAGAAGACAAACAGGCAGCCGACGCTCAGGTATCGTCGCTAACGCAGCGGGTAAATCAACTGCAGTCGACGATGAGCTCAAAAGATTCACGCATTGCCGACCTGGAAAATCAACTGGCGCAGGCGCAGAATCAATTGTCCGCCGCACGGGCTGAACTGGAACAAATGAGCAAGAATCCTAACCCAATGGATTTCTCCAAGGGTATCGTCTTCAAGGTTCAGATCGGAGCGTTCAGAAATAAGGACCTTTCCAAATACTTCCAGAACAATCCCAATTTTGGAGGGGAACTGAGTGAAGATGGTGGTCAACGCCTGACCATCGGTATTTTCCGCGACTATTGGGAAGCCGACACTTTCAAGAAATATATGCGGGAAATGGGTGTCAAGGACGCGTGGATCGTACCCTATCGCGATGGCAACCGGGTAGAGATCAAGGATGTACTTGAAGGTGTGGTGTCAAGCCGACCCGAAGGAGCAGGATCATGACAATCTCAACGCACTGAAATCGAAAAAAGAGCTGCACGAGTTTTGTGTCGCTCTTTTTTTTTGAACTCGCGGAAGCGCGATCACTTTTTTTGTATAATGAGGGTTCCGGTTATTTTTGTACAATGAGTAAGTTTTCGGTGGTGTGTCTGTGCGCGATTCTGCTTTCAGCAGCAGGTTTCGCGCAAGTGAGAGTGGGTACGCTCGTCATTAAGCCTAATGAAGTGTACGAGCTGAAGGAGTCTGATATCATCGTCGCAGACACGCTCATCATGATGGATTCGTCCTGCATCAAACTAAACCCTCTTAAGCGCGATAACTTTATTCGCGCCCAGGTAGCCTACATGGGTGCCGGCAGTCGAATCGACGGCCGTGGCATTGACGGCGCCCCGGGCAGGAATGGACAAAACGGGGACACAGCAACCGGGCCATGTCGCAACGGGGCTGATGCAAGGGACGGCGGCCGCGGATTGGACGGAGGTAACGGCAACAACCTGTTCCTTTACTTCGAACAATTGTACCTCACCGGCCACGTACTCGTCGACCTCTCAGGTGGAGTAGGCGGACGTGGCGGAGATGGCGGACACGGTGGCGGCGGAAGCCCGGGAACGCTTCACTGTAATGGCGGAAACGGCGGAAGCGGTGGAAATGGTGGTGCCGGCGGAAATGGTGGAAACGGCGGAAGGCTGACCATCAACTGCTCCCGATGTCCAGATATTCGCGCTCTTGTTAGTAAACAGATGACCTTCAGAAGCACAGGTGGCCACTTTGGCTTTGGGGGTCGCCGAGGCTATGCCGGTGCTCCTGGTCTTGGACCTAAGAACCGAAATGGTCAGACTGGCGACAGCGGCTATGACGGCCCGAATGGAAAACCCGGAGAAAAGGGTACCCTAAACTTCGAAATCAACTAGCGCTCGCACGCGTCGACGCGGATAGCGCAATCCTAGATACCACCAACCCCGTTCCATGGAAAAACGATGGCGCTACATCAGCAAACCGCCAGAAGAGGCTATACGTGCACTGTCGCGCCAGATCAATGTTAACCCCTACTTGTGCACGGTTCTCCTCCAGCGCGGTATTGACACCTTCGAGTCAGCGCGCG
>QGUY01000479.1 GCA_003242315.1 Bacteroidota bacterium
GTCCAGGGAGGTCGAATCCATGAAATTGGAGGAATGGGATGGCCAGCGGATGCCGTCGGCTCCTGCGGGATGGGATTACCCGATGCAGTCGTTTTGGAACGAACGCTGCAAGGAGTTGAAGAATGCCGGATACCTGGCCAAGGCGGTTCTTGAACCTTTGCGGAGTTATTGTTTTGCTGTAAAGCAGGCGCGGGATGCTCAGGAGGCGATCATGAAAGAGGGGTACACAATTGAACAGATCGGAACGAAAGGACAGACGTACACGGTGAAGAATCCGATGCTGGACGTACTGAAAGATGCAAACAAGGAGATACAATATTGGTCAGCGCGGTTCGGGTTTACTCCCCTCGATGTTCAGAAGATTCCGGCAGTAAAGAAAGAAGAAATAACCATGAACCTATTGAAATAAAAAGAGCCCTGCGCTAACAGGGCCCATGACCTAACCATCAAAACTCCAACGTTAAATATAGAAGTAACGGGGGAAATTTTCAAATGACGGTAGGGGAAAGATTCGAACGTTTAAAACGGAAGTATCATTACGATGAGGCGGCGGCGGAGGAAAAGATTCAGTTTATTGAAACTCATTGCCGCCATGTGGAGGGTGACTTATATGGACAACCTCTTATACTACCTGACGTTTATAAGGAGGAAATTCTAAAGCCAATATTCGGGCTAAAGAAGAAGAACGGCAAGCGGTTAATCCGGCAGGTGTACATCCAGATGCCGCGCAAGAATGCGAAGACCACAATGATGGCCGCGGTTGAGCTTGCCCTGCTGTTCAACGACGGCGAACCATCAGCACAGATATACAACTGTGCCGGTGATGATGAACAAGCTAACCTTTTGTTTAGCATTGCAAAGAAGATGGTTGCTCTTGATCCTGTCCTTAGAAAAGTCTCGCGATCCTTCCAAAGTTCAATCACCTACAATGGATCATTTATCAAGAAAATCACCTCAAAATCGGATACAAAACACGGGTTCAATACCCACGGGTATATCTACGACGAGCTTCACGTTGCCAAGAACAGGGACTTATACGACACTATGGACACCTCCCAGGGGCAGCGGTCCAACCCGATAGGAATTTTGATTACCACGCCTGGCTTCGACAAACTTTCAATCTGTTACAATCGCTATGAATACGCGAAGAAAATCCTTGCCGAAGTTATCGAAGATGATTCCTTTTGGGGTGTTATCTACGAATCAGACCCGGCCGCTGATATTTATTCACCATCGACGTGGGCCATTGCGAATCCCCTGTATAACTATTCCGAGAACCTGCGAGATGAGATCGCAAGAAAAGCCCAGGCCGTAAAGAACGACCCGTCTGCTGAAAACTCATTTCGGCGATTGCATTTAGGCCAGTGGACAGCCTCGGAAACAAAGTGGATGCAGACAGAACTTTGGACTTCATTAATCAGTGATGTCAATCGCTCCGAGTATGAAGGCGAACTGGTGTGGTTGGGCCTTGACTTGTCGGCTACCTCCGACCTTACCAGCCTGACAGAACTGTATTATGATGGCAGTTCCGTTGTGCTGTTTTGGAATATCTGGATACCTGAGAAAGCAGCCGAACAGTACGAAAGGCAATTCAATGTACCCTATTCCAGGTGGGCAAAAGAGGGACATATCAATATCGTTTCCGGCAATACCATCGACTTTATGGCCGTGGAGGAAAGAATCCTTTCCCTTCATGAATCAAATTCAATCCGAAGCATAGGGTATGACGAATGGAACAGCCGCGATCTTGCGGCAAGATTGCAGGAGCGGCATGGAATTAACGTGATGATTCAGCGGCAGGGATTCGGGCTTAGTAACGCGCTTAAGAAAATAAAAGAGCTTATCCTTTCTGGAAAGATCGCCCATGCGGGCAATCCTGTGGTTACGTGGGCATTTGACAACATCCTGATCAAAGAGAATGATGAGGGCAACATCAAGATAGTGAAACCTAAAACAACGGGGGCCAGCGAGCGACCTGAGAAGAAAATAGACCCCTGGATTAGTTGTGCAATGGCAGTCAACGAGTGGATGATAGACATTCCCACTAAGTCAGTTTACAGCGAAAGAGGAGTTATCACGATATGATGGACGACACGATAAAATATGTTGTTAACGCAACGGAGG
>QGUY01000188.1 GCA_003242315.1 Bacteroidota bacterium
CCTTTTCAGATTGCCGGAATTTATATCGTTAACCGCGGTCATCAGCTTCGCGATCAGTGGAAGGCCCAGGTTACATCGTAAGTGTATCAACGTTATGGAACAGATCAACACGGCGACAATAGAGATATTGGATTTTCGGTCGGAAGATCAAATCTGGTTTGAGCGTCTGAACAGGGAATGGATCGAGAAGTATTTCCATATGGAACCTGTCGACGTTCAGATTTTGACGCATCCCGAGGAGCACATAATAAAGGGTGGTGGTGTCATCCTTATGGCTCGTCAACAGGGTCGGGTCGTAGGCACAGTGGCGTTGCGATTTGTGAAGCCGGCTGTTTACGAGTTCACCAAGATGGCCGTTGCACCTGAGTATCGCGGTCGTGGAATTGGCAGGGCCTTATCAGAAGCAGCCATCGCTCGCGCGCGATCCCTTGGGGCAACGAAGATCATTTTGTATTCCGCGAGAAAACTTGAGGCCGCCATTAACCTGTACCGCACAATGGGATTCACAGAAGTGCCGGTCGATGGTCCGTATAAGCGGAGCGACATCAAGCTGGAGCTTACGCTACAATAAACAACCTGCATAATCAACAGTAGCATGAAGGAACAACGCACCGCGAACGGTCGGGGTCGACATCACGCATTCAACATCCCTGACGGTACACTGCTCCGCGACAAAATGCTCACGCCTCACCTGCTGGCACTGGCCTGCACGTCTGCCGCGCAACAACTTGAACGACAACGCGATCTCCATCCTGGCGTTTTCGTGGGCGATCTGCCCCTTCAGGATCTTCCAGAAGAAGGAGCCGGAGCAGAAGCGGTGCTCAATCTTTTTGTTGAACGGTATGCGGAACAAATCTCGAACTCCGCAGGACCACGATACTTTGGTTTTGTCACCGGGGGAAGTACGCCTGCGTCCGTCATCGGCGATTGGATGGTCAGCACGCTCGATCAAAATCCGTTCGGCAGCACGGATTCGATTGCCCCGCAGATCGAACGACAAGCCATACATTACCTCAAGCAGCTTCTCAATATTGACGAAGCATACTTTGGGTCATTTGTTACCGGCGCCACCATGTCCAACTTTGTCGGCATAGCCACTGCGCGACAATGGATTGGTGAACAGCGTGGTCACGACTACAGCATTGAAGGCATCACGGGCGCCGAGCCTATTCAAGTGCTCAGCGGATCGGCGCACTCAAGTATCTATAAGGTATTGTCAATGGCAGGTATCGGCCGCAATGCGGTGGTGAAGATCAAGAATCTTCCGGGTCGCGAAGCAATGGATGTAGCTGACCTCGAGCGTCACCTCCAACGCGCCAATGGTCCCGTCATAGTTTCGGCAAGCGCTGGTACGGTTAACACAGTTGACTTTGACGATCTGGAAGCCATAGGCAGGCTCAAGAAACGATACAAGTTCTGGATGCATGTCGACGGAGCTTTCGGTGGATTTGCCGGTTGCTCACCACGTTACGCACACCTCACCCGCGGCATTAATTACGCAGACAGCATAACTGTTGACGCCCATAAATGGCTGAACGTTCCGTACGATTCCGCCATGCACTTTACGCGGCATCAAGCCCAGCAGGGTAAGGTCTTTCAGAATCAGGCCGCCTACCTGGGTGGCGATCAGCTGAGTCCTGACTTTCTGCATTACACGCCGGAAAACTCACGACGTTTCCGGGCTCTTCCGGCATGGTTCACGCTGCTGGCTTACGGCCGCTCGGGTCATGCAGAGATTGTAGAGCGCAACTGTGCGCTGGCCAGTCTGTTGGGCGAATACATTGAACGCTCAAGACATTTCAGGCTCCTGGCACCTGTGCGCATGAATGTGGTCTGTTTCACCTTGAAAGGTCAGGCCACCCAGGCGGCCGTGCACGAACTAATGAACGCGGTGAGAGACGACGGCCGGGCTTACTTCTCTCCCACTGTTTTCGAGGGCATACCTGCCTTACGGGCAGCGGTTTCCAACTGGCAGACAGAGGAAAAGGATATCCAGATAGCCTTTGAGGCGCTGGAAGAACTTGCCGCGCGCAGTTCGGTAGCCCTATAGTTCCGAAAACGCAAGTTTTTCGTGTGCTTGTGAATACTTAAAAATATCTTTGCCAACCCCACCGATAAGAACAATGCAAGTCATGGCCACATCGATTCCTGTTGAACGGACGAAACAATCCAGGATCAGCGAAACGGATTTCAACAATCTTGAATTCGGAAAGTACATCTCTGACCACATGCTCGTTGCCTCATACAGCAACGGCCGATGGAATGACATGAAGGTGGTACCGTACGGACCGATGGCCATGACTCCCGCGATACTTGCTCTGCATTACGGGCAGTCTGTATTCGAAGGGCTGAAGGCTTTTCGAAACAACGACGGAGATATTTGTGTGTTTCGCGCCGCGCGTCATAGCCAGCGACTGAACAAGTCGCTTGAGCGAATGTGCATGCCAACTGTCAGCGAGGAGATGTTTGTTCAGGGCATTCATGCACTGCTGGAAGTCGACCAGGCGTGGATTCCTTCTTCCCCTGCCTCGCTTTATATCCGTCCGATAGTCTTCGCGACCGAATCCCGATTTGGTGTAAAGGTTTCAGACGAATACCTGTTTGTTATCATGACGAGCCCCGTGGGCCCGTACTTCAGCAAGCCATTGCGCGTCAAAGTGGAAGATCATTTTGTCCGTGCCGCTGAAGGTGGAACGGGTTACGCAAAATGCGCCGGGAACTATGGCGGTGCATTTTATCCGACCATGCTGGCACGTGACCAGGGATTCGATCAGGTACTTTGGACCGACGCGCGCAATCATGAATACATTGATGAAGCAGGTGTGATGAACGTGATGTTTGTCGCTGACGGCAAACTGATCACACCGGCCCTCAGTTCCGCAATCCTCGACGGCGTGACGCGCGACTCCATCCTTCAGCTTGCGCCGACGATGGGCATAACAACGGAAGAACGAAGAGTGTCGGTAGAAGAAATTCAGCGCGGCCTTGAGCGCGGAATTATTACTGAAGCTTTCGGCGCAGGTACAGCCGCAGTCGTATCACCGATTGCCTCGATAAGCATAAGGGGCGTAGACTATCATCTGCCTGAACCAGGGCCCGACAGCTTCCAGCAGCGCGTCAAAAGAAAACTAAACGACATTCGAATGGGCCTGGAGCCGGATGTATTCGGGTGGAACTACATTATCCGCCAGTCGTGACACACAGTACGTGTCATTGCATACTGAATGTCTGTTGAAAACCACGATGCCTTGAGAGCAGTTCGTTTTAAGAGTCCGCAGGAACCCCTGATCATAGTCCCTATCAAAAAGTCGCGTCCCGTGAAGGACCAGGTATTGGTACGCCTTCACCATGCAGCGCTTAACCATCGTGACATCTGGATAATCCGTGAACAAAAGGAATCATTTCCTGACGGTATCACCCTCGGCTCTGATGGCGCCGGCGTCATCGAAGCCATAGGTGAAGATGTTGATCCGATGTACATCGGACTCAATGTGGTAATCAATCCAAGTCATGAATGGGGTAACAATCCCGTTGTACAGGGTAATTCATTCAAGATACTTGGATTCCCGGATCACGGTACGTTCTCAGACTACATCGTCGTTCCGAAGCAGTACGTATTTGAGAAACCTGATCACCTCGACTTCGCCGAATCCGCCGCTGTACCGCTTTCAGGACTTACTGCTTACCGCGCACTGTTCTCCCGCGCTCGACTTCGTGCCAACGAAACGGTACTGATTACGGGCATTGGTGGCGGCGTCGCACTCTGGGCGCTGCAATTCGCGGTGACGTACAAAGCGAGGGTGTTTGTTACATCAGGCTCAGACGAAAAGCTGGAAAAGGCGAAGGGATTGGGCGCATTGGGCGCGTACAACTATCGATCGTCGGACTGGGCAGAGCTGGCACTGCGTGATAGCGGAGGAATTGATATTATTATCGACAGCGCCGGCGGCAGCCAGTTCGGCAAGCTCGTCGAAATCGCAAAACCGGGCGGACGAATCGTAAACTATGGTCGTACCGCCGGTACCATTACGGATATCAACACCCGTCAGTTTTACTGGAAGCAATTGTCCTTACTTGGAAGCACGATGGGAACGCGGGATGAGTTCCTGACGATGCTTGAATTCGTGGAAGGCCACAAACTCAAGCCGGTCGTCGATAGTACGTTCCCGTTGGAACAAGTGCAGGACGCCATCGCGCGTATGGAATCCGGCAATCAGTTCGGAAAAATTCTGCTCTCCATACAATAGCATACTGGCAATTCGACTCGAACTCAAGCGTAACATGGACATACAATATCGGAACGACTACGCGTTGAATCCGTCACAATTCGTGGATATCCTTCGCCGGTCAACCCTCGGCCAAAGAAGGCCCATCGACAACCCGGAACGGATCGAAAAAATGCTGAAACATGCGAACGTGTTGATTACTGCGTGGGAGGGTGATAAGCTCGTTGGCGTATCAAGGGCGCTCACCGACTTTTCGTTCTGTTGCTATCTGTCGGACCTGGCCGTCGACGAAGCCTATCAACGGCGCGGCATTGGGAAACGCCTCATCGAGGAAACGAAAAAGACGGCAGGCAACGATGCAAAGCTGATTCTGCTTGCTGCTCCCGCTGCTGTGGATTATTACCCGAAGGTAGGACTACAAAAATTTCCTCATTGCTATACATCTGTAGAATGAGCGACATATTGTATAACGGATATACAATTAGCACTGACAAGTCGCGGCTGGATGTCGACTATATCCATCGCTACATTTCCGTTGATTCTTATTGGGGGCGACACATACCCGCTTCTGTGGTTCGTGCTTCCATTGCGAATTCTTTTTGTGTGGGAGCATATAAAGAGCAACAGCAGGTTGGGTTTGCCAGACTGATCACTGACTATGCCACATTCGGATATCTGGCAGACGTGTTTGTTGATGAAGCGCATCGCGGCCGAGGCCTTTCAAAACAGATTGTGTCGTTGATCATGTCCCAGCCTTTTGTCGGAGGGTTACGTCGTCTCATGCTCGGCACACGGGATGCTCATCGTCTTTACGCGAGGTACGGATTTACCAAGCTGAAGAATCCGGACGCATTTATGGAAATACATCGACCTGATATATATTCTCAAAATAAAGAACATGGATAATTTGCAGAAGACGGACCGCACGACGATCACGCGGTTGCCCAAGCGCGGCAGTTACGACCGGAACACAATTTATTCGATTCTCGACGAGGCGTTATTTTGTACGCTGGCCTATGTGCGCGATGGTCAGCCTTTTCAGATCCCAACAGGCTTTTGCCGGATCGGTGACAAGCTCTATATCCATGGCTCAGTTGGAAGTTCATATATGCGCACGTTGGATACGATGCGACCACTGACTTGCATTTCCGTTGCCTTAATGGACGGAATTGTTCTCGCGCGCTCCGCGATGCATCATTCGGTGAATTATCGCTCCGTAGTACTCTTCGGCCATCCCGATCGCGTTCATGATGAGCACGAACAGTACAAGGCGCTGGAAGAATTCACCAACAAGATGCAGCCGGGAAGATGGGATGACGTCAGGAAGCCGACGGCCAACGAATGGAAAGCCACAATGGTGATTTCATTTCCAATTAACGAGGCGTCGGCGAAGATGCGCACCGGTGGTCCGGTGGATGATGAAGAAGACTATAACTCCGATGTTTGGGCAGGTGTCGTGCCGCTGCAACTTCAACGGTTGACACCTCAGCCTGATGAGCGGCTTCGTGCGGGAATCCCGCTACCCGATTATCTTCGCGGTTGACGGGCCCGTCAAATAAGTCTTTGTCAAGTACGCCATCAAAGCTATATTGACACATGAAAAAACAAACCCGCAGAAAATTTGTAGCTACCGTGGTCGGCGCTGGCGCGCTGACCGCAGCACAAGCCGAAACCCCAGTTAAGAAGAATAAGAAAATGCTAGCCCATCACGTGTTCTTCTGGTTGAAGAACCCCAATTCAAAAGAAGATCGCGACAAGCTCATAGCAGGCTTGAAAACGTTGGAAAAAATAGAAACTGTCAGAAGCCTTCGCATTGGTGTTCCCGCAAGCACCGAAAAACGTGATGTTGTCGACAACACCTACAGCGTTTCCGAACTCATGCTCTTCGATGATGTGGAAGGCCAGAACGCTTACCAGGTTCACCCCATTCACAAAAAATTCGTTGAAGACTGTTCGCACCTTTGGGAAAGAGTGGTCGTGTACGATGCTATAGATGTCTAGAATCTCAACGTCGATCGACACGAATTCACCGACGTAGACATAAACGTCGAGTCCCCAACTCCAACACTTCAACAGTCAAATCGTGAAGCGGCCACAGGCCTGCTTCATGGCAACACTTCAACACGCCCTTATACCCTTTATGCCCGTAATTCGTTATTACTCCGTATGCGGATTTCTACTTATCGCACGGATAGTAACTTTGTTCTTCAATCGTGGCAGTGAAATTGAGGAAAGCTGGAAAATTTGCGGTATGGGTATTGGCCGGCGTAGCGCTGGTAGCGATTTTCTTTGTGATTCAAAGAAATCGTGTCGCGCTGCTCGAGCGGATGCTCGTACAATTCGTCGAGTCACGCACGGATGGCCGTTACAGTCTTACGGTGGATGAGCTGCGTTTTGATCTCACGTCGCTCACCTATCACGTACGAAACATTACGATCATTCCGACAGACACCGCTTCCACAGGACCTGTTCGGAAAATACACATCCCCTTCGTAGACGCACGCATGCGTTCCCTGGGCTCTCTTCTCTCGCGGGACGTGCAATTCAGCGAAGTCTCTGTCGCGGAACCAACCATAGCACTATCTGCTGATGGTACGTTGAGAAGGGAGCACATCACCATTGGTCAGGTGATGGTTACTGCGTTCCCCGCGGTCGAGTCCGTTCTTAAATTCCTTGGCATTGAGACGCTACGCATCGAACGGGCAACACTGTCAATAGTAGAACCCAATCAACACGTAATCCACGTCCGGCTCATAGACCTTCTGGCGGAGCACTGGGCCGAACACACAGCGGGAGAAGGGGATGTCAGGCTCGGAATTGGTGGACAGTCGGTACACCTAACCCAGGCATCATTTTCTTTCAGCGAAGTGGAATACGTATACAGTAAGGAACATCTTATTTTCAAAGATTTCAATTTCCAATCATTCGACAGCGCGTCGCAGTCACAGATAAGCGTGCAGGGCAAGTCCGTACTGATACGCAAGCTCGACTTTGATGAATTATACAACAATCAACGCTACCGCTTTGACAAGATAGAAATCAACGAACCGAAGTTTTCGGGCGCACTACGCGCCCGAACGCGGCCGCGCTCCGACGACCGCATCAGGCTTCCCTTGTCGGCCATTCTCACTCAAACATTTGGTGAAATCCGTTTGGATACAGCCACAATCAACGATGCATCATTCCAAATGGTCCTTGTGTTCGACCAGGATTCGGTACGCGCACATATTCCCGACGTGAACCTCAGCCTTCACAATGTGGAAGTACTCTCAGACACCACCGACATTCTCTTCGGCGATCTTCAGATGGACCTCACGGAAACCGATATCAACCTCAACGATGACGTAAGTCTCTCTTTTAGCACCATGCTGTTCGAACGCAATGAAGACATTACGATCTCCCATGTTAGCCTTACAGGCTCATCGGGAGAACGATTCGTCATGTGCGAGTCCATCGGATTCAAAAACTTCCGCCTGTTTGAATTCATCGCAGGCAGGGCGCTGAGAGCCGACTCCATCGCCATCCAAAACGCCATCATTCATGTTACGCGTGAACTGCCCGGACTTTTCCCCAACTTCTCGGATACCCGGTCAGCCCGAAGCGAACGACCCATTCATATAGATGCGCTCTCCCTCAGGAACGTGGACCTCCGGTATGAGAACACTCATCAACATCTCAACCTGGCGAAGCTGGAT
>QGUY01000189.1 GCA_003242315.1 Bacteroidota bacterium
AAAATTCATGTTCCGTAAAAATGGCGCAATTCCCCCCCTTCTGAAAAGCTTTCTAGAAACGGGTTTGGAAATCGACAGTGTCTTAGCCCCCTAATAAACTGCACAAATTCTGAAAAACAGATTTGTACAACTAAATTAGGGAAAGATGACAAGAACAAGACGAGTATTTTCACCAGAAGACCGGTTGAGCCTTCTTCAGGAGGCAGAAAGGGAGGGATTTTCCGAGACTTGCCGCAAGCACAATTTATCACCTGCCTTACTTTCTAGATGGCGAAAGAAGTATCTGGCTAAAGGTGTTGAAGGATTGAAACCGGCCTATCGTCGCGTTGATCCGCAGATCAGAGCTCTTGAGGAAGAGAATGAGCGACTAAAGCGAATTGTTGCCAGACAGGCGATGGAACTGGAAGTGAAGACGGAGATGCTAAAAAAAACTCCTATTCAGTTCAAGAAAAAAGAGAGGTGATGAAAAAGTTTACCGATCGTTATCCTGTCCAAGATACAGCGCGGTGGATTCAACTATCGCGGCGAAGTTATTATTACAAGGCTCATCCCGGACCACGCGGGAAACAGGCCAGCACGCACACCCTACACCAAGGCAGCTTAGTTCCAAATGAAACTGTGCTTGAATTTATCCGCGACTTTTTTCTGAAGGAAGAGTATTGCGCTTACGGCTATGACATGATCAATGACGAACTACGCAAGAGCGGTTTTCTGATCAATAAGAAGAAGACCTATCGGCTGATGGATGAGAATCATCTGCTGATGGGAAAAGTGATTCGCAGCAAGGGAAAGCGAAAATGGGTGACCTACCGGCGAATAAAAGCTACCCGACCCATGGAATACCTGTGCCTGGATATCAAATACGTCTGGGTTCATGGAGATGGTCGATGGTATTACTTGTTGTCCATCATGGACGTTTTTTCCAGGAAGATCCTCGTTCATTTATTCCAGAAAAGCATCAGAAAAATGGATGTGATTAACTTGTTCCGTGTGCTTCATTTGCGTTTCGATTTAAAAGGGGTGATCATCCGCAACGATAACGGATCACAGTTCATTGCCAACCTGGTCCGGGAGTTTCTTCTCAAGCTTGAGGCACAGCAGGAGTTCACCCATGTAGCTACCCCGGAAGAGAATGCTTATATCGAAGCCTTTCACAGCATCCTTGACCGGGAACTGATCCAGCGCTTTGAATTCAGCAGCTATTACGACGCAAAGAAGCACATTGAGCAATATATCTATGATTGGTACAATGACCGCCGCAGGCATAAAGAAATCGGCAGGATCACGCCCAACCAGAAGTGGGCACAGGGCCAGTGGTGGTCTTCCGATAAGCAGCGCGTTATTGGATCGGCACAGGTCGTGTCAAGGCCGGCTGATTCCCTTGAAAATCAAAGTAACAATCAGCCGCTCCGTATCAGCCTTGACACGACATGGGCTGATCCATACCTTGGCTTATCGGATGACCGCCACGGGGAATCACTATACAACCAAATTGAAAATTCTGTGCAGAGAATAGGGGGCTAAGACAGATTCGCTCATCCTCGGATATAAAGCCAAGCAAACTCTTGGCATTTCTTCTTAAAGCAAAAAGCCCGAAGATTTTCTCCGGGCTTTTTTTGCTACTTCAATTTTTTTAAAACTACTTGATCAAGTTGCAATCGTTTCTCATTCAATATGATTACTTTTTTTTCTCTTTCGTTCATATAGCCACTTGCAATTTGGGCTGGAAAAGGCTCGTCAGCACAGTGAAGCAATAATGTATCACCACTCAGTTTCCACTTACCTTTACACCCGGAACGTGCATAGATTGACTGCGTAACTAAAGAAAAAGTACTATCCTGGTTAATTGTCAAACTGTACTTATAATCCTTTTCTTTTTTGACATATTCTCCCGCTAAATCTTTAAAACCACCGCAAGAGAATAATAATGGCATAATCAAAATATAAACAGACCTTTTCATATTATCTCTTGTAATAAATTCCAGGAGTTTGTCTTAAAGTGTAGTTTGCGGGTAATCCTCTAAGCGCGCCTGCAGCATTTGGATAAGCTTGCATTAAAACATCTCTTGTTGAATTTATGTTTACAGGAACTAATCCCGTATTAGCTGAACCACCAGGCGCGTAAGGAAGGTTACCATTAGGTTCTCTAACACCTTGAACCCATTGAGGCGTAATTGCTCCAAAAGAATTTGCTACTGATGTGGACGGAAGTCCAGATACTGACGATGGATCATAAGCAAACTGTGCTCTGTATCCAGCAACTTCATCATGAATATCTTGACCTAGCACGGCACCAGTAGAACTAAATGCAATATCCCCTGTTTCAAATTGACCTGCATGAGTTGCTTCATGCACAAAATTCGCTGTGTTCCCAAAATTGATTGAAATTACATTTGTTCCTGTATTCAATGTAAGGCCACCAGTTTCACCAGCACCTATTTTATTTAAACCATACACCTGGGTACTCGCTTCAAGTGTTCCCATTGTAGCAATACTTGTATTCAAACTTGCAACCCGTTCATTAAGGTTGCCAACCTTACTTGCTAACTTTTCCTGGCTCCAACCCTTTGCTTCAGCTTTTGCATTCAGTCGATCTATTTTTCCTTGAAGCTGATCGCGTCTACCTTCAACGGCTTGTCTTTGTCGGTTCCACTCATCACGGCTTCCTTCTTCGATCTCCATTCCCGTAGGGTCTGTATATCTAACAGGATTATTTGCAAAGCCTGCATAGGGTGACATTCCAGGATACTTCTCAGTTAATGGGTCTACGCTCAAAAATTTGCATATAGCCGGGTCGTAGTATCTTGCTCCGAAATCATACCAACCTATGTTTAGTTCTTTTTGTGCCTCCATTCCGTTATAGAGATACTTCTGATCAACACTATTTTCCCGCTGATAACTGTTGAATGAAAGTCCGAACGGATAATAATCATCCGCCTGCACCACCCTCGACTTCCTATGCGTGATCTTCAGATCATCAAAATAAATATCCTGTTGCACACTCCCTTCGTTGGATAAATAAATATACACATAACCCGGCTCCTTTATGGTTTTCGAAACGCTCAACTTCTGCATGGGAAGTTTATTGACATTTCCGACGGGTTGCATATAAGCCGCATCTAGTTGCTCGTAGGCGAGGTCCACAAGGTTGTAGTCTTTATCAAAGACCAACATGTTCAGCCATCCTTTCGGCCAACCGGATGTGCCGGGATTGCCGCCTCCCGCGATGAATGAGCCGTAATCCTGGAGCGCCGCGGCGGCCGTACCGGCTTCGCCACCCGCGGGCGTGGGCAAACCGAAGGCACTGAGAAGGGCGGCGGCAAAGCCAGTTAGGTTCCCCGATCCGCCCGTTGACTCAAAATACTTAGCATAGACCTCAGCGCTCACCGTGTCGCCCGGCATTACAGCGAGGCTTTTTGTAAGTCCCACCTGTGAGTTGTTGCCCCCATTCAGCAATTGTGCCTTGTCGTATGTTGTGCCTGCGTCGGTATGATCGTAGATGTCGGCAGTTACGCGACTGTAATTCCTAAAGGTGGCCTGCTCGGTGGCCTGAGTATTGTTCTCCAGCGTGGCCGTATAAATGTCAGTCTCCTCCTTGCTGGTGAAGGTAACCCGCACATTACCCAGGTGGTCTTTCAGGTGGTATTGGTACTCTGGAGTAACCGTCGTCAACGCTTCAATTTCGAACTCGTTCAGATAAAAAATCTCTCCGGCCGTGACCGTGTTCCAGGTCACCCCGGCCTGAAGGGTTGTCGCACCCGATGGGATGGTTACAATTTGTTCGATCCACGCCTCGCCTCCGGCGCCGTTAGGCAAGGCAGCACCCGGCCAGCCCATGTCAGTAGTGTTGGCCCTGATCAACAAGTACACCGCATTGGCCCCGGTCCTGTAGCCCTTGGCGCGAATGCGATAACGCTGTCCAGGTGCGACAGCAAACGAACCGCCTATGGGAAAAACGCCGGTCTTGACTGTGGTGCCGCTTGCCGTGACTTTTATGTATTCTTCACCATTAGCGGTGTATGTGGCCAGCGTGGCATTTGACGCCGTCTTGTTTCCGGTGTTTTCGCATCCGTCTCGATGCACCAGCTTTTCCCCGGAAACGACAATCCTTCCCTCTTCGTGATTAATGAACTGCAATACATCATTCTCATAAATAAACTCGCCCGCGTAATCGGTACGCTTTGTCGCCCCTGAGAAGGTGACCACCTGAGTAAGTTTTCTGCCCGTCGCATCATAAATGTAACGTACTGTATTCCCGCCTTTGGTGATCAACTCGGGAAGATTTAGGTAGTTGTAGGTGATCTCGGTTGTGATACCCTTGTTCTTATCGGTCAGCATGTTCCCATTCGCATCATAGGTGTAGTCATCACCGGTCGTGTTTCCATCGAAAAATCCTTGTGCTTTATCTGGCACTGAGGCTGCGTCCGTTACGTACAACAATTTATTGCTGGCGGTTGTCGCAGACCCGTAATTATACGTCAGGTTGTCAATCGTCGTGCCGCCATCCCCTTTCCTTTGCAACGTTTTGATGTTCCCATTCAAATCATATGTCAGTCCACTCTCGTCAAACTGGCCGGTAGCCCATGTACCTAGCGTCTGAGCCTGCTTGTGCATTGCTGCCGTTAGACGATTCATGGGATCATATGTGTAGTTATATGCCATGGCCTTGATGGTGCCGAACCCCTGATTAACACTCCATTTCACACCTGAAATATTCCCATTATACTGCGCTGTGTTTCCAGTACCCAGGGCATCCTGATAGGCTAAGTTCATTCCAAAGAAATCCCCGGTTTCATCGTTGGTAGCCGAATTAACATTTAGCTCTGCATTGTTAATCGAAGTCAGCCATCCCCGTATGTTGTAACGGTAATCCACGGACTGAATTGCATCTGATGCACCCGAATTCGTACTGTGAAGCTTCTTATCTACCAGCTGTCCAAGTTCGTTGTACTCATTGTATGCTAGCAAAATTTCAGGCTGACTGTCTGTTTGATGCCAGGCCCTGACGAGCCGTCCCGCATGGTCGTATTCGAATCTTCGTGAAATTATCCGTGTCGCCGCTATGCTTGTCGGATGCGTTATCTTCGTTTTCAGTACACGCCCGGTAAAATCATACAACGTGGAGACCCGGTCGATGCCGCCTTTGTTGTTGTCGGACTGCGTCTGTATTACTCGGAGATAATTATCGTAGTAGTTTATCGCTTTCAGCCAGGTTGCTCCACCGGTGACACCCCCATCCAGCACCTTAACCTTGATCCCGGTAACCTGACCATTTACTCGCTGGTTCTCTGCAGACGGCTGGTCGTACACAACACCATTCGCCGTTGCGCTGAGTGCATCATTTGAATAGGTGTAGGTTCCAGTCCAGGTAGAACGGAAACTATAGGTGTCGTAATAGGTTACCGTGAGATACTGGTTAAGATCAACAGTTGTTCCTTTGTTTACGACTGGATAGCTTTTATTGGAATAACCGTGCACGTTTCCTGACTGTGTCCCCACATACGTCTCACCGTACTTTGTCCATGCTTTGTTATAGAAGGCATCGACAACACTTTGCATCTGCGCCTGGGTTAGGGCGGCCGTAGTATCCTTAATCCCGGTCAAGATCGGCCGGTTTAATTCATCATACTTGGTGAAGGTCCAATACGTGGTTGAGCCGCTTCTGTGGTTACCATCCTGGGTTAAGAC
The DNA here is from genome assembly GCA_003242315.1 of Bacteroidota bacterium. Lineage (GTDB taxonomy): Bacteria > Bacteroidota > Bacteroidia > Cytophagales > Cyclobacteriaceae > ZC4RG29. The sequence goes on from QGUY01000189.1 coordinate 5,689, forward strand.
CAGGCGGTCACGTTTATCGTACACCATGCAGACTGCGTCTGCGCCCGGGACCTGCTTTAAGGTCATGCGCTTTCTGGCGTCGTAGGCATAGCGGAATGCCCAGCGCCTCAGGAAAGCTTCCTTGGTTGCATCTGTTGCTCCAGAGTGATAAAATTCGGTAGCAAGTCGCGCGACAGCCTCGGGTGGCATGACGCACACAAGGTTTCCGAAACCATCGTAGATATAATAAGTTTGTGCCCATTGGCCCGATGGCGCCTGTACCTTTTTCAGGATAACTTTTCCTTGACGGTCCTTATACTCAATCACTTCATTGTGATGCTCATCTTTTGTCTTGTTGCGAAACAACTGATTGGCCGCATGGTAGGTGGGTGATGCCGCGGTTCCCGCATTCGCTTGTCCGAACGGGTATGTGCTTGTGGGATTGGTAAACGACCATTTGAGCACCTCTGAAGCTACATTGGTTTCATAAGCGTATTTTACAGTCCGATCCGTTGAAGTATAGGAGTCGGTACCGTCAGGCTGCCAGGGAGTACCAGGAGAACCCTGCTCAATTACACGGTTCAGAGGACTCGGTTCGAACACCGTTTCGCTAAACGGCTGGGAATCGTCGGCAACCTTGTCCCCCGTCCCATTAGTATAGTATAGGTTATGCGGCGAACCTGTGTAAGTGGTTGTACCAAGCGGATTAAGTTTGTACAGACCGTTGCTTTCATTGACAACATATGGAAGATACTTCTTCTTCTCTCGGCCAAAAACATCGTAGGCCATTGGCTGCACAACATCAAACTGGTTTGGGGAATTTTGGCGGATAACTGTCTGCATCGGTCTACCAAGGCCGTCAAAGTAGGCTGTTGTAATCTGCCGCTCGCCAATTCCGGCACCATCAAGCTGCGTCTGAGTGGTGATGCCCCTCTTGTACACGCCTGTGGTCCTAACGTAATTTCTATCCAGGCTTGCGCCGATTATGGTATTACTGTTCGCCGAACTACCGCTAGAATTCACTGCTCTAACGCGGTAGTAGTACGTCTTACCATCAGTGAGTGCGCTCACAACTTTACTCGTGCCCGTGACAGTTAAGTTGTCAAAACCCGACACCAAGGAGGTAAACTCACTATTCGTCGAAACGTCCAGCCGGTAGCTGCTGATTCCTGCTACCGCGGTCCAGTTTGCCGTGAAGCCACTAGATGTGATCGAGGTTGCGGCAAGAGCAACAGGCGCATCCGGCAAGGTCAGCTTCGAAACTGAATTGGATGACACAGATGGCGTACCTTCCGCATTAACTGCTCTAACCCGGTAATAATAGGTAGTGTTGCCGGCCAGGCCTACCACGTCAACACTGGTACCCGTAACTTCATCACCCTGATAACCGGGCACAAAGGTCGAAAAGTTACTTACCGTAGAGACGTCGAGCGTGTAACTGGCCGCGCCCGGAACACTGCTCCAATTCGCAGTGAACGATGTGTTGCTGACATTCGTCGCTGTGGCTGCGACCGGAGGGACCGGAGCAGTAAGGGCCGTACCGGTGGCTGAATTTGCCGAAGTACCGGTCCCATTGACCGCACGAACGCGGAAATAATAGGTAGTATTCGCTGTAAGTCCACTAACTGTCGTTGATGTACCTGACACCGTAAGATTGTCATATCCTGAAACATAACTTGAAAACGAACTATTTGTCGAAATGTCGAGGCGATAACTTGTCGCACCCACGCTGGTATCCCAATTGGCAACAAAAGAGTTGGCAGTGATTGAAGTTGGGGACCCGACAAGTGGAGGCATCGGAATTGTGGTGAGGTTAATTACACTGGAGTAGCCAGTAGTCCATCCGCTATTCTGCGCACGAACTCGATAGTAGTACGTCGTACCGCCTGACAGACCAGTCACATTGGCGGTGGTAGCACCGGCGAGTGTCATTGGATTGTAACCTGGCACAAAGGAGGAAAAATTCGACGCTGTGGACACTTCTAGTAGGTAATGCGTGGCACCACTTACTGTCCCCCAGTTGGCTGTAAAGGATTGCGATGTAATGTTGGTGGCTGCACTGACCGTAGGTGGCGCAACCTGTGTGGCCTGGGAGATAGTGTTAGAGTTTCCCGATGTGCCAGAAGCCCCTACCGCTCGTACCCGATAATAGTATGTTGTATTGGGGTTTAGTGGCGATACTAACTGAGAAGTCCCTGCAACAACAAGGTTATTATA
>QGUY01000480.1 GCA_003242315.1 Bacteroidota bacterium
GTGTTGGAGTGTTGGAGTGTTGAAGTGTTGAAGTTGTGCTACTTGCTGAGTGTGCAGTAACTTGATAGTATGTACTCACTAATCACGCTATGTGCTCTATGTTTTCTATGGGTCCTATGTGGTTCAAAACGTCTGTCTCAACGCTGCTACTTTTCGCGCTTTCTCGATGAGACGGGCGGACTCGCCGAAGTTCAGGGTTTGTTGCCCGTCGGAGGCGGCTTCTTCGGGTGATTGATGTGTTTCGTAAATGATGCCATCAGCGCCGGCAACAATGGCAGCAAGAGCTACCGGCTCTACGTGTTCGCGAATTCCGATGCCATGGGAAGGATCCGCAACGACCGGAAGGTGGGACTTCTCCCTCAAAATCGGGATAGCATTGATGTCAAGCGTGTTCCTGCTCGCGCGTTCGTAAGTCCTTATACCACGCTCACAGAGAATTAACTGTTCGTTGCCTGCTGAAAAGACGTACTCCGCCGAGTACAGGAGTTCTTCGATCGTGCCGGAAATACCGCGCTTGATCATAACGGGCTTCCCTGCCTTGCCCAATGCATCCAGCAAGTTGAAATTCTGCGTGTTGCGCGCGCCCACCTGGAAGATGTCGACATAGTCCACCATTTCGTCGATCTGCGACACCTGCATGACTTCAGAAATGATTTTGACACCAGCCTTCTTCGCCTGTTCGTGCCACATCTTGAGTCCCTCGATTCCCAACCCACGGAAAGCGTACGGAGAACTTCTCGGCTTAAACACACCACCCCGCATGATCCTCACATTATTTTCGCGCAGGTGAGCAAGTGTTGCCGCCACCTGCTCTTCGCTTTCAATCGAGCACGGACCGGCCATCAACGACAGGTCGCCGTTGCCAATTACCACGCCATCGCCCAAGTCAATAGCTGTGCGCTCGACTTTCCACTTGCGTGACACAAGTTTGTAAGCATCCGACACCCTGTGTATGTCGGCCACTCCTTCCATGTGACCCAACTTGCGTATGTCGAATTCCTTGCTTCCAATTCCTACCAGATATGAGCCGTTGCCAGTCGCCACTCGGGTCGTCTTGTAGCCCAGTGCCGACATCTGGTCCGCTATTGCGGTCACCTGCTCTTCCGACGCATTCTTCTTCAGCTGAACGATCATATCAAAATCAAACCGCTTTACCGTTCTTTAGTGAATTTACAAACCTCGGGATGTCCTGTTCGATATCCTTGCTTTCCCGCAATACGTTGATGAATGCACTACCCACGACAGCACCCGCGCCGTACTCACACGCCTGGCTGAACGATGAATTATTCGCGATACCGAAACCAATCATTACAGGATTCTTCATATTCAACGCCTTCAACCTCTGAAAGTACGCAATCTGCTCATCGGTAAATCGCTCCTTCGCGCCCGTCGTGCTCGACGCGGCAACAGCATAGACAAATGCCGTGCTCACATCATCAATCCGGCGAATTCGCTCCTCGGACGTCGTGGGCGAGATCAAAAAAGTGTTGTGCAAACTGTGCTTATCAAAGACGGGCTTGTATTCCGTCATAAACTCTTCCAACGGCATATCCGCCAGGATCAGACCATCAACACCGGCGGCCGCCGCATCTTCGCAAAAGGCTTCCACGCCATACTGCACAACTGGATTCAGATATCCCATAAGGATAATCGGGATCTCAGAAATCTTCCTTAATTCCGCGACCTGCTCCACCAACAGGTGCAAGTTAATGCCGTTGTCGAGCGCCACCTTGTTGCTGGCCTGTATTGTGGGCCCGTCTGCCACGGGATCGGAGAAAGGAATTCCGATTTCTACAAAATCGGCGCCGGACTGTTCCAGCGCTTTGCCGATACGCACCGTGTCATTCAGACGAGGATAGCCTGCGGTGTAGAAAACCGACAGAAGGTTTTTTCTGCCAGATGAAAACAACTTAGTAAGCCTATTACTTTCCATGAATATCGATCAATATTTTCCCCACCGGATGTACGTTTCGAGGTCTTTGTCACCTCTTCCTGAAAGGTTGACGACCACGACATCCTGCTTTGAAAACTTTAGTTTGTTCAGCGCCGCCAGTGCATGCGCTGATTCTATTGCGGGAATAATTCCTTCCAGGCGGCTAAGCCTGATAC
>QGUY01000481.1 GCA_003242315.1 Bacteroidota bacterium
GCGAGCACGCGGGCCAGCGGCTTGTGAACGCGACCATGGAAGTCGATACCGATACCGACGCCCGGTCCTACAGCCTCACGAACGGCAGCAATCCGCGCCACGGCATGATCGATCTTTTCGTATGTATCGACATACTGCAACTCTTCGGTGGCGTTCATCTTCAGCGCGGTAAATCCTTTCGAGACGATGTCGCGTGCAGCGTTCCCCACGTCGGCTGGACGATCGCCGCCAATCCACGAGTATACTTTGATCTTGTCCCGGCATTTTCCCCCTAACAACTGGCATATCGGCGTACCAAAAAACTTTCCTTTGATATCCCACAATGCCTGATCGATACCTGAGATGGCGCTCATGAGTATAGGTCCACCGCGATAGAATCCACCACGATACATGACATTCCAGTGGTCTTCGATGCGCATCGGGTCCTTTCCTATCAAATATTCCATCAACTCTTCCACGGCGGTACGTATCGTTGCGGCGCGTCCTTCGATCACCGGTTCACCCCAGCCGGTAATGCCTTCATCCGTTTCGATCTTCAGGAACAGCCACCTCGGTGGCACCAGGAACAATTCATAGCGAGATATCTTCATGGCAATTAATTCAACTTGACGGACCGCTGACAGCCTGTACGAATGCCCGGGCCGTTTCGCGAATGGTCAACAGGTATTCTTCTGTTATAGGATTACGGGAATTCACGAGTGCGGATCCTATACCGAAGGCCACGCCACCCGCATCCATGTAAGCCCTGATGTTATCGGGACGTATGCCTCCGGTTGGCATCAAAGGTATATGCGACAGCGGAGCGCGTATATCGCGAATGTAACCCGGGCCCGACGGATTGGGAAAGACTTTTACGATATCGGCACCCAACCGGTGCGCTTTGAGTATCTCCGTAGGAGTAAACGCACCGGGAATGGATACGACGCCCGCTCCTAACGTGTAACGAATAGTATCTTCATCCAAAACCGGTGATATGAGGAACTTTGCACCCGCGTCGATCGCTGCGCGCGCCTGCTCCGGGTCGAGTACAGTCCCGGCGCCCACCAGCATGCGATCGCCCATAACATCGCGAGCCTTGCGAATGAGCTCCAACGCATTGGGTGAATTAAGCGTTATTTCTACGTTGGTGATGCCCCCCGCGTGCAGGGCTTCGATGATGGACATGACGCCGTCCGGATCTGCGCCGCGGAGGATCGCGACGATCTTAGTGGACAGGATACGCGACAGAGTTTCGTTCTTCACAACCAAATATATTTATTTTCACTACCTTGATTCATATGGACAACGGAAAAGAACTCAAGCTTGCCGTCCTCATTGATGCCGACAATATACGGTACAGCAGTGTGAAGGCTATGATGGAGGAGATTGCCAAGTATGGCACGCCAACCTTCAAGCGGATTTATGGCGACTGGACGAAGCCAACACTCACCGGGTGGAAGGGCGTGCTGCTGGAGAACGCAATCACCCCCATTCAACAATACAGCTACACGACAGGAAAGAATGCCACTGACTCCGCAATGATCATCGATGCAATGGACATCCTTTATTCAGGTAAGGTCGATGGTTTTTGCATCGTCTCCAGCGACAGCGATTTTACGCGCCTTGCTACGCGACTGAGAGAGGCGGGCATGCGGGTGATTGGTATTGGCGAAAAGAAAACGCCTGATGCCTTTATCGCCGCGTGCGACAAGTTCATCTATATCGAGATCCTCAGCGAAGGCGAGGAAGCAACCGACAAGGGCAAGAAAACCCATAAGACGCGTCGCGACAGTGCGCTGCAGAAAGTCGCCAAAGGGACCGTTAAACTTATCTCTTCTTCTATTGCCGACCTGGCCGACGAATCAGGCTGGGCATTCCTCGGCGACGTCGGCAACCTCATCATCAAGAAGCAACCTAACTTCGACCCGCGCAACTACGGCTTTCGTAACCTCACCGCCCTGCTGCGGAGTCTAGGAATTGTGGAGATCGATGAAAGAGGGACGGATAATAGGAGGAACAAGTTGATTTATGTTAGGTTGAAAAGTTAGCAGTGTTGGAGTGTTGAAGTTGGCGTAACTTCGCTCAGCAACTTTGTTTTTTAAAAAAGGTAAAGATTTGGGGGTTTT
>QGUY01000482.1 GCA_003242315.1 Bacteroidota bacterium
CCGGTTCTGGGCTCAGGGGTGTGTATAAGAGACCAGTTTATAGGGGGGGGCTCGGTGTTGCGACGTTCGGGTTGGTCAAAGCTCTTCGCGCGTCTGCAAACATCCGTTTGATTGTTCCGCGCAGTCATCCGTCGTCAACCCTGGAGAATGTCCGAATTGTCGGTGTCGACCGGGCAGTGAAGGAAGAACTCATTCGCGAAGGTCACGAGCATGATCTCAGTGAACTCGTGGACGACCTTCAGCGTATACCACTGGAACTCAGTCCATACCATTCGATCCGTGCCATCCTCGAGGAGACGGAGCATTCATCCGCTCCACAAGAGTACCAAACCGTTTCCTCCATCACCCAGCTTGGTAGCTATTTTGAGGGTCACGAATCGTACGGCCCTGATATCCATCGAAAAGTGTATTTGTTCTCGCGACTTGCCGACCTTTTGTCGCGCAAGCTGGACTTCAAGCTTATTCACGCCCACGACTGGGTGACGTATCCTGCGGGACTCCGTATCCAGGCAAGAACCGGCAAACCCCTCGTATTGCACGTGCATGCGCTGGAGACTGATCGCGCAGGAAGCGAGGTAAGAAACGACGTGTACGAACTGGAGCGCCGTGCCTTGCACTCCGCGGATACGATTATCGCCGTAAGCGAATACACGCGCGATCAACTGAAACGTCACTATGGCATTCCGCCACGCCGGGTAAACGTTGTACATAATGGCATCGATCCGCGGACAACACAGCGACGAGCGCACCCATTCCGCGACAAACTCGTCGTATTTCTCGGACGAGTCACGCGACAGAAGGGTCCTGAGTTTTTGCTGGAGACAGCTGAGAAGGTTGTGCGCGTTTACCCACGGGTAAAATTTGTTGTCGCAGGCACCGGCGATGCGTTTATCCCCCTGCTGGAAACGATGGCCTACCGCAAACTGGGCGGGAAGTTCCTTTTCACGGGATTTCTCGACAGACGCAGGGTAGACGAATTGCTGTCCATGGCAGATGTCTACTTCATGCCGTCTGTCTCAGAGCCCTTCGGACTCACGGCGCTTGAGGCAGCACAATTCGGCGTACCCGGGGTGCTATCGCGACAAAGTGGCGCGCATGAGGTACTGCCCGCGCTTACGGCCGACTTCTGGGACACCGACAAGTACGCAAACTACATCTACGCGTTGTTACAGTACAATGCATTGCACGACGACCTGGCCCGCCGATCGAGAGAGATGGCGAGCCAGGTAACATGGTATGCGGCCGCTGCGAAGATCGCTCAAATCTACCGCGGCCTGGTCCTGAACTGAGTAGTCATGTTTTGAATCGAAAACCGGAGCCTATGCCTTCAGTTTGCTTTTACTTCGAAGTACACCAGCCCTGGCGGCTGAAATCATATAATTGCTTTCGGATCGGTTACGATCACGACTACTTTGATGACGCGGCCAATCAGGCTATCCTCAATCGCGTCGCTGACAAATGCTACCTTCCGGCAAACCGGTTGATGTTGGAACTCATTCGCCGTCACGAGGGACGGTTTCGAATTGCCTATTCCATCACCGGAACCGCTCTGGAGCAGATGGAACAGTTCCGACCCGATGTCATCACTTCATTTCAGGAGCTTGCAGAAACAGGTTGCGTAGAGTTCCTCGCCGAGACCTACTACCATTCACTTAGCTTCCTGTATTCGCGACCAGAATTTGTGCGTCAGGTTCTCGCGCACACAGCAAAAATCGAAGCTCTCTTCGGCCAAACGCCGTCGGTATTCCGCAACACGGAATTGATTTACAACAATGAACTCGCTTCGTTCATCGACGACATGGGCTACAAAGGCGTGTTGTGTGAAGGATTGGACTACGCTTTGGGCGCACGTAGTCCGAACTTTGTCTACCATCCACCCCATAGCGCTTCCTTTGCCTGCTTGCTAAAAAACTACAAGCTGTCAGATGATATTGCTTTTCGTTTCTCCGACAAAGGCTGGCTACAGTGGCCACTCACTGCACCCAAGTTCGCGCATTGGATACACCGCATTGCCGGCAACGGTGAGACGATCAACCTTTTTTTGGATTTTGAAACCTTTGGGGACCACAATTGGCCGGAGACGGGATTCTTTAATTCCTTAAAA
>QGUY01000483.1 GCA_003242315.1 Bacteroidota bacterium
AAAGTAAACCTTACGCGTACAACGAACGACCCGGGCGGCCCCTGTGTCGCCTTCAGTGAATATTTTGTTATTTCCATTGACCCGGCGCCCACCTTTGACGCAGGGGTACCGCAAACAGTCTGCGCAACGGATGCTGTGACCTTGTCGGGTACAATAGGTGGCAGTGCAACAACGGCACTTTGGACCACCAGCGGAAATGGTACGTTCGATGACCCTACTTTACTCACTGCGACGTACACACTTGGCTCAGACGATATCAACGCAGGCTCTGTAACACTTACGTTAACGACGGGAGCGACGGCTTCCTGTCCCGCTGTTTCTGATGATGTCGTCATTACGATAACGCCACTGCCCACAACGGCCAACGCTGGTCCTGACAAAACCGTTTGCGGGCCGACTACCCTCGAAGGAAATACGCCCGGAGTAGGGGTCGGTACGTGGACGATCGTAAGCGGTAACGGCGGCATACTTGACGACCCTAACGATCCTAATAGCGGCTTTACCGGAAACAGCGGTGAAGTCTATATTCTTGAGTGGACTATTGCTACCTGCACGACCAGTTCAGACCAGGTTCAGATAACGGTCGATCCAGATAGCCCTACCGTTGCCAATGCGGGTGGCGATCAAACCATATGCAGCACGGTTAGCACTTCTGCCACATTGCTTGCCAACACGCCTACCGTGGGTGTCGGCCAATGGTCGAAAATAAGCGGCAACGGTGGATCGTTTGCTGATATCAATTCGCCCGGGACAATATTTACCGGTTTGGCAGGAGAAACCTACGTGCTTCGATGGACGATTACGGCTACATGCGCGAGCACGAGCGATGATATTACCATAACCTTTGAGCCTGGCCCTTCGGCTGCTGATGCAGGGGCAGATATGCAGATTTGCGGTACTTCTGCAAATCTCGCTGCTGTCACGCCTGCCACCGGCACAGGACAATGGAGCATCGTTACAGGTGCGGGTGGAAATCTTGCCGACCCTTCAGATCCCGAAACAGAATTCACGGGTGTTGCCGGTACTACCTACACACTGCGGTGGACAGTAACCAACTCTTGTGGATCTACTTCGGATGACGTTGTTGTGACATTCGAATCTGCACCTACAACTGCGGACGCAGGACCAGACAAGACCGTATGTGGTTCTACAAATCTTGAAGGTAATGTCCCTGTTTCAGGTACAGGTGTATGGACCATTACCTCAGGCACGGGGGGCAACATTGTCGACCCTACCGATCCGAACAGTGAATTCACCGGAGTAGGAGGCACAGCATATACGCTGGTATGGACAATAACAAATGGAAGCTGCGCACCCAGCAGCGATGAAGTAGTCATTACGTTTGATCCTGACAGCCCGACGCCGTCTGATGCCGGACCTGATCAAATCGTCTGCGGCACAACTACAACGCTTGCTGCCGTGAACCCTGCAATTGGTACCGGACAGTGGTCTGTGGTGAGCGGCGATGGAGCAGAGTCTTTTGCTGATGATACTGATCCGGCTACACAGTTCAGTGGTACCGCCGGGGAAACCTATGTTCTTCGCTGGACAATAACTTCTTCTTGCGGAACGTCACAGGATGAAGTCACGATAGAATTTGAAGAAGCTCCCACAACTGCTGACGCAGGTTCCGATCTGCTGAACTCATGCGGTCCGGTTAACCTTCCGGGCAATACTCCGACAGTGGGTACGGGTACATGGACCATCGTGAGTGGCACGGGAGGCGTTATCTCCAATCCTTCCGATCCCAACTCGGTCTTCCAGGGGTTGCCTGGCGCTTCGTATACGTTACAGTGGACTATTACAAATGGATCGTGTCCGCCGTCAGCCGACCAGGTAGAGGTATCTTTTGATCTGAATACGCCAACAATAGCAGATGCCGGTCCGGATCAAAATGTCTGCGGCACGTCAACGACGCTGGCAGCAAATACTCCTGATATAGGTGTCGGACAGTGGTCTATCGTCGTTGGCGCGGGCGGATCACTCGCTGATCCTTCAGATCCAAACACGACATTCACAGGTGTAGCGGGTACAACATATCAACTGCTTTGGACGATCAGCAATGGGGCAACCTGTACGCCGAGCAACGACGATGTGGTCA
>QGUY01000190.1 GCA_003242315.1 Bacteroidota bacterium
CATGACAAAAACAATTAGAGCTGGCATAGTAGGCGGAGCTGGATACACCGGAGGTGAAACGCTCCGGCTGCTCCTTAACCATCCCAACGTGGAGATCGCCTTCGTGCACAGCAGGAGTAATGCAGGTAAACCGCTATCTGCAGTTCACCAGGACTTGTTGGGAGAAACCAACATCACGTTCACTGATTCTTTGAGCAATGACGTCGACGTTGTGTTTCTCTGTCTCGGCCACGGAGAAAGCGGCAAGTTCCTCGAACAAGATCCGTTCGCTGATTCTGTGAAGATCATCGACCTGAGTCAGGACTTTCGCCATGGACAGAGCACTGCCCGCCGTACATTCGTCTACGGTTTGCCGGAGATACATCGCGAAGCTATCAAATCAGCCGGCAACATCGCCAACCCGGGATGTTTTGCTACGAACATCCTGCTCGGCTTGATTCCTCTTGCATCGAAAGGCCTGCTGGGCGAGGTATTCGCTACGGGCATCACCGGATCCACCGGTGCAGGGCAACGTCTCCAGGAAACCACACATTTCACATGGCGTGCCAACAACATTTCAGCGTACAAAACGCTAACCCATCAGCACCTGAAAGAAATCCGTCGCACGCTTCAGCACGCCGATAGCGCGTACGATAAACCCATACACTTCGTGCCCTGGCGCGGCGACTTTACGCGCGGCATATTCGTCAGCTCAAGCGTTCGCTGTACGCTTAGTCTTGATGAAGTGAAGGACCTGTACCATACGTACTACAAGGATCATCCCTTTACGGTGGTATCCGATACGCCGATCAACCTAAAACAGGTCGTCAACACGAACAAATGCCTCGTTAACCTCGAGAAGGAAGGTGATATTCTCGTAGTGCACACAGCTCTTGACAACCTCCTCAAGGGCGCCTCGGGTCAGGCCGTGCAAAATATGAATCTGATCTGCGGACTGGAGGAAACCGCAGGTCTTAAACTTAAAGCTACTGTATTTTGACAAGCGTACTTACTACAACCAAAATGAACCTGTTCGACGTTTACCCGTTGTTCGACATCACACCCGTGCGCGCGGAAGGATCGTGGCTCTGGGATGATAAGGGCAACAAGTATCTCGACCTGTACGGCGGACATGCCGTAATCTCAATCGGTCACAGCCATCCTCACTACATCAAGCGGCTGACAGAACAACTCAACCGCATCGGCTACTACTCGAACAGCGTTCGAAATCCTCTTCAGGAAGAGTTCGCAGAAAAGCTTGGCGACCTTTCGGGTTATCCCGACTATCAACTCTTCCTCTGCAACTCAGGAGCGGAAGCGAACGAGAATGCACTGAAGATTGCATCATTTCTCACGGGCAGGAAAAAGATTATAGCCTTTGAACGATCGTTTCACGGTCGTACATCCGGCGCAGTCGCAGCAACCGACAACGCAAAGATCGTGTCGCCTTTCAACGCGGGTCATGCTGTGTCGTTCATTCCGATGAATGACCGCCAGGCTCTTGATGCGGCGCTTGGAAACGATGTTGCTGCTGTGATCATTGAGGGCATTCAAGGTGTGGGTGGCATTCGTCTTCCGGATGATGATTTCCTGCAATACCTGGAACAACGTTGCGCCGCGGTCGGTGCGATGCTCATTCTGGATGAGATACAGTCTGGCTACGGAAGAACGGGTAAGTTCTTTTCACATCAGTACACAGGGATCAGACCGCCACTCATCACGACTGCCAAAGGTATGGCTAACGGCTTCCCGATTGGCGGTGTGCTCATTCATCCTGATGTGAAAGCATGGAGCGGTATGTTGGGAACCACGTTCGGTGGGAACTACCTCGCAGCTGCTGCCGGCCTCGCTGTGCTTGAAGTTATGGCTGAAGAGGACCTCATGACCAACGCAATGAATATTGGGAACTACCTTCTGGAAAAGTTGAAATCGTTCTCAATCGTTAATGAGGTGCGTGGCAGAGGTTTGATGATCGGCATTGATCTGCCGGAAAGCCACAAGCAGGTGAGAAGCAACCTTTTGCACCACCATCGTATATTTACCGGCGAGTCAAAACCCAATGTCGTTCGCCTGCTGCCGTCTCTGGCCATGACCCGGGAACAGGCGGACATGTTTCTTACGGCATTGAGTGAAGAACTGAAATGATTGACGAATGAAACATTTCCTGTCCGTTGATGACGTGTCTGACCCGGAGGCGTTGGTGAATGAGGCGCTGGCGTATAAAAAGAATCCCCACCGCGATCGGCAGCTGGGATCAGGCAAGACACTCGGCATGATATTTCTTAATCCCAGTCTTCGCACACGCGTGAGCACGCAGGTGGCGGCGAGAAACCTGGGTATGGAAGTCATTGTCTTCAACATCGACAAGGAAGGATGGCAACTGGAATTCGCCGATGGCACCGTGATGGATGGTTCGACGACGGAGCACGTGAAGGAAGCGGCAGCTGTACTAGGTCAATATTTTGATATCCTTTCGATACGCACGTTCCCTGCGCTGCGCAACCGCGAAGAGGACTACAGCGAGCACGTGATCAACCAGTTCGTTCGCTATGCCGGCGTTCCGGTGGTGAGTCTCGAAAGCGCTACGTTGCACCCCTTGCAGAGTCTGGCTGACCTGGTAACCATACGCGAATTGTGTGACAACGGACGGAGACCACGCGTGGTATTAACCTGGGCGCCTCATGTTCGTGCATTGCCGCAGGCGGTACCCAATTCATTCGTTCAATGGATGAACCGCTGGAACAAGGCTGACCTGGTGATCACACACCCGGAAGGGTACGAGTTGGATCCCCGCTACGCGGGCAATGCCGTTGTTGAAACCAATCAGGACAAGGCGCTGGAAGGTGCGGATTTTGTGTATGTCAAGAATTGGTCTTCGGTAAAACACTACGGACAGATTTTGAGTCGCGACCCATCGTGGATGATCACTACAGAAAAGCTGAAGGTGACCAACCATGCAAAGGTTATGCATTGCCTTCCCGTTAGACGAAACCTCGTGATCGCGGATGATGTGCTGGACAGCGATGCATCCGTTGTTGTGCTTCAGGCTGGAAACCGCGTGTGGGCGGCGCAGGCTGTTCTAAGTGAAATCTTAAGAAAGCTCTGACGTGGCAAAGCAACGGCTCTTCGTTATCAAGATTGGAGGGAATGTGATCGACGATCCCAATAGCTTGTCATCGTTCCTGGATGACTTTGCCTCGATCCGTGAGAGAAAAATCCTCGTGCACGGCGGTGGGAAGATCGCAACCCGAATCGGAGAGAAGTTGGGTATCAAGCCACAATACCATATCGGCCGTCGCATAACCGATGCCGAAACAATCGGGGTGGTTACGATGGTTTATGGCGGTCTTGTCAACAAGCAGATCGTGGCGTCACTCCAGAAGCGGGGATGTCAGGCATTGGGCATGACCGGCGCGGATGGAAATCTTATACGCGCTGTGCGGCGACCCGTGAAGGATGTCGATTTCGGATTTGTGGGCGACATCACACCGGGAGACGTCAATGCGGCATTGCTGGAGAACTTATTGGAAAGCCAGGTCGTTCCAGTAGTGGCTCCGTTGACACACAGCAATGGTGACATTTTGAATACCAATGCCGACACCATTGCGGCTGCACTTGCGATAGCGTCAGGTTCGCGGCACGACGTGCGGCTGATCTACTGTTTTGAGAAAAAGGGAGTACTGCTTGATGTAAATGATGACAACAGCGTCATCACGCGACTTACAGAAAGCAGATACAAAGAACTCCTCGGAGGTAACGTGCTTGCTGATGGCATCCTTCCCAAACTGGAGAACGCCTTTTCGTCGATTCACCAGGGAGTCAGCGAAGTGTTGATCGGACATGCGGCGGACTTGCTGAGGAACACGGGATACGAAACAACCGGGACATTGATCACTCAAGCATAAATAAACCGGGCAGGTCGAAAATAATGAGCACACAACAACTTTTTGAAGACGCGCTGAACCTGCTGCAGGAAATGATCGCCACTCCTTCCTTCAGCAAGGAGGAGGAAGAAGTGTCTTTCGTCATTGAAGATTTTTTTGAACGGCGCCACATCCACACCTATCGGAGGATGAATAACATCTGGGTGAAGAACCGGCATTTCAATCCGGAGAAGCCCACAATTCTCCTCAATTCCCACCATGACACGGTTCGGCCTAATAGCGGCTATACGCGCGATCCGTTCAAGCCTGAGATAATTGACGGCAAGCTTTATGGACTTGGCAGCAACGACGCCGGCGGACCCCTCGTGTCGCTCATAGCTACCTTCCTGCACTATTACGATCGGGAGGACCTGGCTTACAATCTGATCATGGCCGCGACCGCCGAGGAGGAGATATCGGGCACAAATGGTATCGAAAGCATCTGGACTTCGCTTACGCCGATCGACTTTGCCATCGTAGGAGAGCCGACGCTTTGCGGAATGGCCACAGCGGAAAAAGGCCTGATGGTGCTCGACTGTGTTGCTAAAGGCAAGCCGGGCCACGCCGCGCGGGAAGAGGGAATCAACGCCATTTACGAGGCACTGAAGGACATCGAATGGGTCCGGAATTATCGTTTCCCTGAAGTATCTGAGACTTTGGGTGAGATGAAGATGACCGTGACGATCATCAACGCTGGTCGTCAGCACAACGTGGTTCCGGCGGAATGTTCGTTCACCATTGATGTACGTGTAACTGACAAATACACGCTGGAAGAGGCATTGGAAATAATCCGGTCCAACCTAAAAAGCACCGTCACGCCGCGTTCGATGCGCATGCGCCCTTCCGGCATCGATATGAATCATCCCCTGGTACAGTCGGCCCGTAAACTTGGGCTTAACCTTTACGGTTCACCAACAACGTCCGACCAGGCGTTGATACCTGTGCCATCCGTCAAGATGGGGCCGGGCGATTCAGCCCGTTCACATTCGGCGGATGAGTTTATATTTGTTGACGAGATTCGAAAAGGTATCGAGACGTACATTCAGCTGTTGGATAACGTGATCCTCAAAAAGCCGTGAACCGTAAATCATCATGAAACTCTGGCAAAAAGACAAGGCGAGCCTGAAAGAAGTCGAAACGTTTACGGTGGGCAACGACCGTGAAATGGATCGCTATCTCGCGCCCTTTGATGTCCTGGGTTCCATGGCGCACATCCGGATGCTGGAGTCGATCGGCCTCCTTACGGCCGACGAACTCACGAAACTCACCGTTGAGCTCCGAAATATCTATCATGAAATTACCAGCGGATCGTTTAAGCTCGACGATGATGTGGAAGACATACATTCGCAAATCGAGTTAATGCTTACAAAACGGCTTGGAGATATCGGCAAGAAGATACACAGCGGCCGTTCGCGCAATGATCAGGTCCTTGTGGATCTTCGGCTCTTCTTCCGTCATGAGATTCGGAGAGTCACCGAAGCTATGCAGCCGCTTTTCACGTTGTTGCTTGAACTCAGCGAAAAGCACCAGGGACATCTTCTGCCAGGATATACTCACTTTCAGCTCGCGATGCCTTCCTCATTTGGATTGTGGTTTGGCGCTTACGCTGAAAGCCTGGCTGACGACCTGAATATTCTCTCCAGCGCTTACCGGATGGTGAATCGCAATCCCCTCGGGTCCGGAGCGGGATTTGGTTCTTCGTTTCCTCTCAACCGCACGATGACTACTGAGTTGCTGGGGTTTGAGGCATTGAACTATAATGTCGTGTATGCACAGATGACACGCGGCAAGGTGGAAAAGACAGTCGCGTTTGCGCTTGCCGGCATAGCTGCTACGTTGTCGAAGCTTGCGATGGATGCATGTCTTTTCATGAACCAGAACTTTGCATTCATCTCGTTTCCTGACGAGTTGACCACGGGCTCGAGCATCATGCCGCACAAGAAGAATCCGGATGTGCTGGAATTGATCCGGGCGCGTTGCAATCAGATCGCGTCAATTCCGAACAGTGTTGCTATGATGACGACCAACCTGCCGTCGGGTTATCATCGCGACATGCAGTTGCTCAAGGAAATGCTTTTCCCCGCGTTTGAAAACCTTATCGACTGTCTCCGTATGATGACCCTCATGCTGTCTAATATCAAGGTTAGGGAAAACATTCTTGACGACGATCAGTATCGCTACCTCTTTAGCGTGGAGGAGGTGAACAAGCGCGTGCTTGCCGGTGTGCCGTTCAGGGACGCCTATCGCGAGGTGGGGAGGGAGATAGAAGCCGGAACCTACAATCCGCCGCGGATGGTTAGCCACACCCACGAAGGCAGTATCGGCAACCTTTGCAACGATCGGATACAGGTTTATTTCGAGGAAACGCTCCGCGATTTCGACTTCCACAGGGTCGATGAATGTATTGCGAATCTGCTTGGCGTTTCCTGATGTATGGAATTTTTCTCGTTGCCGGACAGTTGTGCTTTTTGTACAATTGATTTATGGATCAACAGGTCATTCTATACATCATCATCGGGATTGTTGCTGTAAGCTATCTTTTCGACCAGTTCCTGGAATACCTTAATCTCAGGCACCGGCGCACCGATATTCCGCCGGAAGTAGAAGCCTACTACGATCGGGAAAAGTACCAGCGCTCTCTGGATTATCATCGCGATCAGACTCAATTCGGGTTTGTGACGGCCGCGTTCGGATTCATTCTCACAATGGCCATGCTGGTCACCGGCGGTTTTGGATGGATCGATGGCCAGCTGCGATCTTATGTCCAGCATGACGTGTTGCTGGCGCTTGCATTTTTTGGATTGATCGGTCTGGCATCCGACATCCTCACACTCCCTTTTCAGTGGTATGCCACCTTTGTCATCGAGGAAAAGTATGGCTTCAACCGAACGACAGTCAAGACTTTTATTCTTGATAAACTCAAGGGTTACCTGTTGGCGGCGGTCATTGGTGGAGGTTTGCTGGCGTTGCTGATTTACCTGGTACGTGTGATCGGTCCGAATTTCTGGATTTGGTTCTCCCTTATTGCGGCCGCGTTCATCGTATTCATGAACATGTTCTACACTTCGCTGATCCTGCCGATGTTCAACAAACTGACGCTCCTCCCTGACGGAGAACTGAAATCAGCGATTGCCGAGTTTGCAAAAAAAGTGGATTTCCCCCTGGGTAACATCTATGTCATCGACGGATCGAAACGATCCCGCAAGGCGAACGCGTTTTTCTCGGGAATTGGACGCAAGAAGAAAATTGTGTTGTACGATACGCTGATTGCTAACCATTCCGTTGAAGAACTGGTGGCTGTTTTGGCGCACGAAGTGGGACACTACAAGAAGAAGCACATGGTGTGGGGGCTTGTGCTTTCCATCCTCCAGGTAACGTTTACCTTGTGGATTCTTTCGCTTATGGTATACAATGAAAACCTGTCATTCGCGCTCGGCGGCTCGCAGTACGCCATACATCTTAACCTTCTTGCGTTTGCAATCCTGTTTTCACCAATTTCCGGTGTGGCTGGGCTGCTTATGACATGGTACAGTCGGAAGAACGAATATGAAGCAGACGCGTTTGCCCGGACCCACTATGATGGTCAGGCGTTGGCTAACGCGCTGAAGAAACTTTCCGTTGATTCGTTGTCGTACCTTTTTCCGCATCCCTGGTATGTTTTCTTTCACTATTCGCATCCGCCGTTGCTGAAACGGCTCGAATCCATTTATGCGTGAAGAACGATGAGGAATCCCAGGGTTACGCTGTTGCTGATCATCGCCAATGTACTGGTTTTTGCCGCTATGGCACTGTATCAGCAGAACCTGTGGTTCAATCGCGACCAGGATTTTTATTTCATGCTGGTCACCGGTGCGAACTTCAATCCCTATAC
>QGUY01000191.1 GCA_003242315.1 Bacteroidota bacterium
CCGACAAAAACATAGTCCCAGCCGGTATCAAGGGAGGAGTCAACCTCAGCAACCTGATCATTGATGAGCCTCACGATCGGCATACACGATTTGGGTTTCACGCTGGTGTGTACGGACAGCTATTTGCAAACGAAGGCTTTGCAATTCAACCTGAGATCAATTACTCAACCAAAGGAAATGAAGTGAGCTCGAATTTTGGTGTGATCGATCATGAAACTAAGTTCAACCTGCATTACATCGACGTACCGATCCTTGCTGTATTCAAGTTGGGAAATGCCGTTGAAATTCATGCGGGGCCGTATTGGGCTTACCTGGTGGGCGCGAACATTGACTCGGATGGCGACCTCGGTGATGACTTTATAGAGCTGGATCGCGATAACTTCGAAAAATGGGATTACGGTCTTGTCGGGGGCATCGGCTTCAACTTCAACAATATTCAAATAGGCGCCCGGTACAATTATGGGCTGAAGGACATCGCAAGAAGTCCAGGCGCCAGGCAAATGCTGGGCAGCAGCAAGAACTCTGTTGGCCAGCTTTACCTTGCTATCAATATGGCCGGGAGCAGATGATATTTCCTAACCTATAATACGTGATTCTTTATGTCCTTGTGCGCGCGATGAAAACGGTGTCATCAGCGCACAAGGTCACAAAGATTTCACATTCCTCTACTGTGTACTGCCATTAAGCTTATATACCTTACCTGATCCGGCGCTCCCACGGTTGGTCAGTACATACACCTCTCCATCGTCGTCCTTTCCAAAACCAAGTACAAACTCATCCAGATCGCCGTTAGCCATATTGCCAACGAGGAGTTTGTCGTAGTTCCAGGTTGTGCCGGAACGATCAGCAGCGAACACGGCTCCGTTCATACCGGACGGATCCTGAGTCAACACTCCGAAAATGTACTTTCCAAAAAGCGACGGCACGTCATCACCTTCGTAGACGTATCCCCCGATCGAAACATTCCCGAGGCCATCTGAAAGATTCTTCGAATTCCCGAATTCAATTACAGGATCAAGAAGGGGTTCACCGTTTGCACCTGTTGCCACGCATGAATCCGGTGGCGCAGTTGGATTATTCGCATCAAAGCAATGCAATCCTTCCTTAATGTTCCAGCCATAGTTACCTCCTGCTTGCACAACATTGATTTCCTCATAGAGCTCCTGACCCGCATCGGCAACAATGATATTTCCTTCGGGATCAAAGCTGAAGCGGTAAGGATTTCGTAAGCCGTAAGCAAAAATTTCGTCGAGACCGTCACTTCCTGTAAACGGATTGTCAGAGGGTATCTGGTACATTCCCGGCATGTTGACGTCGATGCGAAGGATGCTTCCCAAAAGGTTCTGGGTGATGTCCTGACCGTTTCCACCCTCGACGTGACCAGCCTGATTGTCGTTCCCACCTCCTCCATCACCCACAGAGATATACAGGTATCCATCCGGACCAAATGCCAGCATGCCGGCGTTGTGATTGCCCTGCGGATGGTCCATCGCCAATAAGACAATCTCTGATGCCGGATCAGCCACGTCTTCGCCCGGAGTGACGGTGAATTCGGATACATAGTTCGTATGATCCCATCCTTCCGGCCCGGCCGGACTGAGCGGCCCGCTGTAATACACAAAGAAACGCCCGTTGTTGGCAAAATCCGGGTGAAAGGCGAGACCGAGAAGTCCCTTTTCACCTTCAACCACAATGCGATCTGAGATGTCCAGGAACGGCGTCTCAACGGTGGCGCTATCCCTGAAGATGTACACCTGCCCTGCCTGATCTACGATAAACATGCGGTCCGTGTTGTCGGGCGCTGAAATGAATGCCAACGGCGAAAATAAACCGTCCGCCACTACGTCGAGAGTAAACTCATTATCGGTGTTCATTCCTCCACCGTTGTCGTCATCATCGTCACAGGAAAGTACAAGCAGCAATGCTGCCATCACCACAATACCTAAATACCTTGCCTTGATTTTCATGAGTAAGAATAGTTTTAATTTCGCAATTCATTCGCAGGCTGCTCTATCTCAACACGGACCCTGCTTTCACGTATTGAAAAACCGCACACTCAACGGTCGCGCTGGCCGCCGCCTTGGGGAATCGGATTCACAATGGTTTTAGCCCGGTTACATTGGGATCGTTCACCGTGCTCAGGGAGCCGCCCTGCAAGAAGTGCCCGTCATAGATTCACACAAGCGGCGGCAATAATTATTCCACCCAAAAGGAACTCAAAGAATCGCGGTATGTAACCAAGACGAACGCGTGAGAATGATATTCCCCGCAGAATGAGGAGCACACCCGCCGATTGCTTTGTAGAAATGTAACCCCCGACCTTCATATTTCGTTACCACAGCATTGCAGTCAAAAAAAGTCAAATGAGCGTGTCCTGGATACCATTTGGCCGACGGAATGTTGCGACTTACGATTGAAAAAGATTTTTTTTTCTGAATGAGTGACACGAACCCCGACCTCTACACCGGAATTACAACGCGTGAGCGACTCGAGCACGTCCCATACGGACATGAAGTTGAATGGATAGCATGGGATAGCGACTTTCGGAACAGCGACCTGCGTCATGGCGATATCATCGTCGCTGTAGATGACAAACGATATCTGAAAGAAACAAGAGACAAGGAGTTCTCCATGGCGGTCGGCAATTACGCTGAGCCTGCGTATTGGAGGCAGGTCGGTGCAAAGCCAGGACAACAAGTGCACCTGGAAGTCTGGCGTGAAGGAAAATTCCTGTCAATTACCGGAAAGTTACAGCCCCAACAATTTTACTACACTGCGGAAAATCGCTCCGCAATGGGTCCCGGTGGCCCCGAGCGACTTGTCAACGATGGTTTTTCTTCTCCCTGGTCGGGATGGTATGAGAAATTTGTGAAGAATGCCTCCATGCGGCTCATCGATCCGCGATGGGAACGCATGCGCATCAACAATGTGGTAGCGTTGGAAGAGCACATGGCCGACAAGGAACGAGTGGACTTTCTTGTTAAGAACTACCCTGGGCCTTTCGCTGAATCCGTACAATCAGACTGGGAAACCGTCAGAAAATCCCTTGAAGGATTTACCTATACAGACATAACCGAAGAATCGCTCGAGTACAGAAAAATCGGCGAGCAACGCGCCGCGCTTATCCGCGAAGAAGCCGAAAAGGCACAACGTGCATTTCGGGAATCACTTGGTGACCGCTTAATTAATCCATTTCCCGCCGTCGATCCTATAGAGGGGGATGTTACCGCCGTTGCAGGAAAAGTAGTGGAGCTACCCGCAATTACCATGCGCCAGTTCATCAACGACCTGGGAAAATCATACGTGGTTGCCGGCTCCCCACGTGATGGATATTATATCATTCATGTCAACGATCCCGAGATGAATACGTTTTTCGGGACACTCTTCAGATACCAGGGAAAGGTGACTCCAGACATCGCTGAGCGGTATCAGTTCTACGGTGAGATTCAGAATGACCCGCTGATGGTCACCTACGATGGACGACCCGCCACGGGGTTGATGCTTAAAGTTGTTGGCGTGATGGCAGGTCAAAGTTCTGTCTTTGTTGACTTGCGCAATGCAGATGGCAAATCTGAGGTGCCATTTGCAGGCGAGGAAAAATTATCAAGCCTCTCCGACCACACGCTTAATGACTCGGCCACGCCCAGACAGGTGATCGAGGCAATGATTCATTACATCAAGTACGCCGACAAGAATTCATGGCAAAATCTTTTCGCGAACTGGCGAGCGTTTCCACGATTCGATGGACCTCCGGTGATTGACATGTCTTATGAACTTCCCGAAGGTTCATTCATTCGTACCTGGGATCAATCCCGACGCCAAATCCTCGGCGACGTCTACGATGCCAGGGTAATATACGAAGGGCCGCACGAAACAGTGATCGAAGAAGATGAGGCTGCCGGCATTCCCCGCGTCGAGCAGGCTAAGGTAATAGTGGATCATGTCGGAAAATTTGGAAACACATACCGCAGCCTCTCCAATATCAACGTGCATCGAAAATGGATTCTGCAACGAATCAACGACGGTCCCTGGAAAATACTGGAATTGCAGTCACTGTAACACCCCACATAACGCCCAACGCTGATGTTCAACGAACGAAAGAATGAAGTCAATACCTTACTCGATGAGGCAGCAAAAAAGGACATGGAATCGTCCCGCATTTTTGTTACCAGCCCCGAGGAACAAAAAAAGATAAGGGATGTGCTGTCACGTTACTTTGACTTCAGGCAACGTGCTCTTGAGGATGCCCTCAAATTGTTGAACGACGCCTCTCGCAACGCCAAAGACCAAACCTACGAGTGGCGTAAGCACCTGCTGAAAGCCGGTAGTGAGGGCTCTCAAATGCTTTACGATTCCATCAAAGACATCAAGTGGAAGACGACGTTCACCGAAGTCGTTGCAAGGGTAGCCTTCCAGGAGTCGGTCTTCTTTACACGACTTGCGCATATGCCGCTTCCGAATGCCATGCAGGGCAAACTCATTGAATACCGGAAGGAATTCGAGGTAGAGAAAAAGAACCTGATGCAAAAGTGGGAAGACATCGTTGCACGTGACAAGGGCATTGACGAAAAGATGGACGATACCCTCAAACAACTACTGAAGGTTTATGAAGAAGGGCTGAAGCGGGTTGATGCAGCGAACACCAAGATGCGTGAAAACGTCACGAAGCTCGTCAAAGCTGCTGAAACGGCTGACTCGGTCCTGAATCCAGGCACCCCGACAATGTTCGAGCCTGCCAGGGTCATGCTTGAAACCATAAACCAATTCATGGTTTCTTCGAAAGAAATGGCCTCGCGTTTTGATGCGCTTTTCAAAAGCGAAGAGTCAGTAGTCGTAATACTTTTCGGAAAAACTCGCGCCAGTGTAAAGGAATTTCTTGAGAACACAAACCTGGATACGGCACAGAAAGAATATTACGCCGCCGAAAAGGAAATACAGGATGTCGCCAAAGGCATGCAAACGAAAGGCATGCAGGAAGATGCGCTTCGATTTGTAAACGAAGGCGCAAAAATCACCCGCGAGCACCTCGAGGATTTCACGAAGACATACAACGAATTCGTGAACGCTTTCCGTGAAATTTTTATCGGTCCTGTAGGCGATAGAACTGTAGAAGACCTTGTGGAAAAACAACGATGGGATTGGGCGCGCAATGAATGGCAAAAACTTAATATTCAGAGCGAACTCAAGAAGATCTACGACGATGCGCGCGAATGGTGGGCGATCGACACTGACGGCATGGACGAGGCGAACCAAAAAAAGTTACAGGAGTTATTGGAAGCTGAACGCAAGCGCCTCGAGCCCGCACTCCGCCAGGCAGGCGACAATTCAGCATTGGACAGCCTCAAGCTCATTATGACCATAGCGAAAAACGATCTGGTCGACAAGCTGAAACGCCTTGCAGGCTATGACAAATAATACGTCTATCTTAACTGGCTGAGCTTATCGGGATAGTCGGTAATGATACCGTCAACTCCCATATCAATGAGCCGTTTCATTTCGCCCAAATCGTTGACCGTCCAGGGAATAAATTTCATACCTAACTGTTGGCATTCTTTGACGAGCTCTGGCGTCACGAGGCTGTAATGAACGCTGTAGATGTGTGGACGAAATCCAATCAACTTAAGGTTATCTTCCAGCGACATATCCTTGTTGCCTGATAGAAATCCCGTCGCCACATCCGGATAACGCTTCTGCACTTCCTGAATTTGCCGTACATCGAACGACTGAATGTAAAAGCGGTTTCCGATGGCCCGCGACCGTACAACACTCATGACAAGGTCTACCAGTTCCGCGGGTTTAGGCTGGTAATGGCCGTCATCCTTCGGGTTTGCCTTTATTTCTATATTATATATAACCGGGGGCGACCCCTTTTGTCTTGTGTAAGCCTCTACCGAATCAATGAGTTCACCCAGTAGGGGAATGTACGTTGGCATATTCTGCTGCTGCGGAAATTCCGGATGAGGTTTTGAACCCACATCAAACTTCCGGATGTCGTCATAGTCCATTTGATGAAGGATAAACTTACGCGCATCGGACTCGGGGATTTCCGAGCCATCCGGCATGAGTGAAAAGATTCGGTTAATGTAGGGATCGTGTGCTACTACAACTTGATTGTCGCGACTGATATGCACATCCAACTCAAGAACATTAGCACCTTCGTCGATGGCGCGCTTCATCGAGGGTATGGTGTTCTCCGGGATCAGTCCCCGTGCACCGCGGTGGCCTTCTTTGAAAAACTTCGGAAAATTGTCAGGAACCATGGGTCCGGAGGTTTGCGCATCGCTGTGCGTTACACATACGAGGAGCAGTAGGATCACGAAGACTATATTCATCGGCAATAACGACAGAAAAGCTAATGGATGGATGTTTCGTAGGTGTTCGAATGGAAAATTAGTGTGTTTGAGGCAAATTAGAAATTTAAAACCCTCCCGTTATTCTCCATTAGTCCCATTTTTTATTAAATGTCTTGCTTTTTCAATTGGATTGAGCCTCGTAGTACTTTCAAGCGCACTGGCTCAGTACAACACCGGCGATTCCCAGTTCAATATAATGCTCGCGAAGATCGATGAAGATGCGAGTGCAAACTTCACGTATTGGAAGAAAGACATGAGCAGCCGGACTGGTGTCTCGGAATCCAAGATCACGACGTGGTCAGTGGAGTTTGGTTTCAAAGGAGGTGACATTTACCTCGTGATTGAAATATCCAAAATCACCAAGCGACCGGTTGATGAAGTCGCCAAAATCTATCGCGCAAACCGCGCAAAGGGATGGGGCGCTATCGCCAGAGAGCTAGGTATAAAACCCGGCTCGCCCGAATTCCACGCATTGAAAAAAGGAGCGGGCGGCCAGGCTGCTCACGCTCCACGTCTCTACTAGAACCCGATATATAACGAGACATTGCCTTGCGACTTCGTCGGCTGGTCTCGAACAAGGCCAGAGTTCCTGTTTAGCGTAAAGGAAAAGGCCACACGACCGTAAGAAAGCATTAGTCCATAGTCGATAGCAGGGACAATGGTATTGGATTCCGATTCGGAGATGACGATGTCACGGTCCTTGCCCCTCGAATAATCTCTCCTAAACAACGACCCTTCCAGTAGGGTGTTGTGAAATACTATGGACAACTGCGGTTTCACTATGAAATATGCCTGGAATTTTCGTGGCAATGAATAACGACTAACCAAGCCGTCAAAATATGGCGTCATCTTGCCGAACCGGATGGTGGACTGAAAAGCCAGTCCAATATACATGGTTCCCAAATACATCTCCCCGCCGCCGATGACTTCCAGTCCACGACCCGGCGAATACAGCATCTCTTCATAGCCCAGGTTAACGTTAAGCAACAGGGCCGTTGGCATTTGGTGATGCCAACCCATCGGGCGATGGTGTCCAATCAGGTCGTGGAACCACGTCTGCACTTCACCTGCACAAGCCTCTGGTCCCATCACGCCCGCAATCCATTCCGTCTTGATTGCATATTTCTCGACGGGATTCACAGAATTCAGCGCATGCGTTACAAACAAAGATCCCGAATACGGGTAGTCCCCTTTTGTCCACTCCTCTTTGGTGATGTCATTGGAGGTTATCATGATCTGCATGACGCTCCAACTGTACGTATTGATGGCGCTGTCGCCGGCTTTGAGAAGAAAGTTCGAAAGAAATGACGTTGGCTGTTTCTTTCGGTGATAGAACATATCCAGGCGCATGCCGTTGGAATACCCACCGTCCTCTTTCCGGTAAGCAAAGAAATCGTTGT
>QGUY01000192.1 GCA_003242315.1 Bacteroidota bacterium
TCTTTTTTCCTATAATTCCAGGCATGTCCGATACCTTATTTGTGCTTGTTTCTCAGGATTCTGCGCGTGCTTCGCGCAAAAAGGACTGCAAAGATAGGAAAGAGGGTCTAGGAACCAAACCGGGACTCTAAAATTTTTGGATTTTGAGCCCGTATCGCGGTTTTGCAAGGTTAATCTCTAAAATTGAACCGTGTTTTCAGAAGCCCAAACTTACAGACGATGCCACGCCCGGGAAAAAGCATAAGACCTTGGCTCGTGCTCCTCTTTTCCCTGCTTACTCTGACCGTAATCGACCTCTCCTACGGAAGCGTTTCCATACCCCCCGGTGAGGTGTTGCGCGCCCTGGCCGGCGGACAAACCACTGATCCGGTATGGAGAGATATCGTACTCGACTTCCGGCTGGCAAAGGCCTTAACGTGCATCCTTGCAGGCGCAGCCCTCGGTGCCGCCGGCCTGCAAATGCAGACACTCTTCCGCAATCCCCTCGCCGGCCCCGACGTACTCGGCCTCACATCCGGCGCAAGCCTGGCCGTTTCCCTCCTCCTTCTTAAAAGCAACCGCCTTGCAGACCTTCCCGGACCCTGGTCGGTAGCGGTAGTCGCCAGCGTAGGGTGCACCGCTGTATTTCTCGTCGTCCTCCTCTTTGCCCGGCGCCTTCGCGATCCGGCTTCGCTCCTTATTGTGGGCCTTATGATCGGCGCACTCGCTTCATCAATAGTAAGCGTCTTGCAGTTCGGAAGCAGATCGGATGACCTTCAGATTTTTCTCATCTGGACCTTTGGTAATGTTAGCAGCCTCAACTGGCCCGAGATCGGCGTACTTACCTGGATCCTGTTCGCCGGCCTGGCGCTTGCCCTCAGCCTGTCCAAGCCACTCAACGCCTGGGTACTCGGCGATAACTATGCCCAAAGCCTGGGAATCCGACTCCAGCGATCGCGCGTTCTCGTCATCCTTTCGGCAAGCCTGCTCACCGGAGGTGTCACAGCCTTTTGCGGCCCCATCGCCTTTGTGGGACTAGCTGTGCCACACCTTACGAGGCTTCTGATATCGACGTCAGACCACAGGATTATGCTTCCCAACGTTGCCCTGGGTGGAGCCATCCTGGTGCTGCTTTGCGATATCCTTTCTCAACTACCACCCGGTCCGGAAATCCTGCCGGTTAACGCCATCACCGCGCTTTTTGGGGCACCGGTAGTCATATGGGTAGTGATTCGCAGCAAGATGATCCGACTATGAGTAGCCCGGTACTTTCAACCATACGACTTTCCGCAGGTTACCGCACGAGAAAAGGTGACAACGTACTGTTCCGCGATTTGAACCTGTCGCTCTATCCGGGTGAACTCATTTGCCTGATGGGACCAAACGGCTCAGGAAAATCGACATTGATCCGAACGCTGGCCGGCCTCCAGAAACCCTTGTCCGGTACAATCAACCGCCAGGCCGGTCTGCAGCACCAGTCCGGCAATTCGATTCCTTTTTCGGTATCTGTGGTTCTTACAGACCGAATTTCCTCGGCCAATCTTACCGTTGCGGAGCTCATTGCCTTCGGACGCTACCCATATGTTGACTGGAGACTTCGGATGACGGAAGAGGACCGTGCCATTGTGGAAGCATCCCTCCGCGACCTCAATCTTGAACCCCTGCGTGATCGCAAGATCTACGAACTCAGCGATGGCCAGATGCAGATGGCGATGATAGCCCGTGCCCTCGCACAGGACACGCGTCTGATGCTCCTCGATGAACCTACCGCCCATCTCGACCTTAACAATCGCGTTGAGATTATGGCTCTGCTGAAAGAAATCGCCTATAAATCCCGGAAAGCCATCCTGGTCGCCACGCATGAACTCGACCTGGCACTTCAAAGTACTGACCGCATTTGGCTTACAGGACACAACAAGGATGTCATCGTCGGTGTGCCTGAAGACCTCGTGCTAAACGGTGCATTCGATGACATATTCCGATTCAAGGGATTCGACCTGAAATCGGGAAAGGTACAACACAAGGCATATCGCGACACCGTGGTCTCGGTGCATGGCGATGGTCCCTTGTACCTCTGGACCCGAAACGCCCTGGAGCGCAACGGTTATGTTGTGGCGACTGAGTCAGCCCATATCGATGTATTCGCTGTCTCGGAGTCAACGTGGCGGATACGAAGAGGGGAGCAGGAGCAGGTGGTATCGTCTGTTGGAGAAATGCTTCAGGTACTTCAATCGTTTGGGGAATCGTCACGTAAGATTGTTTAACATATTCCGTGATTTCTATCCTGTCAATTTTGTTAGTTTGGCCCCCTTCACAACGAGCCTAACCTGAACCATGATCAAAGCTGACCAGCTGTTTCCATATACATTCTCCAAAAAGTACAGCAGCGCTGCCGCCTACTTCTCGATGGAGTTTGCCATCGACCAACCGCTCAAGATATACTCCGGCGGACTGGGTTTCCTGGCCGGGTCTCACCTGCGAAGCGCCTATGAATTGAAACAAAATCTCATCGGCATCGGCATCCTCTGGAAGAAGGGTTACTACGATCAGGATCGGAACCAGGATCAGACGCTGCGTGTGTCGTTCCGCGACAAAGACTATTTTTTTCTCAAGGATACCGGCATCATTTTTCCCATCACCATTCACGGCGCCCGTGTTCATGTCAAAGCGTTATTGCTGGAACCCGAAATATTCAAGACCGCGCCATTGTTCCTTTTGACAACGGACATTCCGGAGAACGACTACCTCGCGCAAACGATCAGTCATCGTCTTTACGATCCAAACGAAACCACGCGCATTGCGCAGTCGATCCTCCTCGGAGTTGGTGGGGCCAAATTGCTCGACATTCTCAATATCAATGTCTCCACCTATCACATGAATGAAGGTCATTCTCTTCCGCTTTGCTTCTACCTTCTTGATAAATACAAATCGCTTGATGAGGTGCGGAAACGCGTTGTGTTCACTACCCATACTCCGGAGAAAGCCGGCAACGAAGAACACAGCATTCCGCTGTTGCACAGCATGAGTTTCTTCAACGGGCTCACGCCTGAGCAGGTGCAGGAGTACGTCCATCCTGAAAACGGTATTCTCAATTATACGCTTACCGCACTACGCATGTCGCGCAGAGCCAACGGCGTCTCGAAACTGCACGGGGAAGTTGCCCGCAAAATGTGGGACAAGTGTCCGGGTATTTGTGAAATCACATCGATCACCAACGCGCAGAACAAAACGTACTGGAGCGACCCTGTACTTGATAAAGCTCTCGCCGACGGCAACGACCAGGCGCTGTTTGAACGCAAGAGGGAGTTAAAGCACAAACTGTTTCGTGTCGTGGCCAACCAGACAGGAAAGCTGTTCCGCGAAGACCGACTGACCATAGTGTGGGCAAGACGATTCGCAGCATACAAGCGCGCTGGTCTTCTGCTAACGGACTATGATCGCTTCCTGAAGATCGCCAGGAATGAGAAATATCCTGTCCAAATCATCTGGGCGGGCAAGCCGTACCCTGAAGATTACAATTCGATAAATCTTTTCAATGAGATTTACTGGAAGACGAAGGACCTGCCGAACTGCACGGTCCTTACAGGCTATGAATTATGGCTTTCAGGTCATCTCAAAAAGGGAAGCGACGTATGGCTTAACAACCCCCGACTCTATCATGAGGCATCGGGCACTTCCGGCATGACGGCGGCCATGAATGCGACGCTGAACCTCTCCATTCCTGATGGTTGGATACCGGAATTCGCAAAAGATGGGGAAAACAGCTTCATCATCGAAACAGCTCCCGAAGGGGTTACACCGGAAGCTGCCGATAAGATCGAGGCGAACAATCTCTACGATATTCTTGAAAAGGTCGTGATTCCCACCTATTACGACAATCCTTCAAAGTGGTGGAAGATGGTACGTGCCAGCATGACCGATATTGTCCCCTACTTTGACTCCGGCCGGATGGCCCAGGAGTACTACGAAAAGTTGTACACCTCTGATCGGTCAAAATAACCGGCCGGGCGGTTCGCGTATTATCGCCTATTGCCCTAACTTACGGGAAGAATCGGCGTGCAAGCGTGTGGAGGATTTATCCATGGATAAGAATTTGCTGGTCATTTTTTACACCGATCCATCCAGGGAAGCCAAACCCTTATTGAAGTCCGCCATTGGAACAGAAAAAACTCAGGCGGTATGTGAATACCTGGTGGAGACGGTGCGTACTGTTGCCGACGGTCTTCCGTTCGACAAGGCCGTCTTTTACGATGGACCTGTAACTACAGAGGATCGCTGGGATGATTCTCAATATGTCAAACAACCACAATCGGGACAGGATCGGGGGGAGCGAATGCAGAACGCCTTCACGTGGGCATTCTCAGCGGGCTATAAAAATGTATGTGTGATTGTTACGGATTGCCACGGCCTTACAAGCGAAATCATCACAAGGGCGTTGGAATTCCTCGACGAAGGCGGAGACGCGATCATTGGTCCTTCCAAAGACGGCGGATACTATTTACTCGGATTGAACCGTGTCTATCCTGAATTGTTTGTCGAAAAGAGCTGGGACTCTTATACGCTGTTGGATGACACCCTTCAGGACTTTGAACGATTGGAATTGCAGTACGGAAAGTTGCCCGTCCTCGTGAGGATAAATGAAAAACGCGACCTTCCCGCACGGCTTCGTTTCTGATGTAAATTTGGAGCCTCTCGCGAAAAGCACGACTTTACGGCATACGCTATATGCTCAAACTTAGTGAAATCTGGACGTACCCTGTGAAATCCCTCGGCGGGGTGTCATTGTCATCTGCATCACTCCTTCCGAAAGGATTGGCATACGATCGTCGCTGGATGCTTGTCGATGAAGGTGGCACAGCTTTGACGCAGCGCACATATCCGCGCATGGCGCTTTTCAAGACGTCGCTGAAGCAGGACCACCTGGAAATCAGGTTCGGCGAAGACACGCTTGAAGTTCCTTTTGAAATTCCTGGACAGCACGAACGCCACGCAAGAATCTGGAACGATGATGTTCTTGTGATTCCCGTGGGTGCTGAATATGACCGCTGGTTTTCGGAAAGGCTTGGCGTCAGCTGTCGGCTCGTGGCATTCCCGGAAGACAACCCGAGGCCTGTCGAACCAGGACATGTCGATGATGAAATTCACGTGCGACTCCAGGATGCATTTCCGTTTCTCGTAATTGGTCAGTCGTCACTGGACGACCTCAACAAGAGGTTGGATACGCCTGTTCCGATGAACCGGTTCCGACCGAACCTTGTGTTTACGGGTGGCGCTCCGTATGAAGAAGACACCTGGAAAGAGATCTCCATCGGTGAACATATATTCACAGGCGCGCGGCCATGTGTACGATGCACACTGCCGGGCGTGGATCAGGATACGGGTATTCCAGGCAAAGAACCGCTGCGCGCGCTGGCAACGTACCGGAAGACGGGGAATAAGGTGTTGTTTGGTATGAATCTGATTGGTCCTACCAGCGGGGAATTGCATGTGGGCGATGAAGTTCGCGTGCTGGTCGCGGAAAACATAAATTGACACCTTTGCCGACGCATGGCATTCCTCTATTCCAAGGCTGTTCACATCATATTTGTTGTCACGTGGTTTGCCGGGCTCTTCTACCTGCCCCGACTGATGATCTACATCACCGAGGCGCAGGCCAAACCGGAGCCTGAGAAGACGATCCTGAGTCGACACCTTTACACCATGGCGCGCCGCCTGTGGTACGGTATTACGTGGCCCTCAGCGATACTAACGCTGGGGATGGGTGTCGCGTTGTTGGTACAACAGCCATCCTACCTCCAGATGGGGTTCATGCATGTGAAACTCACTGTCGTTGCATTGTTATATGCCTATCACTTCTCCCTGCAATATCTTATGAACCAGCTGGGAAAAGGAATTGTTAGGTATTCGTCGCAGCAATTGCGAATATGGAACGAGGTTCCGACGCTGTTTCTCATAGCGATCGTGTTCATCATCGTCGTCCGGGAAGGCATCAGCATCGTATGGGGAATCGTCGGATTGCTGATTGTGACGTTTGCAATATTGACAGGAATCAAACTATACAAAAAGTTTAGGAATGACTAGGCTGTTCTCATACATCATTTTCTTTCTTCTTCTGATCGCGGCTGCGTGTTCGACTTCCAGACAAGAAGAGAAACTTCCTATCCTCGGTGAACGAATCGTTGAAGGCAACGACACAATCTATCACACAATTGCAGACTTCCAGTTCGTCGATCAGGACAGCAACATCGTCACTCAGGAGACTTTTAAGGACAAGATTTATGTAGCCGATTTCTTCTTTACCTCCTGCCGCACCATCTGCCCTATTATGAAAACACAGATGCTTCGTGTCTATGATTCAATAAAATCGGATCCCGAGGTGCTGCTGCTGTCTCATACCATCGATCCTGAGTATGATACTGTAGGGCTGCTTCATGACTATGCGAACAGGCTCGGTGTATCAAGCGACAAGTGGCATTTCGTCACCGGCAACCAGGAAGACATCTTTAACATTGCACAAACCAGTTACTTTGCCACAGCTATGGCCGATAATGCGGAGCCCGATGGCTTTATCCACAGTGGAGCGTTTTTGCTTGTCGACAAAGAACGTCGCATACGCGGAAAGTACGACGGCACGAAGGATGAAGACGTAAACCGGCTGCTTCGGGATATTGCCAGGTTGAAAAAGGAATATGCAAATTAGGCGCATCGTTCCGCCGCTGCTTTTCATAGCAGCCATCATTCTCGCGGCGTGCTCAGGACGCAACAGTGATCGATCAAGCGATTCCCCAAAATTTCTTCAATACTACCGGCAGGGGGAACAACTGTATGTCCAACATTGCAGCAATTGCCACCAGCGCAATGGAACCGGATTGAGACAGGTGTATCCTCCACTTGCCAACTCCGATTACATGCGCGGCAATCGCGACGAAGTGATCTGCATGATACGTTACGGCAACGCTGAACCTCTGGTCGTCAACGGAATCCAGTTCGTGCAACCCATGCCTGGAATCCCCTCCCTTACCGACCTTGAGATCGCACAAATTGTGACCTACATTTACAATTCCTGGGACTACGAGGAAGGAATCATCGAGGTCAAAGATGTATCTGAGGTGTTAAGTGCGTGCGAGGGAAGGGAGGTTGTCGGGAACAAAAAGATGTGATTCAATATCCAGTCCTTCTGAACCACATAGAGCACAATAGGGGGCACATAGGGCACATCGTTGCGGCCGTTCGCATAATCCCTGCTTTTCCCCTGTTTTTCCCGTTTTCTAATTGTTAACTTGGGACAACACCCGGCAAACGGGCGGAACACAAAATCTGAAGGGGATGAAAGAGTTCAGAAGTATAGTCGAAGCATACGGGAAACTCGACTACTCCGCGCGTAAGGCGGCCCTGGCCACGGTTGTCAAGGTCCGGGGTTCTTCCTATCGGAGTCCTGGTGCCCGCATGCTGATTACCGACGATGGCCGCTGGGTTGGAAGCATCAGCGGCGGCTGCCTGGAAGGCGACGCGTTGCGCAAGGCGCGAAAGGTTATTCTTGAAGGAACGCCGATGGCCGTGACCTATGACACGCGGGAAGAAAGCAACCAGAATCTCGGCATTTCCCTTGGATGCAACGGGGTCATCGATGTACTGATTGAACCCATCGACCATAACGACCCCGCTAATCCGGTGCGCCTTTTCGAGGCATTTGTCCACACCCGCGAACCCATGGCGCTTGC
>QGUY01000193.1 GCA_003242315.1 Bacteroidota bacterium
TTATAAAGGGCCAGGATATGGTTGATCTTATCAGTATAATGATACAGTGCATCGTAGACCGGCATGATGGCTCCGCCAGGGTAGCCAAAGATGGTTTGAACTCCCTCTGCCACCAGGCATCGAAGCAAGGCTTCCGCTCCGGAAATCTTGTTTCCTGTTTCTTTTCCCGCTTCTGCGCCGGTCTTAGTTTTCGTCAGTAATGCATCCATGGGCGGCATTCTTTACTTGTTTCGCATACTTTAATAATATTCCATTCTTTGCGTTCAGCGGAGGCTGTTTCCATGCTGCCTTCCGCATTGCAAGAGTATTTTCATCCACGAGCAGATCGATGCGGTGATTTTGAACATCGATCTCAATGATATCGCCGTCTTCGATCAGCGCGATCGTTCCGCCATCGAAAGCCTCCGGCGTGATGTGACCCACTACAAAACCGTGTGTTCCTCCCGAAAATCTTCCGTCCGTTATCAGGGCGACATCCGCTCCGAGACCCGCACCCATTATGGCTGATGTGGGCTTCAGCATCTCAGGCATACCAGGCGCACCTTTGGGACCGACGTAACGAATTACGACTACATCGCCACGTTTTACCTTTCCGCTTTGTATGCCATCGACGAGTTCAAATTCTCCGTTAAATACCCGTGCCGGTCCTTTGAAGCGATCGCCCTCCTTGCCAGTAATCTTGGCAACTGATCCTTCGGGGGCGATGTTTCCGTAGAGGATTTGAAGGTGACCTGTGGCTTTGATGGGGCGCTCCAGCGGATAGATGATGTCTTGCGATGAAAAGTCGATTGCAGGAACGTCTGCAAGATTTTCGCGAAGTGTCTTACCCGTCACGGTGAGGCAATCGCCGTGGAGCATGCCGTTGTCCAGCAGGTACTTCATTACCAGCGGTGTACCGCCGATGTTGTGAAGATCTTCCATCAGGTACTTGCCGCTGGGCTTCAGGTCAGCTAGCAACGGCGTTTTATCGGAGATACGCTGGAAGTCATCCTGAGTGATATCAATTC
The DNA here is from genome assembly GCA_003242315.1 of Bacteroidota bacterium. Taxonomy (GTDB): domain Bacteria; phylum Bacteroidota; class Bacteroidia; order Cytophagales; family Cyclobacteriaceae; genus ZC4RG29. Next base: position 1,008 of record QGUY01000193.1, read on the forward strand.
CGCACGTCCTGGCCATAGCGATCAAATGCAGCACAGCGTTTGTCGATCCACCGAGAACCATCACCATAGTGATGGCGTTTTCAAACGCTTCACGCGTCATGATGTCGGAAGGCTTAATGTCGCGTTCGAGCAACACTTTTATGGCCTCGGCAGCCGCGCGCGTTTCTTCTTTTTTCTCAGGGCTTAAGGCTGGATTGGAGGATGAATAAGGAAGAGACATACCCATGGCCTCAATCGCAGACGCCATCGTATTGGCCGTATACATTCCGCCGCAGGCGCCTGCCCCGGGACAGGAATTCTGAATAATACCCTTAAAATCTTCCGGAGTGATACGGCCGGCAATGTGTTCGCCCAACGCCTCGAATGACGAAATGATGTTGAGCTTTTTGCCTTTCCACATTCCTCCGGCAATGGTGCCTCCATAAAGCATGATCGAAGGCCGATTGAGACGTCCCATTGCGATCAGCGCACCGGGCATGTTCTTGTCGCAGCCAACAACAGCGATCAGGCCATCATAGTATTGTGCTCCGCATACCGTCTCGATGGAGTCGGCAATGACTTCGCGACTAACAAGCGAGTATCGCATTCCCGGCGTGCCATTGCTCATTCCATCGCTAACGCCGATCGTGTGAAACGTGAGACCAACAAGACCAGTATCCCAAACCGCAGCTTTCACCTGTTGGGCCAGCGCGTTCAAATGCATGTTGCACGTGTTGCCGTCGTAGCCTGTGCTCACAATACCAACTTGAGCTTTCTTCATGTCGGCCTCTGTGAGACCGATACCATAAAGCATTGCCTGAGCGGCTGGCAATGTCGGATCCTGCGTTAACGTCTTGCTGTACTTGTTTATCTCCGTTTGCTCTTTGATCTCCATGAACTCCTTGAAAACCTGTTTATTATCTGTACCTGTTTTTATTTTTTTATCTGTTGCAATCAAATGATGACGTAGCTCGAAGATTTTTCAAGCACCTGGCTTCGGTACGCCTCCTGTACCAACGCGCCAAGCGTGTCTTCCCACGGGCGACGGAACGGTCTTGCATCGATGGACTCGACACTGGCAATCTCGGCACCGGTGCTGCAAAGGAATGCGCTGTCGGCCTGCTCGAGTTCTTCAACGGTAATTTGTTTTTCCCTTACGGGGATGTCGAGCTCTTTGCAGATTCCCATTACGGTGGCGCGGGTGATACCCGGGAAAATGTGACCAACAGGCGGTGTGTACAACACTCCCCTGATCTCGATGAAAATGTTCGAGCTCGGGGGCTGGGCTACGCGTCCATGCATATCCAGCATCAACGCTTCGTCGTAACCCCTCGACCGCGCTTCGCTGGTCGCGAGTATGCCGTTCACATAGTGCCCGCAAACTTTGGCTTCCATGCGTATGGATTCCGGGTTGGGGCGCTGATAGGGCGACACACAAAGGCGCACAGGCTTATCGCCGAGGTACTTGCCCCATTCCCACGCGCATATCATAATGTGCGCTTCTGCCGGCTGCGTGAGATTCATGTTCGCGCCCGTGTACACCAGGGGTCGTATGTAGGCGTATGACAGGCCATTACGGCGCAGCAATTCATAGCTCGCCTGGATCAATTGTCCGGAGTCAAAGGGGTAGGGGATATGTACCAGCTCGCAGCTCCTTTTCAGGCGCTCGAAGTGCTCTACAGCCTTGAATATTTTTACCCCGTTCTGCGTCGGATAGGAACGAAGGCCATCAAAAACGCCATGCCCATAATGAAGCGTCTGGCTGAACAGGTCGAGCCTGGCCTCAGTAGCCCGTACGAAGCTCCCATTCAGGTAGACTATCGTGCCTTCATTATAGTACATATAACAATTGTTAGTTCGTTCTGACCACCTAAAACAAAACCGCCCCGATGTCGGGGCGGTTCTGATAGGTTCCTATACGGACAATATCATCGCCACCCCAATTTTCGGATAAGAAGCACGACATTGCCCACAAGCACAAACCATCCTGACCGACCAGGGGACCCTGACAGTTGTTTGGATATGTGCTGATTGTTCGACATAATATTCTGCATCTTCACAAGGTTCAAAAATTTGCTAGTAGTTATCAAGCTAAATCCTAAAAATATTTACCCTCAATAACGATTGTTCGGTTGCAAAGCCAATTCCCGGGGGAATTCCGGGGATCCGCATCTACTTCGCGAGCAGCGCGTTGTAGACTTTTCGTGCATGATCATAGCCGCGTTTCGCCTCTTCAAGCTCACTCTTGCGTATCTGTTTGCTCTTTTCTTTCCAGCATTGATCTACAGCGCGCAGACACCATTCGATGCTCTTCTCTTCGCGGATCGGTTTCCCGTCCACCAGAACGAAGATCGGGTTGGTGTGGGAGCTCGGAAAGATACGTACAGCCATCCACGCCGATCTTTCCGGCCGATATTCGAAGTTAACGTCATTCCATTTTCCATCGGCAACAATCTCTCGCGACTCGACAGCAACGCCGTTGACGACGAGTTCGACCTTCACATTTCTTGTCTTACCCACACGCGCACGTTCGATATGCCAGTATGGCTGTTCGTAGAAAGGCTTCGCTGCGATGATAGCTCCGATCGCATCCTGTTCCTGAGGAAGACGAGCAAGTACTTTGGCGGAAATCCTGACGGTCGACCCTTTCGTAGTGCGTACTTCGCTATCACCGTCTCCCAGCTTTACCTCATTCACGGTAAAGTCGATAATATGCGAGAAGCCGTCGCTCACATAACTCCTCCCTTTTTTCAAGGCCTCCATAAATTCATCGAAACTGAGATTTCCTCCGAGCTCTGCGTATATGCGCGCCATGCCCACACGTTCGTCGGCCACACACGGAAAGTCAGTTTCGCCGCTGGCCCTGGTGCGGAAGCCTGCGTTCAATGTGTGATACCACATGTTCAGCTCATGCACTGACGGCGTGTTGCCCAGCGAATAGAAGTCGATAACATTGTGAGCTACAGTAACAACATATTCGTTGGCTCCGATGCCATCCATTTTCGGTAGCACATAGTTGGGCAAAGCGTCAGTGTGGTGTACAGGTGCCAGTCCAATACCCGAATGAGCATAGCCCGTAACACCCCCCTGGTCCTTCGCCCACTTCAGCACAGGCAATGTCCAGCTTGGCCATTCTTCGATTTCATCGGTGCCGGGATAATCATCCTCCTTGAGGTTTAGCAATACAACATGACCAGCGTGTGACGATGGGAAGCCCGACACTTCGACGTCATATCGAAGAAGGTTCTTGTTGTCAGAAAGCGGGTGCGTCTGCCCCGTAAAAAACTCTTTCTGATAGTACCAGCACGGACCCCAGCTCAGATTGCATCCGATGTTAAGGTCTTCACCCTGGATTTGTCGCCACATGTGTTCCGGCTTGACGCCTTCTTCCGGACTTTCGTAGTGCGAGCAGCCGGCGGCGTGAATGTGGTGATCTCCGCTGTACCAACCGAGGTTCGCCATGTGCAGCCACCGCTTCAGGTTGATGTTCACTTCGAACGTCTCCACTCCCTTCGGCACGGTGATTCGCATTTCCTGCGTTTCATACTCCGGACCACGACCCACAGTGACGAGGTATGATCCAGGTGGTAAATACACGTGCTCACCGTCAAACCGATAGACCTGGGGTTGGAAGAAGAAATCGGGGTATTCGTCCGTAAGGGCAGATCGCCGTGAAGGCAACGGATAGATGCCCCTCAGACGTTGTTCAGGCTGCAGAACGGAATCGTACTGAAACAGATCGCCTTGAGCCCACATGGGTATATGCCAGTCCCGCTTCCGTGCGGTGACGAGTCGATAGTCGAAAGCATTTGATGCTGTTGCATCTGATGCCCGCAAGCGTTCAATATCATCGCGAATCAATAGTGATGCCATTGCCGGATCGCCATCGTGATCCTTAATGTTGAATATGACCTTTACGGAAGGCTTAATATCAAACAGAACATCGATGGTATTTCTGAATCCGAGATCCTCCGTGCCGGGGCCTACATGAAATCCTAACCGCGCTTCACGCTTTCCCCTTTGGCGCGTGTACACCTGAAGTATGGCGTATTCCAAAACCTGCCCGGAAAGCTGCGCCTGCATCGGCCGATCGCGGTATAAAAGGAGCTCAAGGAAGCGATTATCGAGGTCGCCCTTTGTCAGTTCATTCTTTGGTAGCACGCGAGGCGCGTTGCTGGAGATGTGAAGGATGGGTTTCGCGTTCGGACTTGTGACCTCAAGTCGACTTGTTACATGCCCCTCGTTGTGAATCTTCACAAGAAAGTTTGTCCATCCCTCCTGCGTCAGTTCAGGCTTCGCCGGTCCTTCGCTTACCATTACACGTGCCTCGGGGTTGATAGCGACTCCTGCAATACAGTGAGGATCCAATATTGCCTGTATCTCGCGCACCATTTCGCGCGAATGGCCTTCACGCTTTAATGCTGCAAGACGGGCGCGTGCTTCATCGGGTAGTGCACTGCCGATGGCCGCCAGCGCTTCATCCAGACGGCTGGCATGTGCGAGGAGCGGCTGAGGATCAGCGTCACTGACCGGAAGAAATTCCGTAATCACCTGAGCGTTTGCGTCCTCAAAGGATAGTGCGACGCATAATAATACGATGGCAAGTCGTTTCATATGGAATTGATTGCAGACAACTTACTTGCGGAGTTGTGCAAATCCCCAGGCAATAACGAAGAAGCCAATGCCTGTAACGATAGGCGGAAACATCACCTTCGGCGGGTAAATGGCGCCGAGGTAAATCATGATGAGGCCCAGGATCACCAGGATCCAAACACTCAAATTCAGAATCTGACTCTTATCCAATGCTGTAAATATTTAGGTGGGATTTCCAAGTTACACAAACAGTACAGCATCACAAAGCGCTGAAGCATACCTACTGACACGAAGGCAGTCGATTAGTAAAGCAGTCGAAGTCGCCCAGGAATTTTTCCTGTACCGTGAAGCTTTCACACAAGGCATCGAGCCGTTGGAATTCATGCGCAAAGGTTGATCTGAAGGTGTCTCTGTCTTGCCGGGAACGCCAATAATCTATGGTGATGTAACGCCTCGGATTGACCTGGTCCTGGTGTAACTCTGTGCCGAGATATCCTTTCCCCTGGCTGAACAGCTTCACCCATTCGCCTTGTGGACCGTACGCCTTTTCAAAGTCTTTTTGCTTTGCGCGTTTAACAATGAACTCCCACACGTACACGAATACTTTATGTTCCATTCCAATGAAGATACGTTGATACTGTTATCTCGCCTTCTCGTACAAGAGTAACAAGGCACGCATATGTGCGGCCACTACTCCAGTATGATGCCCCTCGTTGGCGACTTCAAATTTTTTTATTGTCACACCCGTTTTTGATGATGCGACCGAAGCGAGCTTGTTGACTGCAGTCTTGATTTCCGCATCTTCGTGTTCCGCATAGGAGAAGACCAGGACTGTACCTGGCGAGGGGTTCAGACGATTCTCCCACAGCTTCACAACCATGCCGTCATCCCACAGAAGTGAGGGGCTGCAAATTCCGTAGCGTTTGAACAGTGAAGGCTCCTTTTGCGTTACCCATGCGGCGAAAAGTCCGCCGAGCGAGTAACCCAGAATACCACGATCAGTAGGATCGACCCGGTAGTTTTCTTCTGTGTACGATATGAGTTCCAGCTTCAGGAAGTTCAGAAATTCCGTTCCCCCACCCGACGTTGGTATCATGGCCGCCGCGCGTTCACCCAGTTTCTCAGGTGACACCTTGGTTGGAGTGTAGTCGCGCGATCGGGCATAAAAGAACTCCGGGGCGTCGCCATCAAGTGACACTCCGACCATTATTATGGGTTCTATGGCCTGGAGCAGGCCGGCGATGCGGTGAGAATCGTGCATAACGCCCCCCAGCATCCATGCGTCCAGATAATAAAGCACGGGATAGGAACGCTGCTCCCGGTCGTAACCTGGCGGAAGGGTAACCAACAGTTTATAGGTCATGCCGGCAACCTGACTTGATGGCAGGGTATGCTCGATGGGCCTGGTTTGAAAGATACGGTTCTGGGCATGGGCTGCAATGACCAGCAGCGTGAGGCTCACAGTAGTAGCAATCCGGCTCATTCGTCGGGGGTTGGGTTAGGGAATACAGGAAGTTAGCGAATTTTCCCGTATGTCTCCTGCAAACGTTTCCCGTCGGGAATGGGGATAAATCACCGAAAATGGGACAACACTGTGACCGCGCTTTCCGTTTACTTGGGTGTCGTAGAAGATGGGAATGGTATGAACACGAACACGAAAGTGCGACTCTCAGAGGCGACCTCTTACCTGAAGCACTTCAAGATAGCCCAGATAAACCTTAATCAACTTATCTGGGAGGAACGCCTCAAGCGGAGACTGGAACGCGCAAAAAGCCGATAGGCAACCCCGATTAGTTATCGGGGCTACTGCCTGTCATCGGCGGCATTCAAAGTCTCGCCGAGCCATTTAAAGAATTCGCGCTGCCAGGCGATTCCGTTTTGTGCGGTGAGTATCCAGTGATTTTCTTCGGGGAAGAAGAGCAGTTTGCTTTTGATCCCCCGTAGCTGAGCAGCCTGAAACGCCTCAAGTGCCTGGCCCGTGGGGACTCTGTAGTCTCTGCCGCCCTGTATGATGAGAATGGGCGTATCCCATCGCCCGCCGAGTTGGTTTGGCTCAAACCATTTATTTGTGTTTTGCCAAC
>QGUY01000484.1 GCA_003242315.1 Bacteroidota bacterium
CCGATGATCTGTTCCTCGGTAAAACGCTTCTTCACGTCCAATCTCCTTGTCGTTGGGGATTGGACTCTAGATCGCCGTGCTACTCAAATACGGGGGGACGTCGGGATGATGCGAATGCGGTCATTAAGCCACCGGCAGACTGAGCTGAAGTCGCACTCAGTCGCGATTTAACATTCATATTATTGTGTAAGATGTAAATAATTTATCTCGTATTGACAATGACTTATCAAGCAAATACTCTTAGTAACACAACGAGGATATTCATATGGCTACCGAGTACGACTTCAGCTCAGTCTGCCGGCGACTTGATGCCCTCATTCTCATCGCACTGGAACTCAGCCCCAATGGCCCTCCAAACATGGCGGGGAAAATTCGAAAGCTGGTTGAGTTAGGTTTCACGCAACCAGAAATCGCCCAGATCATCGGCAAGAAACTCAACTACGTCACAGCCACTTTGTCTCGGAAAAGGAACGGCTCGAGCAAGAAGAGTTCGAGCACGCCGGAATCAACATGAACATGACTGACGACATCTCCGGCAAACTGGATGTACTAATTCGCCTGATAGCGATGGGGTTATGCGCGGAGAAGTCACAAAAAGAGCAAATCTGGATTCTTCACTCCGCGGGCCTGCAACCAAAGGAGATTGCGGAGATTCTTGGTACTACGCCAAACACAGTCAGTGTTGCACTTTCGGTGCTAAGAAGGGAGGGGAAAAAGGGATTCCGAACCCGTAAGACGAAGCAGAAGGAAAACTCGAATGAAAACCATGCAACCTGATATTGGTCTACTTCTGCAGAGAACCAACGACCTCTTAGAGACGTTAGTTAGGCTTCAGCTAAGACCTATAATCGAATCGGAGCTATCGGACACGAAGAAGAAGAAGCTTTATGAACTTACGGGAGGATCGCTGCCAATCAAGCAGATCTCCGAAAGGGTGGGACTAGCCACAGGCACAATTTCGCAGACATGGCAGCGCTGGGAAGATGCCGGGTTACTCATCAAGAACGGAAAGAGCTACAGGAAGGTGCTAAGTTGAATACCAAGATACGCGGCGACACCCTTCAGGAGATCTCGCAAAAGCTCGACGTTGTCATCGCGTTTCTCGCAGCACGAGGCTTAGAAAACAACACAGCGGCGTTGGTGAAAAAACTTGCCGACATGGGGTTCGGCCCGAAGATCATCGCACCCGTGGTCGGCACAACTGAGAACGCGATTGCGATAAGGCTTTCGAGGTTGAGAAAGAAGACACCAAGAAAGAAAGCGTCCAGTGCGGCCTGAAGTCGTGAATTAGACGAAGACAATGGCAGTTAATGCGGAGCTGAAGAAGGCCCTCCTACGGAAGCTCAATATTAAGGAGAGGGGGCTTTATAAGCGCGCGAAGGCATTGCGTCAGAAGCTCCCAATGAATGTCGAAGACTCGGTGCACTTAATCGCCTTCCAGGCCGGTCTTCCCATTGAGAGATACCTAAGTTCGACTCAGGTACAAAGTGTTCGCCATTTGCAGACCCAATTCGTCCAAGCGAATGGCGCAACGGTCGTGCACGCTGCGCCTTCCTCTGTCAAACGTCGTCCTAGCCGCGCCATTCCCGGAAACCGCGAGATTCGATTTCCGCATGAGTTTCGGGTCCGCAATCCGCTGCTGTCAGATGAGAAGCTTCGAGAAGCCAGGGCGATGGCTGCCATCTACCCGTTGCTGTACGTCATGGAGAATTCCATGCGAGAACTTATTAGGCGCGTCATGGCGGATAAGCATGGGGAGAACTGGTGGGATACCGAGATGACCACCTCAAGGCTGAAGACCATACACACCAAGGTAGCCGAGAGGATGACAACGGAGAAGAAGAACTCTTGGCACCAGAGGCGCGGCGCCCATCCGATCGACTACACCGACATTGGTGACTTAGAGGCAATAATCTTGGCCAAGCACCAATATTTCATTCCTGACATCATCGGGGACAAGGATTGGTTCGTTCAGTTCATGAAGGAGCTGAAGCCATCGAGGAATGTCGTTTGCCACATGAATCCCCTCGATGGTCACAACACAGCTGACTTAAGTT
>QGUY01000194.1 GCA_003242315.1 Bacteroidota bacterium
CCTGCAGGAACCGCTGCGAAAAATCGCTACACTGAGCGAGTTTCTGCGTTTGCGTTACAAGGATGCCCTGGGTAGGGATGGCGGACAATACATTGACATGATTCTGTCGTCTGTTAATAACATGCGGGGAATCATTGACAGCCTTTTGCAGTTTACTAATCTGGACCACAACACCCCCAAATTCGAGCAATTGGATTTAGACAGAATATTCCAGGATGTGATGTCCGATCAGGATTTCAAGATTCACGAAACAGGCGCAATCATCGAAGTTCACGACCTCCCATGCGTGGAAGGCGTCGCTTCGGAAATACGACTCCTGCTCAACAATCTTATCGGCAACTCACTGAAGTTTGTTTCCAACGTCAGACCCCACATCCGGGTTGAATCACGCGCACTCACCGAGGAAGAAAAGTTAAAGTATAATATTACACGACCCGGAACTTATTATAAAATCGCGATCACAGATAACGGGATAGGATTTGAGCAGGAATATGCGGAACTGATCTTTGGCGTGTTCCAGCGGCTAAACGCCAAGAGCGACTATGCCGGATCGGGCATTGGACTGGCAACTTGCAAGAAAATCGCAGACAGGCACGGCGCCCTTATCATGGCAGAGGGCCAGTTGGGCAAGGGCAGCACGTTTACCCTGATTATGCCGGAACGTCAATCGATCCCGCAACATCAATCCGTCTAAGTTTGATGAGCCGACATAACACCCCCGTCAGAATACTCGTCGTTGATGATGACGACACCGACTTCTTCATTATCCGCGAATACATCAAGGGTATTCCCAATCAGAAATTCCTGGTGGATCAATGCCGACACTACGATGAGGCATTATCGCTCATCCGGCAGAAAAAATACGATCTCTATTTTATAGACTATCGACTGGGCGCGCAAACAGGACTGGACCTCCTGAGAAACGCCCTGTTTCAGGGATGCGAAGAACCTCTCATCCTCCTCACCGGCAAAGGAAACAGCGCGATCGACCATGAAGCTATGGAGCTGGGTGCTGCTGACTACCTGCTCAAATCCGAGATCAGCAGCGAAAACCTGGACCGATCTATCCGATATGCCCTCTCCCGCGCAGCCGTACTTAACGCGCTGCGAACGAGCGAAAGAAAGTATCGCGCGGTTTTTGAACATTCACGTGAAGCCATTCTCATCACCGACGGTGGCCTCAATCTGAAAGACTTTAACGGATCAACTTCACGCCTCTTCGAGACCGCACCGGATGCTCTCCTTGGCCATAACTTGTTCGACTTCGTCCCCAGTCCTCAGGCGCAGGTAAAAATTCTGGAGGACCTCGAACGTAAAGGGGAAGTCAGTGATCTTGAATTGGAAATTGTTGATGCTCAGGGCGAAACAAAACATTGTCTGCTCTCCCTTTCCCGCGACACGTCGTCACCCGACGCCGTTAATGTGTACGGAATCATCCACAACATCACCAGTCTCAAAAAAGCTGAAAAGGCGATGCTTCATGCTGAAAAGCTTGCTGCGACGTGGCGACTGGCGAGCACGCTCGCGCATGAGGTTCGCAATCCACTCTCGACGATCCAGATGTCGGTTGAACAGATCGATCCTTCGGGAATCGCCGAAGAAGACAAGGTTCTTCTGGAGATCATATCGCGCAATTCCCAGCGCATCAGCACCCTGATTACGCGCCTGCTGGAGTCGTCGCGACCGGACGAGATGCGGCTGGAGACCGTTGACGTGCGGGAAATTCTCCAGGACTGCATCGACACGATTGAGGATCGAACGCGACTAAAAGGCATCGACGTGGTGTTCGAGGTGCCCCCGGAATCCCTTATCATACGGGCGAACAGCGAGCGTCTTAAGATGGCCATTCTCAACATCCTGGTGAATGCCATCGAGGCGGTCGAAGCTGGAAAAGGCCGTATTCATGTCCGGGTGAGTGCCAGCAACGACCATTGCGTAATTCATCTTGCCGACAACGGATGCGGCATTCCCCGTGAGCACCTTCCGAATCTTTTCGAACCTTACTTCACCTCCAAAAAAAGCGGAATCGGACTCGGATTAGCCGCTACCCTGAACATCGTAAAGGCACACTCCGGCGAAATAGACGTGTCCTCAATCCCGAGCAAAGAAACTGTCTTCAAGATTACGCTCCCCAGGGTTTCAGTTGATGTGGAAGCCGCGGCCTACCAACGGAAATAACGGCCATTGGTCAGGAAATAAAGACCATTCGCAGGTCGTAAAAAATGTTTCTTTACGTAACCATTTGATAACCTTCAACTTAGGAATGGGTACCGCGGTTCCCTCCCTCAGGCAGTCCAAACTTCCATCATTTTCAGCTTGTTATGTCCGGTGGGTCTACGAAGAACCGCAAATATTAGTTAACTTATCTCAAAAATCTCTCGCATGGTTTCCGGGGTGCCTATGGTAATTATCGCGGACGACGATATTGATGACAGGTTGTTGCTGACTGAGGCTCTGGTGGAGAATGGGGTGGAGCGCTCCAGGATTCTTCTGGCCTGCGACGGTGAAGAATTGCTCTCATTGTTAGCCGAATATTCACACACACCGTCGATCATCTTTCTTGACCTCAACATGCCCAAGAAAAATGGGTTAAAAACTCTCGAGGCAATCCGCGCAAATCCAACACAACGCCATATTCCTGTTCTTATCTTCACGACTTCCAATTCACGAAGCGACATCCTTAGCAGTTATGATCTGGGATGCAACGCGTACTTTGAGAAGCCGTACAGCTACAGTGAACTCGTAGACATGGTTGGCGTGATCAAGTCTTACTGGTTTGAAAAGGCAACACTCATCAAGCCTGACTTCGCCGAGTTGCCCAGAAGGAATTGATGTGCGCGTGTGTTGATGTTGTGCTAACTGCCGAGAGTGTAGCAACTCCGATATTTAATCCTTCTTAATACCGGGCAGTGTAACATACATTACGGTACCCTGGCCCGGAGTGCTTTTGGCGCTGATGGTTCCATTGTGGTTCTCGGCAATCTTCTTACAAAGTGCCAGACCAATACCATTACCAGGATAAGCTTCACGCGGGTTGAGTCGTTGAAAGATGTTGAATATCTGGTCGGCATAGCGTTGTTCAAAACCGATACCATTATCCTTGACCATAAGTTGAACATACTCCCTTCCCGGCTGCAGCATAGGGAGTCCGGTAGCTTCCTCACGAGGAAGCACGCGATACGAAATATTTACTACAGGTCGATCCTTTGCGAACTTGAGTGAGTTACTGATCAGATTCGACAGCAGTTGTCCGAGTTGTCGTTGTATTCCCATAACTTCCGGGAGATCGTCGCTGGTCACCGTAGCTTCTGTCTCTGCTATAAGAAGAGACAGTTCCGATTTAACCTCTTCTACTACCTGGTTGAGATCTACTTTTGTGAATTCGGGAATTGCAGACAACCTGGAGAACGTCAGCACATCTCTCACAAGGGCCGACATGCCCTGCGCTTCGTCGCGAACTTTTGCGAGATATTTCCTGCGTCCCTCTTCATTGTCGACGTTTTCCGCGAGCGTAGCGAAGGTTTGAATTTTTCGCAATGGCTCCTGAAGGTCGTGCGAGGCGATATAAGCAAATTGCTCGAGATCGTGATTTGATTCTTCCAGGAGCTTGTTGAGACGCGTCAACTCGCGCGTCCTGCGGGCTACCTTCTGTTCCAGTTGTTCGCTGATTTCCCGCTGCGGAGTTATGTCCAGTGTCGTGCCGATCATCCGCGAAGCCTGCCCATTGGAGAATAACGTTACGCCGTTCACGCGTATCCAGCGGATGCTATTGTCCTTTCGGACAACACGGGCTTCGAAAAACAGCGTACCGGATTTGAGCGCAGCGCTGAAAAGGTCGTCGACCATGGGTTGATCGTCGGGGTGAATCACCTTCATGCAATCCTGGCGGGTCCACAATCCGTCTTTTTCAACGCCCATGATTTTCTTATGACGGTCCGAAGCGACGATCCTACCCGAAGCGATATCCATGTCCCAGGTACCGAGCTCAGCCGCATTGACGGCAAGGTTAAGTCGGTTGACACTTTCTTCCAGGATTTGCTGCGATCGCTTTTCAGTGGTGATATCGATCAGAACATTGACCGCACCCTCGAGTTTGCCAACAGGATCAAAGAGGGGGCGCGGACACGGCAGGACGTACAACATAGTGCCGTCGGGTTGTTCCAGAAGGATCACTTCGTCTTCAACAGCCCGTCCCAATTTCACCGTTTGTGCCATGGGGCATTCATCGGGAGGGACGGGTGTGCCGTCGAGTGTGTACACGCGCAATGCTCCACACCATTTGTCCTCATCCCTGGGTTCGCGGCCCCAAAGTCGGACGGCAGCATCGTTATATAAGGTGAGCCGACCTTCGAGGTCGCACACGTACGCCGCCACCGGCAGCGTTTTGATCAGCGTCCGATATCGTCGTTCGGTGTCGGTAATAAAATCTTTCGTCGCGGCTTTCTCGTCCGTGATGTCGCGAATCATTGCGGCCGCTCCCACGACGGCGTCTGATTCATTGCGGATCAGATCGATGGTGATCCCCGCGAAATATCGGTTACCGTCGGGCTGTTCGACCCACATTTCAAGGCCGTGAAAAGTTCGTTCTTCACGAAGGGCTGTGGCCATCGGAGAAGTTTCAGGGTGGATTTCGCTGCCATCAGATTGCCAGGATTTGTGAAATCCCCAAAAACGAACATTGTCTGAAGGGCGATATCCCCACAACTCCGCCGCTCTGTCATTAAATGAGGTGATGTTGCCCTGGCGGTCACAGGTGTAAAGGCCCACACGTAAGTTATTGAGGAGCGCCACATCGGGCATATCCCGGCCAGTCGTGAGCGAAGGGTCTCGCATCCGTGCAGAGTTAAGTTCAGGTTGGCTGTTGTTTCAAGCCACAAGTATTATCCACCTCACGGTTCTCGGTCAACGTCCGGGAACAATCGCGCAGGAGGAAACACTTCGGCTGCCGGAGCCCATGCTTCTCCGACCTGCCCAAGGTGGATTCTCACACAACAATGTCGTATTAAAAATAAGCAATTCGGGTTATTGCGGGAAGAATTGGTCAAGGGGGAAAGAAAAAAATTCGGGCAGCGGTCGCTCGGCGTCGATGGACGGGATTGGGGAATTCTGTTCACAGAAAAAAACAACAGGCTGTCGTTCGGGACAGCCTGTTGCTTGGATGGAAATGCTTACTCTTCTTGTCGCGGAGCCATAGTTGGCGTTCCGTTCTTGTCGAAATAGTAATGCTTGGCATCAGCACCTTCACCTATCTCAACGAGATACAGGTCGGAGTTTTCATTCCGGTAGAATGTACCTTGTTCCCAGCCTGTGTAGTTTGCGCTTCTCAACGCTTCCTGAACAGGAGCGGGAACTTCACTAGCCTGGATTTCTACCATGCCTTCAGGTACTTGTTGTTGCGTGGCGGTCGTGTCACGCTGCTGAGCAACAGCAGCTGTCCATCCGAAGAGCATCAGAACAGCAAAGATTAAGAGTGATCGTTTCATAGTTGAAAACTTTTCTGATTTAACATGATTTCATCAAATGCCTTCGAAGGTTTGTGCCAAACTTTATTTACCCACAAACAGTATTGAATTGGCCTGACCATGGCTTTTGGTGTCCATTCTTTTCCTCGCGGTGTAGAATGAAACAACAATTTCAAAGCACAAAGTCTGTTCATCCGGAAACACTGAACACCCTCAATCTGCCGGAACTCTGCCTTGCTACCGTCGAAAGATCGACAAGCCCAATATCAGTGTGAGAAGAAACAGCGCGATAAAGATGTAGAACAGCACCTTCGCAATGGAAGCTGCACCTTCGGCAATGCCTCCAAAGCCGAACAATGAAGCGATAATCGCCACTACAAAAAAGATGAGAGCCCAGCGTAACATAGTTGTATGGTTTTAAGTTAAACTCTGCGATAATTTCATTTCATTCGTCCAGCTTCTCTCCCCGCTTTTCTTTCTTCTCAAGAATCTCAAGACCCTTTTCCAGATCGATTCGCTCCTTTAGAACACCCTCGAAAAGATCTCCGAGCTTATCCAATCGCTTGGGTACTGTGAAAATGGTAAAGTCCTTCGGGCTCACACCGTGCTTGAGTTCGGGCCATTGTAGCGGCGTAGACACGCGCGCGCCAGGCACAGGCCGCGCACTGTAGGGAGCTGCGAGCGTCTGACCTCGACTGTTCTGTAGGTAATCAACGTAAACCCGTCCCTTCCTTTCGGACAGGGATCGTTCCGTAGTTGCAATGTCCGAATGTCTCGCTGTGACATACTCTGCAATGGCCTTCGCAAAAGGCCGTACCGTTTCGTACGTGTAACGCGCACCCAGTGGAACATACACGTGAAGGCCCGTCGCACCTGATGTCTTACAATAACACGGGGCCTCCATGGAATCCATTACTTCTTTGATGGCCAGGGCGATTTCGACAACACGGTCGAACGACTTATCATCGGGGGGGTCAATATCAAGCACCATGTAGTCCGGTTTGTCCAGGTGCTTCACGGTGGAATTCCAGGGATTCAATTCTATACAACCGAGATTGTTGAGATACGTAAGGGTGGCCTGATCATTACAGATAATATAATCGACATCTTTCCCAGTACTCTCTGCACGGATTACTATGCTCTTCACCCACGAAGGGGCTTCATCGCCGGCATCCTTTTGATAAAAGCCATCGTCACGGATGCCGTCAGGATTTCTCTTCAGATTCTGAGGGCGATTGACAAGGTATGGTAGGATGTAGGGATGAATTGTCGTGTAATAGTAAATAAGATCACCCTTCGTGATTTTTTCCTCGGGCCAATAGAACTTATCCAGGCTTGTCAGCTTTACTTTCTTGCCGTCGAGTTTAACCATGTAGTCTTCCCCATCCGGGGAAGAAGTGGAAACCCGTTCTTTCTCTTTCGTCTTGCCAGCCATATTATTTGCTTTGTGCACCCGCTTTGCTGCGAGAGGTCTTGTTCTTAGTCTTTATGAGAAGCCATTGATCTCCACCTTCGCTCTTAAATCGGGTGAGCAAATACCTTCCCTTCAATCGTCGGCCGTGAAGTGTCACGTCCAGTTTGCCTTTCTTCAAATTCGCAAGAATGCTCTTGTCACTATCGCCTGAATCAGTCTCATACCATCCCTCATCCCAGATCTTCACGTCCCCCGCTCCGTAATTTCCCTCGGGAATGGTGCCCTCAAAGGAGGCATACGAAAGTGGGTGGTCCTCGACCATGATCGCCAGGCGTTTTTCGCCCGACTTCGCCGGAGGGCCTTTAGGCACGGCCCAACTTTTCAGTACGCCGTCTGCCTCCAGTCTGAAATCGTAATGCAAGCTTCTCGCCGCGTGCCGTTGCACGACGTATTTTTTTCGCGAACGATCCGTCGAACTGCTGTTGCGTAGGCCTGTCGGTTCGGGGGTCCGACTGAAATCACGCTTCGCTTCGTATTCGTCGATCTGTTTTGAATGCTTTTTCGCGCCCATGCAGTCGGCCTCCGCAAATGACATCTTGAAAAACTATGCCCGTTCTTCTCAGGACATAATTGGGCTTCCTGGCGTGCATTTACTGTGGAATTTCCACAGCCCAAGGGGATAAGTCTCCTCATTGTGCATTGTTATCACCCAGTGTTGCCTGAAATT
>QGUY01000485.1 GCA_003242315.1 Bacteroidota bacterium
TTTGTTTTCCTTCCAGGCGGCGTAAGTATTGAGAACATACTGCTCGATACCCTTCGCATCTTCTGCGGCGATCATGGAGCCTGCGCCGCTCTCCTTCAACAACGCTGCGGCGTCTCCGTCGGGTGGACCAACACCGAGAACAGGGAATCCCGTCGCTATGTATTCGAAAAGTTTGCCGGGGAGATATCCTTCGGCGTCACGGTAACCATGCAAAACAAGAAGCAGTAACGATGAATCGCCATATCGTTCCATCAGCGCATCGCGGGGTATGTTGCCGACGAACGACGTGTATCTCGAGAGGACGTCGTCTGTCTCGATCTCAGAACGAAACGCGGGGTGGACTTCGCCAACAAATTCTACCTTCAAATCATTAGCGAATGTGTCGCGCGCGCGCACAAGATTCCGCAGAACATCCATAAAAGGCCGTGGGTTACAACGTTCGTTGACGATGCCGACATGACGAATAATAAAGTGTGACGACCTTACATATCGAATCCGCTTCACATCGTCTTCGTCATATCCGTTTGGGATCATATGAACGCGACGACCGGCAAGTTCCCCGAATTGTCGCGAATAAAATGGAGTCACTGTCACGAGCACGTCAGCGGAACGAAGCACCTTCGCTTCGAGCCGGCGATGGATGGCGCGTGCCCAGTCACTAGTCATAAGACTGTCGAGCAGACCCCACTGACTCCACGGATCTCTGAAGTCAGCAATCCATCGAATTGAAGGAAACCTCTTTTTCAGTCGCGCCCCGATAAGATGTATACTGTGTGGTGGCCCTGTCGTCACCATCACACCGATGTCGTTGTCGCGGATAAATCCTTCCAGGAATTTCGATGCGGGTCGGATCCAGAAGCGACGAGGATCCGGGAGTAAAAGGTTGCCTCTTATCCACGTTGCAATTGTCTGGAAGAGTGAACGTTTTCCTCCTACCAGGTCGGTAGGTTTGGCTGCGCGTTTTTTTCCACCGAACGATGACAGTCGCAGGAAGATGTCGTACGGTTCCCATATGGGTAGCTTGAAGACGTCGGCAGCAGGGTTGACATCTGCCAACAGGGACTCGTCGCGAATTGCGAACGAAGGATTCTCAGGGGTAAGCACGTAAGGCTGCCACCCAAACTCTGGAAGGTATTTCACGAACTTCAACCATCGCTGCACACCACTCCCTCCGGAGGGCGGCCAATAGTAAGTGATGATGAGTACCTTCTTTTCCATTTCACGATTTCAGGTCGTGCGACTTTACCGCGATGTGAGCCAATACAGCCTCCATATCTTCGGGATCAAACCACGCATACTCCGGGTTGCGCCGGAACCATGTCAGTTGCCGCTTCGCATAATTTCTTGTGTGTTGCTTAATGAGGGCAATCGCTTCCGCCTTGTCGTACCGCTCTTCGATATAATGAAATATTTCCTGGTATCCGACCGTACGCAGCGCATTCAAGTGTCGGTATGGATACAGCGCCATTGCCTCTTCAAACAGACCGGCTTCCACCATCCGGTCCACACGCTCATCGATAGCCCGGTACAGTGCCTTCCGCTCCATGGTAAGACCAATCTTGATCACCGGAAAGGGTGGCGTCCCCTTTCGCTGGCTTCGAAAGCTTGCGATTGACCTGCCGGTGCCGATACGCACTTCCAGTGCCCGGAGCAACCGCTGCGGATTCTGCTGATCCACGACGCCATAGTATTCGGGATCGAGATCACGCATCTTCTCCTGGAGCCACGAAAGTCCTTTTTCCTGGTATTCGCGGTTCAGGTTTTCCCGTATGGCCGGGTCGACATCGGGTATGTGGTCAAAACCTTCAAGTACCGCTTTAATGTATAGTCCTGATCCCCCGCAAAGTATCACGTATTCGTGTCGCGTAAACAGGTCATTAATTATGGCGAGGGCTTCGGCGCCGTAGGCAGCGGCGTTGTAGGATTCGTGAATGGAGTGCGTCCCCACCAAGTGATGACGCACACGCGCCAGTTCTTCTTCAGACGGGTGCGCGGTGCCGATCCGCATTTCCCTGAATACCTGGCGCGCATCGGCGGAGACAATCCCGGGGCCGAGC
>QGUY01000486.1 GCA_003242315.1 Bacteroidota bacterium
TACGGTCCCGGTGGTTATACGTTCCGCGATTTTCTGAAAGTGGGCGTGCCACTGACAGTGGTGTATGCGATGGTGTGCGTGAGTTTTATTTTGGGTTATTATGGTCTTTGATTTTATAAAAGCACTGCGTACTCGATGCTGGGTCCTTCGTCCTTCGGGCTCAGGATGACAGGTGCTTTTTAATAAACTTTGTAACTTGCCGCCAACCAACGTAAACACGTAAGCACATAAACACATAAACACTTAAACTTCTACCACCTTGTACCTCTACCCTACCCAAACCAAGGTAACCCGAGCGCAGAGGGAGGCATTGCTAAAGCAACGCGCGACCCTTATCTGGTTTACCGGATTATCAGGTTCCGGGAAGTCGACGTTATCAGTTCAACTGGAGGCAGTCCTGCACAGCAAAGGCTACCTCACATATCTACTTGACGGTGACAACATTCGGTCCGGTCTGAACAAGGATTTGTCGTTCACTGACGAAGGCCGTGTCGAGAACATCCGCAGGATTGGCGAGGTGTCGAAGTTATTTGTGGACGCCGGCTTTGTCGTGTTGTCAGC
The DNA here is from genome assembly GCA_003242315.1 of Bacteroidota bacterium. Lineage (GTDB taxonomy): Bacteria > Bacteroidota > Bacteroidia > Cytophagales > Cyclobacteriaceae > ZC4RG29. The sequence continues at coordinate 562 of QGUY01000486.1, forward strand.
CTTCATCTCTCCCTTTCGCGCTGATCGCGATATGGTGAGAACAATCGTCGGACCTGAAAATCACATCGAAGTGTTTGTCGACTGTCCCCTGCAGGTGTGTGAACAACGCGATACGAAGGGTCTCTACAAAAAAGCGCGTGCCGGACAGATTCGGAATTTCACGGGCATCGACTCTCCTTATGAGCCGCCGGAACATCCGGATATTGTGATACGGACGGCGGAACAGTCGGTGGACGATTCCGTCAAAGCGTTATTGGATTTTGTATTGCCGAGAATTGGAGGGGGTTAGGCGCGGAGGATTATTAAGGCGCGGAGGGGTAATAAGGCGCAGAGGGTTTCACCGCGAAGACGCGGAGGCACGGGGACGCGGAGAAATCTTAGGACACGTAGAATTTGGGGGAAGTCGCCTACCGGCGTGTTGATGTTCTTTAACCGCGGAGGCGCGGAGGCGCGAAGAAATCTTAAGGGATACTTCTATGTGCTCTATGTGTTGAATTCTATGTGCCTTATGTGGTTCAAACAAGCTCATAGCGTCTTAGCGCCCCTGCGCCTTTGCGGTGAAAGCTTGTCGCCGTCAGGCGACTCCTGAATTACCAATTACTATGAACGAATCCGAACTGCAATCGCTTCTTCCCATTGCCATCGATGCCGCTAGAGCCGCATGCGACGCGATACTGGAAGTATACGCCTCTCCCGACTTTGAAACCGAGCGCAAGGGAGACGATTCGCCGCTAACGTTGGCGGACAGGCGCTCTCACAGCATTATCGACAAGCGGCTGTCCGAGACGGGGTTCCCCGTCTTAAGCGAAGAGGGTGCTGACATTCCGTACGAAGAACGAAGACACTGGGAGCAATTCTGGATGGTCGATCCACTTGATGGAACAAAGGAATTCTTAAAACGCAACGGAGAGTTCACGGTCAACATTGCGCTCATTCACCACAACGTGCCCGTCCTTGGCGTGGTGGCATTGCCTGTGACGCGCGACGTATACTACGCGACGAGCGGCAATGGCGCGTGGCTTCGCGCGAACGGTTCACTTACCCGATTGGCACGAAGAACACCGGCAGACCTTTCGCAACCCGGACTTCGCGTCGTTGCCTCGCGCTCTCACATGAACGATGCTACGCGTGAATACATCTCCAAACTGAAAGAACCGAAGCTCATCTCCGCAGGCAGCAGCCTCAAGTTCATGGCCGTAGCCCGCGGCGACGCCGACCTTTATCCGCGATATGTGCCCTGCATGGAATGGGACTCCGCGGCAGCGGACGTGATCGTGAGGGAAGTCGGGCTAAGGACAGTAGATGCGAAGACGGGCGAGCCGCTGAGGTATAATAAGGAGGATTTGATGAATCCGTATTTTATATGTGGGGTGTGATTGGTGTGCAAGTAATTTAGAGCATGCGCTATCCCGGGGGTCCTTCGCCCCGACCTTGTCGGGGCCCTTGTCTCTTTTACAAATTTCCGGCCCACCGAGACGGTCTTAGATCCCGTTT
>QGUY01000487.1 GCA_003242315.1 Bacteroidota bacterium
CCAGAGTTTTTTGTCTGACACGTCAGATTTTTATAAAAGACAGAGGGTATCCGGGTTATTCCATGGACTGTCAATGATGAGTCGGACATGCTAAGTCTGAAGGCTTTGGGTGTTGACGGTTTTATTACGGACTACCCGAACCGCCCGGGAAAATACAAGATGACGCTTGGCATTACGCCGAAGTAGGTTTCTTTTCACTATTCTTGTGGTTTGAATTACGGCTTATGGATCGCAAATACGATGTCTACGGGATCGGTAATGCGCTGGTGGATATAGTCACAGAGGTTGACAACTCTTTTTTCGTGACCCACGGTATCGAGAAGGGGGTCATGACCCTGGTGGATGAAAAGCGCCAGCACTACCTCACCGGCGTCATCGACATGAAGAAAAGCAAGATGGCCTGTGGCGGTTCGGCAGGTAACACCGTGATCGCTGTCGCCCAGTTCGGCGGATCGGCTTTCTATTCCTGCCTTGTCGCAAAGGATAGCCTCGGCAAGTTCTTCCTGGAGGACCTCAGGAGAAATGGCGTCGACACAAACCTGCGATACGATACATGCCCGGAAGGAATTACCGGCAAGTGTTTGGTGATGACCTCTCCCGACGCTGACCGCACGATGAATACGTTCTTGGGAATCAGTTCCTTTCTGGCACCGGAGCACCTTGATGAAGAGGTGCTCCGGCGGTCGGAATACGTATACCTCGAAGGTTATCTGGTAGCGGCACCCAAAGGACTCGAGGCGCTGAAGGAAGCGAAACGCCTTGCCGAACGCTACAATGTGCGTACCTCCCTGACCCTATCTGATCCCAATATGGTCCGCTACTTCAGCAAACAATTCGAAGAAGTAATCGGCGCAAGCGTGGACCTGTTGTTCTGCAACGAAGAAGAGGCGATGACGATTACCAGCAGCAATACGCTGGAGGAGGCGCGCGAAAGACTTCGTCAGCTGGCCAAGCGTTTCGCGATAACGCTCGGTGCCAACGGAGCGTTAATATATGATGGTGACACCTTCATCGAGATTGAACCGTACCGCGTGAGGGCTAAGGATACAAACGGTGCCGGCGATATGTTCGCGGGAGCGTACCTCTATGGCATTACCCACAACCGCAGCCATGCCGAAGCAGGAAAGCTGGCTTCGCTCGCATCATCGCGCGTGGTGGCGCAATACGGACCCCGGTTGGAACCCGGACATGCGGCCCGTATCCTGGAAGATCTGATTGCGTGAGCCCTTTTGGCGCCACCAAAACAAAGGCGTATTTTCATAAACTAAATTCATCTTTATGCAAAAGATCCTTATTCTCATTCTCGTTCTATTCACCTTTCATGTAAGTCATGGTCAGGCAAGAAAGATCGAATTCGTCGAGTACGATCTTGATAACGGATTACACGTCATCCTGCACCAGGACAACACCACCCCAATTGTGGCAGTCACCGTCCTCTATCACGTTGGCTCAAAAAATGAAGACCCGAACCGCACCGGATTTGCCCATTTCTTTGAACACCTCCTCTTCGAAGGATCTGAAAACATTGGACGGGGAGAAATCGACAAATACATCAGGAATGCGGGCGGTGTCCTCAATGCATATACCATGCAGGACCGTACATTCTATCATGAAGTCCTGCCTTCGAATCAGCTGGCGTTAGGACTGTGGATTGAATCGGAGCGTATGCTTCACGCAAAGATCGATTCCATTGGCGTGGAAACGCAACGTGAAGTAGTCAAGGAAGAGAAACGGCAACGGATCGACAATCAGCCGTATATGAGCTTTCAGTATGAACTTTTCAGGAGGGCATTCAAGGTCCATCCATACCGCTGGATTACGATCGGATCGCTGGATCACCTGAACGAGGCAACGTTGGATGAGTTCATCGATTTTTACAAAACGTTCTATGTGCCTCAAAACGCAACGCTGTCGATAGCAGGAGACATCAATATTGACGAAACAAAGAAGCTTATCGACCTGTACTTCAAAGACATTCCGCGCGGTTCCAGGGAAATACCACGACCCACGGTTGTCGAACCGCCGCAACAGCAGGAAATACGCGATGTCATTTAT
>QGUY01000195.1 GCA_003242315.1 Bacteroidota bacterium
AAAAAACAGGAAGAGCTGCAGGCAACGCAGGAAGAAATGCAGCGCAGCCAGGCGGAAACGGAAAGTACGATGCAGGCGATCAACGCCTCTATGGCGGTTGCCGAATACGATACCGATGGCAAAATCACGAGGATCAATGCGAATTACCTCGACATGATGGGATACAACCAGGACGAAGTTCTGGGAGAACACCAGCGCATCTTCGCTACCAAGGAGGAAAAGATGAGCGAAGAGTTCCGTCACTTCTGGAAAGACCTTGCCGGCGGCATATCCAAGACGGGCGTCTTTGTACGCATGACCAAGCGCGGAGAAACCATACGGCTGAGGTCAAGCTTCTCACCGATCGTCAACCGCTCCGGCGAAGTAGTAAAGATCATGGAAATAGCTTACCAGGTGAGTTAGGTTCCGCCTTGACAGAAAGGAGATCGTTAGCGGATATCTGGAAATTAAACTACAAAGCAAAAAAGCCCCGCGTCTCGGGGCTTTTTTGTTACCTAAACCTAAACCTATGAGAAGAATTACTCTACTCTTGGTTTAGAAAACGAATACCTGGTTTATAGGTTTCACCTAATGAATAATTTTTTTTTCATTGAGTTTGCTTCTCCGTCTTCAGCTTGTTGGCGAACACCTTTCTGAATTTTTCCACCTTGGGTTGTATAACAAAGGTGCAGTACGGTGCGTTACTGTTCAGGGCGTAGTAGTTTTGGTGGTAGTCCTCTGCCACATAGAACGCCTTGAACGGTGATATCTCGGTTACAACCGGTTTGCCGAACACATTTTCTTCGTTCAGCCTCTGCTTGTAGTGTTCTGCAAGCTTTCGCTGCTCTTCATTGTGGTAGAAGATCACTGAACGGTATTGTGTTCCCACGTCATTGCCCTGACGGTTAAGCGTGGTGGGATCATGTGTGTGCCAGAAAATCTCAAGCAGCTCGTCATAGGTGATTACAGATGGATCATAGGTGATTTGCACCACTTCAGCATGACCTGTGGTGCCGGTACATACCTGTTTATAGGTAGGATTCTCCACTGTACCGCCTGAATAGCCCGACTGAACTTTCAGTACACCTTTCACATCAAGAAAGATCGCTTCCGTACACCAGAAGCACCCGGAGCCGAAGGTCGCCAGCTGGCTGCCCTCCGGAATTGGTTGATTGGACATAGCGTTGACCGAAGTTTGATTATTCCGCTGCCCGCAAGAACTGCCAAAGAAAAACAGGACCAGCACAGCGGATGCAAAAGAGTATTTCATACCACTAAGGTAGTGTCTGCATGGTAAACCGCGGCAGGAGGAAAAAGGTTTTGATTAGTGATTAGTGAATTTTGATTTGTGATTTGTGATTTGAAGCCCAATCGACGCAGCGCGGTGAAATGAACGCTTTGCCGAAACCGAACACCGGTTTCAGCGGGGCCCAAATCAAAAAATCAAAAATCAAAAATCACTAATCAGTAGTTCTGGTAGAAACTCCGAATCGCCGGAATGATCTGATTGTATATCGGCCGCGTGAATTCCAGGAACAGCTCCTGCGGTACGGGTGGCTGCATTTCCCGGAGTTTGCAAAGGGCCAGCTGCTCATCGGTAAGTGCCCGCTCATCGCCATTGAATCGGGCCCAGCTGCTGACCCACGTGTATTGGCCGTTAAACTTGCGGTGGGTAAGGACCCCGCCGGTGCGGGCATCCAGAATCACCATGCTGAGCAATCCCGTAGAAACCACTTCCTTCCTGTAGGTCGTCAGCTTGGCTTTTACGGTGCCATAAACTGGAATGGTTTTGCCCTCAACCTTGGTCTCGCCGATTTTAACACTATCGCGGGTGAGGGTCTCTTCACGTTCCGTCATCCGGACGTTGCCCACGCTGAAATCGTCGAAGGCTATGCGCATGATCTGGTCAACTTCCTGCAGGTTGACCGACTGTGCTTCTTCAGGGGTGAAAAACTTCACAAAGCCGTCGTCCGTGTAGTTCCGGTGCAGAAATTCTTCGATCTGGTCCTGGAAAAAGCCCCCGCTCAGGTCATACCTGGCGGGAACGGGGATTTGTTCAACCACTACTTTAACCGTCGCGAGGAATTTGGCCTTGTCCATGTATTCCAGGACGTCATTGTAGCCTTCGACGTACTGATTGGTTTCCTGGAATAGGAAATAGGCTCTCTTGGCGTCCTCCCGGGTGCCTTTCATAAGGGCGGCAATACCGGAATTGTAGCTTTCCTCGGCGGCTTTTTCCTTCAAAGGGCCGATTTCGGAGTAGTATTCCTTCGGATTCCGTATCACCTTGAGGCAGCCCGGGCATTGCCGAATCGCCTCATACATGCTATTAATAGATGTGTAAGCCTGGATAGCGTTCCGCCACTTGTAAGGGGAATTGGAGGTAATTTCATTCTGTGCCTGCGTCGCCAGGAAGTCAACCGCCAGGGGGTAGGCGTTTTTGAGGGTTTCCTGCGATTTTTCGTGACCAGGATTCTGCCGGAGGCGTTGAACCGCCTTCATTACCGACTCGTAGTAATCACCGCGTTCGTAGGCCTTTTTGCCGGAACTGCACGCGGCCAAAAAAAGTACGGCGGCCGCTAACCAAAAAAATCTCTGCGCCATAGCAATTGAGGTAAGGAATAAAATCCGTGCCGAAGTTACGCACTTAGGTGTGACAAAACCGGACAGAAACACGTCAAATCGTACGTGGCACTGTTCCGGAGGCTTTGCCCCTCAGATCGGCCGGATCATACACGAAAATCACACTTATGGCCGCGGAAATGAAGAAAATGCCCGACAATACCAGGGCGTACACCGGCTCATTATTATATATGTGTCGTACCATCGGCCCCCCAATAAGCCCGTTCAGAATCTGGGGAATGGTGATGAAAAAGTTAAAGATCCCCATGTAAATACCCATCTTGCCCGCCGGGATGGAACTGGACAGGATCACATAGGGCATCGCCAGAATGCTGGCCCATGCTATGCCTACAAGAACCATGGAGAGGATGAGGAACTCCTTGTTCGGGGCGAAGTAGAAGGACAAGAGTCCAATGCCGCCCAGGATAAGAGAAAAGGCGTGCGTCTTTTTCCTACCGATGCGCGCGGCAATCTTTGCCAGGAAGAGGGCATAGATGGCTGAGACAAGGTTGTACACGCCGAAGATGATCCCTGTCCAGCTCTGTGCCTCGCGATAGGCGGGAGAACTTCTGTCGGTGACGGGAAGTCCGAAGATGTGGGTTGCGATCGTGTCCGTGGTAAAGACCCACATTCCGAATAGTGCAAACCATGAAAAAAACTGCACAAGACCGAGTTGCCGCATCGTGCGCGGCATCCTGGAGAAGTCGCGGAATATTGTGAGCAGGCCACTCCGCCGGTCTTCCGACTTTCCATGATAACGCTCGTAGTCTTCAGGCGAAAATTCGTGTGTCCGCATTACCGTCCATAGGATGGTGAGGATGAACAGTACGGCACCAATGTAAAAAGCGAACTGAACGTTGGGCGCCACTTCTCCATCAGGCGCAGTATCCGATACGCCGAAACGCGCAAGCGCCCACGGAAGCCAGGAGCCTACAACAGCGCCAACGCCGATGAGTGATGTCTGTACTGAGAAGCCCAGGGTACGCTGCTCCTCAGGAAGGTTATCAGCAACCAGAGCACGAAAAGGCTCCATTGCCAGGTTGAAGCTTGCATCCATGATCATCAGGAAGCCCGCACCGATGAACATCAGTGGCGCAAGCGATCCAAGTATCCAGGCGTTGGGCATCAGGATGAGCGCGCACGAAGAAAACAACGCACCCGCCAGGAAGTAGGGTTTACGGCGACCTAACCGGTTCCATGTGCGGTCGCTGTAGTGCCCGACAATAGGTTGAACAATCATACCAACAATTGGCGCGGCAAGCCAGAACCACGACAACTGTTCGATCTCAGCGCCATAGTTGCGAAGGATACCACTTGCATTACTGTTCTGCAGCGCGAAGCCGAGCTGGATCCCCATGAAGCCGAAACTCATGTTCCAGATTTGCCAGAAGGTCATCCGCGGCTTAGGGAGAGGCGTCATCGTCATTCGGATAGTGTATGGTCGGCGATCTGGCTAAAGTCAGCAAAAGAAACGAAACCGACAATACCAGGAGCAGTTGCAACTATCCCTACAGCTCAATCACAACAGCCCCACTCTCATACGTCATCTCAGCAACACGCACCAACTCCCCACTAACCGGCGCTGGATCATAAAAGGGATCAAACTTTTCGAGTGGACCAAAGAAATGAAGTGTTTCCTGGCGCAGTTCGTGAGGTACGCCATTCACCACGACGCTATCGCCGGCATCGTCGAAACCGTGCAGGGCAAGGCGCAACGTCCGCACAGGCGATGCGTATGTTCCTTCGACTGCCCCGAGGGTTAGTGTGCGCGTTTCCGGAACGTAGGCAATAGCGCGGCGGTGATAATTACCATCCAGGTAGTCAAACGTTTCGCCGTCGTCGGTGTAGTACCAGAAGGTTGTCGCATCCTTTCCCCGATAAAGATGAATCGTCATAACGTCGGGTGTCATCGTGGTGTTTGGCATCACCGGCTGCATAGGAAGGATGGCGCCGGCCTTGACGAAGACAGGGAGGCGGGCCATAGGGCAGTCGACGGCAACTTCAGCGTTGCCTTCATATCGCGTTCCGTCGTACAGATAATACCATTCACCTTCTGGAAGAAATACACGCGCCAGGTCGCGAGAGCTCTCCACAGGACACACCAGGAGATAAGGGCCAAAGAGATATTCGTTGTGATACCGATGGTCGTAAACGCGCTGGTCAAAAGTGTAGTCGATTGCCAGCGAACGCTGAACCGGCATGCCCGTCTGCGACGACTCATAAAACACCGAGTACAGATAGGGCATGAGTTGATAGCGGAAGCGTATATAGTTGCGTGCGATCTGCTCGACTTCCTCACCGTACGACCATGGCTCAGAGTCTCGACTGTTGATCATCGTATGACCACGGAAGAAGGGTGCGAATGATCCGATGGAAATCCATCGTGCAAACAGACGCGCATGCGCGTCGCCCACAAAGCCGCCTACATCGTAACCGGCGAATGAGATTCCCGCGAGTCCCATATTGCTCGTCATGCGTGCGCCGAGCAGCATGTGTTCGTCGTACGACACGTTGTCGCCGGTCCATACCGCTGCATAGCGCTGCACGCCTGAATAGCCCGCGCGCGTGAGGTTGAAGGGACGCTTGCCGCTTAGCTGGCTTCGCGCGGCTTCATAGGTGCTCCGCGCCATCATCAATCCATAAATGTTGCGTCCTGATCGCATGGTACCCCGATTCCCTTCAAATGAGAACTCTACATTTTCGGGCACCATGTTTCCCCACGTGGCAATTTCATTCATGTCATTCCAAAAGCCGCGGACTTCCAGATCGGTGTAGATGCTGAACAGCTTCTTCCACCATTCGCGTGTTGCCGGATTTGTAAAATCCGGGAAGTGACACCAACCCGGCCAAACCTGTCCGGTGTAGGGACTGCCATCAGGATACTTGAGGAATACGCCCTCGCGCATGCCTTCATCGTAGGCGTGATACCCGGGCTCCACCTTAATGCCGGGATCACAGATCACTATCACCTGGAAACCCATGTCGCGCAGTTCACGAATGAGCCGCGGCGGATCACGAAAGTGGCTATTGTTCCAGGTGAATATTTTGAACTCGTCCATGTGGTGAATGTCCAGGACGATTGCGTCTGCGGGAATATCTTTTTCACGAAACGTACGGGCGACGCTGAGCACCTCTACGTCCGGATAGTAACTGTAGCGACATTGCTGGTACCCGATGCTCCATCGTGGAGGAAGTGGGATCCGCCCTGTAAGCCACGTATAGTCGCGAAGAATGTCAGCCACGCCGGAGTCGTGCATGAAATAGTACCGCATGGTTCCTGCGTCAGTCGAGAAACTTGAGAACTGGTTGTTCGACGCGCCGAAGTTGAAGAAGGATTTATGGCTGTTGTCGAAGAATATGCCGTATACCAATTGGTTGTGTATGCCGATGTAGAACGGCGTGGTGCAGTACAACGGATCGGCATTGAGCGGAAAACCATAGCTGTCGGTGTTCCAGTTCTGAAATCCCATGCCCCGTTTATCGAGCGGTCCGGTTTTTTCGCCAAGTCCGATAAAGCGTTCCCCTTCCTGAAGTTTCCGATAGCTCGTCACTTGTTCTCCGATCCAGCTGATGCCGAACGAATGGTCCTCGTTGATGACGCGTCCGTCTTTCGTGACAAACGAAAAACGTACGGGGTATTTGGCGATTCGGATATTGAATGTGGAAAGCGAAACCTCAAGAACGTCTCCGCTGTCGCGGACGATCAATGATTTGTCGGACGGTTCAACGACTATCGCATATGAAAAATCATCGAACTCGTCAAGCGTTGCATCAATGCGGACAACCGAACCTGAGTACGCAGTTACCCGAAATTTTCCAAATGTGGTGTCACCATGGAGTGCCGCGCCGTGCGTGACAAATGAAACGAGATCACCCAGACTCCTGGATGTTATTCCCTGCGCCATAGAGTAATTCTGCCCTCCCGAAGCAGATCGGAGATCGCTTCAGGGCGAGTTATGATTTCTTTTTCAGGGAAGATTCCCGGATGATAAGTTTTGTTTTCAGCACTTTCGTCACCGGCTTCAGTTCGACGTCGTCTTTCGAGCGGCTTTCGATTTGACTGATGAGAAGTTTGGTAGCCTCCTGACCCATTTCGAATCCGGGCTGGTCGACGGACGAGAGCGGCGGATCCATCATGGAACTGAACAACCAGTTGCTGAAACCTACAATCGCGATATCGTCAGGGATTGAAAGGCCTTTGGCGCGGATGACCTGCATTGCACCCATGGCCACCGGGTCGTTGGTGGCAAATATGCCATCCGGCAGGGGAGACATGCTGAGCAGGCGCTCGGTGGATTTTTTGCCCGCCTCAATGCTAGCATCAGGACAAGGAATGATCAGGCTTTCGTCGATTGGCATATTGCGCTCTTTCAGCGCGTCAAGATATCCTTCCAGACGCTGACGTGTGATATCAAGGTTCGGCGAACCTTCAATGTGCGCAATGCGCTTGCATCCCTGGTCAATTAGGTGCAATGTAGCTTCACGAGCGCCACCGCGGTCGTCTACAATCACCTTACTGGTTCCGGGATGATCGTAAACGCGGTCGAAGAACACCATGGGAACACCCTTGGCAAGCATTGCGTCGATGTGGTCGAAGTTCGTTGTCTCGCGCGAAAGCGACAGTAGCATGCCGTCAACGCGGCTGTTAAACAGCGCTTTCATGTCGGTGATCTCGCGCTGTGATGATTCGTTGGATTGCGTCAGGATCACATTGTATCCGGCGCTATAGGCAACATCTTCAATTCCGCTGATGACGGTGGAAAAGAAAAAGTGGACAATTTCCGGAATGATTACGCCCAACGTGTTGGTCTTGCTCTGTCTGAGGCTGAGTGCGACAATGTTGGGCTGATAATTCAACTTCTCCGCCAGCTCATTAACAGCGCGTTTTGTTTCCGGACTAATGTCAGGATGGTCTTTGAGTGCGCGGGATACCGTCGAGGGCGAGATGCCCAGCTCCCGGGCAATATCCTTGATAGTTACT
>QGUY01000196.1 GCA_003242315.1 Bacteroidota bacterium
TAATTTTTTTCTGTTCAGTGTGCCGGGGGATTTCACGCCTTGAAGGCTGCATCCTGTTCAGCCTTCTTCTTGCTGTTGCCGAAGCCGGTACCCATGGGCTCCCCGTTAACGGTTACTTGTGCAGTAAATTCTTTGTGGTTCTTTCCTTTCTTAATAGAGATGATTTCGAAGCGAATTTCTTTTCCTTCCCGCTGTGCCCATTCGATAATCTTGCTCTTGTAGTTCGAGTTCGCCTTGACCAGCGCGTCGAGATCGTGATAGGGGTTGATGAGTTTGTCTACCACGAATTTCTTGCAGCGCAGATACCCCTTGTCGAGGTAGATGGCGCCGACAATCGCCTCCAGGGTGTTGCCGAGGATGACTTGCTGGAGGTGAGCGTTCTTCTTATCGTATTGAACGATATTGGCGATGCCGATCTTTCGCGCGAGCATGTTAAGGGATTCCCTGTTCACGAGTCTTGAGCGGATTTCCGTAAGGAATCCTTCGTTCTTATAAGGAAACTTTTTGAACAGGTAGTCCGCGACGGCGGCGCCGAGGATGGCATCTCCGAGATATTCCAGGCGTTCGTTGGATTCCTTGAATCCGTTCCCGCCTTCCTGGGCAATGGAACTATGAATGGTGGCAAGCCGGTATAGCTCGATGTTGGAAGGCGATATACCGGCTATGTTTTGCATAGCCGTAATCAGCTTTTGATCATCATTCTTCCTTTTACCCTTCGGAATCGATAAAATTTTCCAGACCAAGCAGCAGCCTTTCTAAAACCGAACCAATTTGAACTCTAATTTAAGCATTCCGGTATACTTCTGTCAATGCACCGGTATCAGCCCACTTTTTTGAAGAGTATGGAGAAATTGTGCCCGCCGAAGCCGAATGTGTTGCTCAGGGCGACGTTCACTTCGCGTTCCTGCGCTTTATTAAAGGTTAGATTGAGCCGGGGGTCAAGCTCAGGGTCAGCCGTAAAGTGGTTGATGGTAGGGGGTACGATGTGCTCATTTATGGCCATCAGGCACGCAATGCTTTCGATTGCGCCGGCCGCGCCGAGCAGGTGACCGGTCATCGACTTCGTCGAACTGATGTTCATATTATACGCATGTTCGCCGAAGACGTGCTGGATGGCCCGTATTTCTCCCAGGTCGCCCAGCGGTGTTGACGTGCCGTGAGTGTTGATATAGTCAACCTCTTCGGCTGAGATGTTGGCATCCTCCAGCGCGTTGTACATTACGCGAATGATGCCAGCGCCATCGGGGTGTGGAGCGGTGATGTGGTAGGCGTCGGCCGACATACCGCCGCCGAGAACCTCCGCGTATATCTTTGCGCCCCGTCTCCTGGCGTGTTCGTACTCCTCCAGTATGAGTGCGCCGGCGCCTTCACCCAGCACGAAACCATCGCGGTCCTTGTCGTACGGACGTGAGGCAGTCTCCGGCGAGTCGTTGCGTTCAGACAGCGCGCGCAGCGCGTTGAAACCTCCCACACCCGCTTCGCATACTGCCGCTTCTGAACCGCCCGTTACGATGATATCGGCTTTACCCAAACGCAGGTAAGTGAATGCGTCATAGATTGCATTCGTCGATGAAGCGCATGCGGAAACCGTAGCAAAGTTGGGACCCCTGAAGCCGTAACGTATTGAAATGTGACCCGCGCTCAGGTCGGGAATCATTTTCGGAATAAAGAACGGATTGAAGCGCGGCGTTCCGTCACCGCGTGCGTACAGTTTTACTTCTTCCTGGAAAGTCAGGAGACCTCCTATTCCGGATCCCCAGATGACCCCTGCACGATCCGGGTCAACCTTGTTGAGGTCTAAGCCGGAGTCACGTATCGCTTCGTCAGCGACTACCATGGCATACTGCGCAAAGGGGTCCATCTTCCGGGCCTCCTTGCGGTCCATGTAATTTCCTATATCAAAATCTTTTACTTCGCAGGCGAACCTGGTCTTGTAGAGAGAGGCATCAAATCGAGTAATAGGGGCCGCGCCGCTCGTACCGTTCTTCAGTCCGTCCCAGAACTGACGAACCGTATTCCCGATCGGCGTGAGTGCACCAAGCCCAGTGACTACTACTCGCTTTAAAGTCATGGCAGAAGGGGTGTGGTAATGGAAGAATATTGATCAATTTACTTCTTAACGTTTTGCTCTAAGTAAGAGATCGCCTGGCCTACAGTGGAAATGTTCTCGGCCTGATCATCGGGAATGGAGATGTTGAATTCCTTTTCGAACTCCATTATCAACTCGACGGTGTCGAGGGAGTCAGCACCAAGGTCATTGGTGAAGCTTGCCTCAGGCGTAACCTCAGATTCTTCAACACCAAGTTTCTCGATGATGATCTGTTTTACTTTTTGTGCAATTTCGGACATGTTTTTGAGGTTTAGACGATTAAAAATCTTTGCAAAGAAAGATATTTACCTGAATATTGTCAAACTTTTTTGATTGGGCCCCGGACCGCCTAGACCCCTTCATAGCGCATCAAAAATGAAGAAAAGGAAGCTCGTCATTGAGTACGATTTTGATTTCGATGTATACGGGATCATTTCGTCGGCGAAGGGCTACCGGCTGGCCTGGGAACTCAACCAGCATCTCGGCGTGCATCTTGTCAAGGAGCCTGACATCACTGTCGGCTTCCCTAAGAATGTACACATAGGCTTCGCCCATTACTCATTCGAGACGCACGCAAGCACGCTCAAGCTGCTGCGCAACAAACCAGCCGACGGACGAGGACGATACTATCTCGCGCCGGAATTTCCACACTTCGACTTTATCGTGCTGTCGCGATTCCACGACGGCGATAACATCCTGGAACAGCTTAAACAGGTCCCCTCCGTTGAACTGGCGGCGTCGGTAGCTAGAGAGGAATTAAAGTCAAAAAGCAATTTTGTGTTCTGAAGATGTTTACCGTCATTTACACGATTTTTCATGCCTTAAGCCTGTAGATTCTACCTATGCCTGAGAGGATTACGTTCAACAAGACAAAAATAGTGGCTACTGTAGGGCCAGCTTCCAACTCGAAGGAAATGCTGCGCGCCCTTATCATGGAAGGTGTTGATGTGTTCCGTCTGAATTTTTCACACGGTACGCATGAAGACCACAAGAAGGTAATCGATTACGTGCGTGAACTCAACGAGGAACTCGGCACATCCATATCCCTGCTGCAAGACCTGCAGGGTCCGAAGATCAGAGTTCAGGAAGTTGAACCCGGTACCGTACTCGAGCGCGGTCAGTCGCTTATCATCACTACCCGTCAGCTCGTTGGCAACAGGGAGATCGTGAGTACGTCGTATACCGACCTGCCACGCGACGTAAGAGTCGGCGACCTCGTACTTGTCGATGATGGTAAGATCGAACTCAAGGTCACGGAAATCCGCGATGAAGAAATTGTCACGGAGGTCATACACGGCGGTCCCCTGAAATCGCGAAAGGGAATCAACCTTCCGTTCACAAAGGTCTCCGCTCCTTCACTTACGGAGAAGGACCTTGCCGACCTCGAGTTCGGAATGAAAAACGATGTCGACTGGATCGCACTATCGTTCGTACGCAAAGGTTCCGATATCCAGAGCTTGCGCGACATTCTGAATCGCAACAACTCGAAAGCGCTGATCGTCGCGAAAATCGAAAAGCCCGAAGCACTTAGCAACATCGACGAAATCATCGCCCTCACCGACGCGGTGATGGTAGCACGCGGTGATCTTGGTGTTGAAATATGGCTTGAAGAAGTTCCGATGGTCCAAAAGATGATCATCGAGAAGTGCAACGCCGCGGGTAAACCCGTCATCGTTGCCACTCAGATGATGGAAAGCATGATCGAGAACCCGCGCCCCACGCGCGCGGAAACTAACGACGTTGCCAACTCGGTAATGGACGGGGCCGACGCCCTTATGCTTTCCGCGGAAACGGCTACGGGTAAATATCCGATCGAGGTGATCCGAAGCATGGTGCGCACGATCGTATCTGTGGAAAAAAATCCATCGATCTACTACCACTTCCATAATCCCGATCCGGAGTCAAGCGTCTACATTAACGACTGTGTGGTGCTTGCCGCCTGCAAGCTCGCAAAAGAAGTAGGGGCAAAGGCCATCGTAGGCATGACGGCAACGGGCTACACCGCGCTTAAGTCTTCATCGCACCGCCCTAACCTGAACATCTTCGTGTTCACGGCGAACAAAAAACTCCTGACAAGCATCAACCTGGTTTGGGGTTCCAGTGCGTATTACTACGATAAGATCAATTCTACCGACGAAACCATCGCCGACGTTGAAGAAATCCTGAAGCGCGACGGACACGTGGTACCGGGCGACATATTTGTTGTGCTTGCCAGCATGCCGATCAGGGAAAAGCAACGCGCGAACACCATCAAGATCAACATCGTTAAGTAGCGTCTTTGTCTCACGGTAGCGGAGTTGCCAGAATCACTTCCTCCCGGTCAACATGAACGGCCCCGGGGGGATCGCCTTTTCTCTTTCGAACATACTTCCGCGGCACAAAGATGACGGGACACAGACTTTCACCGCGACGTTTTGAATGATAGGCCGCCAGCTGTGCCGCGCGTTCAATGACAGGCCTGGGAAATTTTTTTCCTGCCTGATGTTTGACGATCACATGTGATCCGGGTACATCCCGCGCGTGCAGCCACAGATCATCTTTGGCCGAGAACTGCTGCAGCATCTTGTCGTTGGCCTCCGCATTCTTCCCTACCCAAATCCGAAAGCCCATGTGCTCATACTCGCGGTAAGGGAGCTGTATCTCTCTACGCTGCTCAGCCCCTTTTGTCCCGGTGTCCAACGCCCGCAATTCATCCAGCGTCTTTGCTTCTGTTACCTGCCGTGTGAGCGTGGGAATCACTACCAGCTGATCTTCTTTTTCTCGTATCATCCGTTCGAGATGTGCAATCTCCATCTCTTCGTTGCGTGCTTTGATGTAGTAGGCCTCTGCGGTTCGTTGCGGAGCACGATCAGGTTTCAGCTTGACTTCAACCTGTGTTTGTCCGTCAAAGGAAGGTAGCCACACCGTTTGTTCGCCCTGCCTGATATTTCCCAGATTAGCCATAATCAGATCCGCCCAAAGTCGGTATTTGCTCCCCGACTTTAACTCGGACAGCCTCACGCGATGTGTTTCGAGCCACGCGGTGGTCTTCCGGTATTGCTGCCGTAGCGACGACAACAGCCGCTTCCGCTCACGCGTCAAGGCAATGGCCTGCGTGTATCTCCGATAAAAGGTATCGACAGCCTCGATGGGATCGGTGAATTTTTCGAGCACTTCTCCAAAGGGCACCAGGGAAAAAGTCAGCGTTCCATCGACGGTGGTGATGTAAAATGAACCGGTTTCCATTTCCTCACGTACGGCTGCTATCCGCTTCCATTGTGCTTCCGCATCCAGCGCGAAAAAGCCTTCTGATTCAAGATATGCCCAGACAATCTTTCCGAAGGTGAAGTATGTTTGCTTGAGACGTTCGCGGTTTTGCAGGAAATATGAATAGGTCCAATCGATGGTTCTGTCAAGATTCTCAAGATTGGTCTTTACTTGTTTCCTGAAGACGTCTTCTGTCACGCCATCACGCAGCAGCAGTATGTTCGCTCGCGTGCCGTGCATCCTGAAAAGAAGTTCAACTCCGGATTCGAATACCAGTCGGAAAGACCGCTCGTTGAGGTGTTGGTGAACTTCTTTGCAACGCAAGCCCGCTACCGGGTTGAACAATTCCACCGTATTCTTGCGTGCGCGATGAAAATTTCTCGGAAAGCTCAGGCATGAGAAGTCGGGGCCAAGATAAGCGCGCAAGTAAAACTCACCCTGCGTTGTGTTGAATGCCAGCACAAGCTCATCCCGGTTTTGGGTGAAGCATTCCACTGCCTGCGCATCGACCAGTCGCGCGGCAAGAGCAACCGACAAGCGGCGCAGGAAGTAGTAATTGTTGTGCACGCTGCGAAGATAGCGTAATGGTGGAGGATTAAGAGCCGCAGCTGACTTTCAGCCCGTCGAATGCCAGCTGAATACCATCCGGGAGATTCACATAGGCATGCCGGCCAAGCTTGTGGCTGATGTGGGTAAAATAGGTTTTCTCCGGCTGTATGCGCTTCACCTGTTCGATGGCTTGTTCCAGGTTGAAATGAGAAACGTGCGCTTCGTGTTGAAGCGCATTCAAGACGAGAACCTCTGTATTCTTCATCCGCTCCAGCGTGGAATCAGGTATGTAATTGGCATCCGTGATGTAGCAGAAATTGCCGATGCGGAAGCCGTGCACCGGAACGTTCAGGTGCATCACCGGCAAAGGCGTGATGGTGACGCCGTTTATGGTGAACGGATCGTCAGTGATCTCCTTCAGGGTAATTTGCGGGATACCGGGATAGCGGATTTCCTGGAACGCGTAGGCGTACTCAACTTTTAATTGAGAGAGGACGGCCTGACGACCATACACCGGCATGTCGGATTTCTGCAGAAAGTTGTACGCCCGAACGTCGTCGAGGCCGGCCGTGTGGTCGCGGTGCGCGTGCGTGAAGATTATAGCGTCGACGCGCGTGATGTGCTCCCGAAGCATTTGCTGCCGGAAGTCGGGCCCGGTATCAATGACAAACGATTGGCCGGCGACATCGATGTGAACAGAGCTGCGCAGTCGCTTATCGCGATAGTCGAGCGAGCGGCATACAGCGCAGTCGCATCCAATTACGGGTACTCCCTGTGAGGTGCCGGTTCCGAGAAAAGTGACGGTCAAGTCTTGATTTCTGTTTGTTGCAGTTGCGAATAAAGCGCCAGGCTCTTTTCGGAAAACCGGGTAGTGTCAAGCGTGACGCTTTTCAGGATCTCCAGAAGGGCGTTGATCTTTCCTTCTGTCGTGTAGAATTTATTGACAATAATAATTTTCTGATCCTTGAGTACGCAATAACCAGATTTAAAATTCCCCTTTTCATAGCGAAGGATGTAATCCGACTCCGCAACAATATCCTCCAGCTTCGAGAGAAAAGTAGTGGTGTATTTTATCATGACGCTCCATTACGAATGGGGCGAAGTTAAGACTAATTGTTAATTTTTTTGGCGTTCCGTGTAAATCGTATTTTTGACCGGGAGTGACGCAACTCATGACGCTAATCGTAGTGGCCGGCCCGACGGCCGTAGGCAAGACCCGCGTGGCGATAACGCTTGCGGAACGGCTCGGCACCGAGATCGTCTCGGCTGATGCGCGCCAGGTATTCCGGGAGATGCGAATAGGTACTGCACACCCGTCTGACGAAGAGCTCGGTCGGGTACGTCACCACCTGGTTGGGACACACTCGATACACGACGCTTACAACGCGGCCACGTACGGTGCTGAAGCGCTTGCCATTATTGACGACCTCTTTACCCGGCACGGATACGTCATACTCTGCGGGGGATCTGGCCTGTACATCAAGGCCGTGCTCGAAGGATTTGACGACATTCCCGATGTCGACCCGTCAATTCGGGAAAATCTCAACCGCGAATACCGGGAAAAAGGCCTGGGCTGGCTCCAGGAAAAAATGCGCGAACTTGATCCGGACTACTATGCGGTCATGGAGCAACAAAATCCGCAGCGCATCCTTAGAGCGCTGGAGGTCGCCAGGGAAACGGACCGAGGCACGCG
>QGUY01000197.1 GCA_003242315.1 Bacteroidota bacterium
TAAAACTAAATTTACCCCAAATTAAGGGGATAAATCGGAATAAAAAATACCGAACTTAGATATTTGATGAGTGGACCAATTCGACTGACAGTGAGTTCGTTATGACCAAAAAAAACGAAAGCCATACCCCACTTTGGGGTATGGCTTTCAGCCTGAAATCGTTTGAACAGATTGCCTATTCAGTCACGGGTGCGACCGACACGTACGAACGGTTTTGACGACCTCTTTTGAAGACAACTATGCCATCGGTAAGTGCAAAAAGAGTGTGGTCCTTGCCCATGCCGACGTTAGTGCCAGGGTGATGCTTCGTTCCGCGCTGGCGAACAATGATATTGCCTGCGACGACACGCTGACCACCAAAGACCTTCACGCCAAGTCGTTTGCTTTCTGACTCGCGTCCGTTCTTTACTTTACCTTCACCTTTTTTATGTGCCATGACCGGTTCTGTCTATAATAATCTGTGAATATGCTTCAGTAGATATCAACCGATTCCTTCAATCAGGACCTTGGTATACTGCTGGCGGTGGCCGTTCTTCACGGCATAACCTTTACGGCGCTTCTTTTTGAAGACCGTCACCTTATCACCCTTTACATGTTCCAGGATTTTGGCCGAAACCGTCACCCCTTGAACAGTAGGTGTGCCAATGCGGGTACCGGCGTCGTCGCTGACCAGCAACACACGGTCGAAGTTCACAGCCTCGCCGGCGTTTCCTTCCAGCCTCGGCGCATATATATATTGGTCTTTGGCCACCTTAAATTGCTTTCCGGCAATATCTACGATCGCGTACATAGCTTTTTGAAAATGGACTGCAAAGTTAGAAAAAGAATTCATAATGGAAGTACACGCCCGATCCTTTTTGATTCTGACCGCCCGGAAAAGAATTTCAAAAATTATTTGTCCACATCAGGCCTTCCACAAACCGGAAGAAAGGCCTAAAAGAGGCCCTTTTAAACCCCTATCGGACAACGACTTATCTGTCCACAAATTATCCACATTTTTTCCACAATGGCCCAAAACAGGCCAAAAACGGCATTTTTGATTATTAGGAATCTTTATTTCATTTGTACACTGACGGCGGAGACACCAGCTCCGTAGCAGCTAAGCATACGATTTACAGGTAATGTCCTCTACCCGGGGTTTGGCCCTGGGCAGATATCTTTTTCGATTTTGGTTGAACCTATATAAAAGTACGTGTTACCATGAGCCACAATCAAGCCGAAGAACCCATCCTCAGGGAAAACAAGGACCGGTTTGTCCTGTTCCCGATCCAGCATCACGACATTTGGAAATTCTACAAACAGGCCGAGGCCAGCTTCTGGACGGCAGAAGAGATTGACCTCAGCCACGACCTGAAGGACTGGGAGGGCCTGAATGATGGCGAACGGCACTTCATCACCCACGTGCTGGCCTTCTTTGCCGCCAGCGATGGTATCGTGAACGAAAACCTGGCCGAACACTTCGTGGCTGAAGTGCAGTATACCGAAGCCAAATTCTTCTACGGCTTCCAGATCGCCATTGAAAACATACACTCGGAAACCTATTCCCTGCTCATCGACACCTATGTCAAGGATCCGCGTGAAAAGGACCGCCTCTTCCACGCCATCGAAACTATGGACTGCGTGAAGAAGAAGGCCGACTGGGCGCTGCGGTGGATCGAGCAGGGAACCTTCCAGGAAAGACTTATCGCCTTCGCCGCGGTGGAAGGTATCTTCTTCTCCGGCTCCTTCTGCTCCATCTTCTGGCTGAAGAAGCGCGGCCTCATGCCCGGCCTCTCCTTCTCCAACGAGCTGATCTCGCGTGACGAAGGACTGCACTGCGACTTCGCATGCCACATCTACAACCATCACGTGGTAAACAAGCTGCCGGAACAAACCGTCATCGACATCATCCGCGACGCCGTGGAGATCGAGAAAGAATTTGTCACTGACGCCCTACCGGTCAAACTGATCGGCATGAACGCAGAATCCATGCGCCAGTACATCGAGTTCGTGGCTGATCGCCTCCTCAACGAACTCATCGGAAGAAAAATCTTCAACGCCACCAATCCATTCGACTTTATGGATATGATTTCGCTGCGCGGCAAAACCAATTTCTTTGAAAAACGTGTAGCTGAATACCAAAAGGCCGGCGTCATGAAAAGCACGGAGAAAGAATCAGCTCCCAAGTTTTCCCTGAATGAAGATTTTTAAGTAGATTGGATTTCAGAGAACGCCGGGATTTTCGGCGTGCCGGGTGCAACATCCGGACGCATCAGAATCGAAACTAACCGAACTGATTTTTTGAGCTCTTTTTTCAACAAACAACCCTTATCAAAGATATGCTCGTAATTAAGCGCGACGGACGCCGGGAATCCGTGAAATTCGACAAGATCACAGCCCGGATAGAAAAACTCTGTTACGGCCTCGACATGCGGCACATCAGCCCCGTGGAAGTGGCCATGAAGGTCATTAACGGCCTCTACGACGGCGTCACTACCGTAGAACTTGATAACCTCGCGGCAGAAACCGCAGCGACGATGACCACGCGTCACCCCGACTACGCGAAACTTGCCGCACGGATCGCGATATCCAACCTGCACAAGGTTACCAGCAAGTCGTTTTCCAACACGATGAAACGACTCTACACCTACGTCGATCCGAAAACCGGACAAAACGCGCCGCTGATCTCAAAAGAAACCTGGAGAGTGATCAAGGAACACGCCGCAGAACTCGATGAGGCCATCATTCATGATCGCGACTTCAGCTATGATTACTTCGGGTTCAAGACGCTTGAGCGCTCTTACCTGATGAAGATCGACGGCAAAACCGTAGAACGACCGCAGCACATGCTGATGCGCGTTGCTGTCGGTATTCACGGCGACGACATCCCCGCAGCTATTGAAACGTACAACCTGCTGTCCGAAAAGTGGTTCACGCACGCAACGCCCACACTCTTCAACGCAGGGACACCGAAACCTCAGCTGTCGTCCTGCTTCCTTCTCACTATGAAGGAAGACAGCATCGACGGCATCTATGATACGCTGAAACAATGCGCCAAGATTTCGCAATCGGCAGGTGGCATCGGGCTCAGCATCCATAACATACGGGCTAAGGGTTCTTACATCAAGGGCACAGGCGGAACATCCAATGGCATCGTTCCGATGCTTCGCAACTTCGACATGACGGCCCGCTATGTTGATCAGGGAGGAGGAAAGCGCAAAGGAAGCTTCGCGATATACCTCGAACCCTGGCACGCCGACATCTTCGATTTCCTCAATCTCAAGAAGAACCACGGCAAGGAAGAACTTCGGGCGCGCGACCTGTTCTACGCGCTCTGGATTCCCGACCTGTTCATGAAACGGGTAGAGAATAACGAGATGTGGTCGCTCTTCTGCCCCAACGAAGCGCCTGGTCTGGCTGATGTCTACGGGGAAGAGTTTGAACGCCTGTACGAAAAATATGAGCGCGAAGAAAAATATCGCCGTCAGGTAAAAGCTCAGGATCTTTGGTTCGAAATCCTGGAAGCCCAAATCGAAACCGGTACTCCGTACATGCTCTATAAGGATGCGGCGAACCGGAAATCCAACCAGAAGAACCTCGGCACGATCAAGTCGAGCAACCTCTGCACCGAAATCATGGAATACACTTCGCCCGACGAAGTGGCCGTGTGCAACCTGGCTTCCATTGCGCTTCCCAAGTTCGTGACTGACGAAGGCACCTTCGATCACCACAAGCTGTACGAAATCACCAAGGTAGTGACGCGTAACCTTAACAAGGTTATCGACATCAACTACTATCCTGTCGAAGAAGCCCGCAGGTCGAACCTGCGCCACCGTCCCATCGGTATTGGCGTCCAGGGTCTGGCGGACACGTTCATTCAGCTCCGCATGCCTTTCGACTCTCCGGAAGCACGACGCCTGAACGAAGACATTTTCGAAACGATCTATTACGGCGCTATGGAGGCTTCCATGGAGCTGGCCAAAGTGCACGGCCCTTACGAGACCTTCAAGGGATCGCCCGTATCCAAAGGAATATTCCAGTTCGACATGTGGGGCGTAACGCCGAAGAGCGGGCGCTGGAACTGGGAGCAGCTCAAGCGCGATGTAAAACAATACGGCGTGCGCAACTCCCTGCTCGTGGCGCCGATGCCGACGGCTTCAACTTCGCAAATCCTCGGCAACAACGAATGCTTCGAGCCTTACACGTCCAACATCTACACCCGCAGAACCCTGTCAGGTGAGTTCATTGTTGTGAACCGGCACCTGATGAAGGACCTGATGGAGCTTGGACTCTGGAACGAGACCATGCGGCAAAAACTGATCGCTGCAAATGGCTCTGTGCAGAATATTCCTGAAATCCCGCAGCACATCAAGGACATCTACAAGACGGTGTGGGAAATCTCTCAAAAAGTCATCATCGACATGTCGGCCGACCGCGGCGCATACATTTGCCAGTCGCAAAGCCTCAACATACACATCACAAACCCGAACTTCGGCAAGCTAACGTCCATGCACTTCTATGCGTGGAAGAAGGGGCTCAAGACCGGCATGTACTATCTGCGCTCCACGGCTGCAGCCGACGCCATCAAGTTTACGGTGGACAAGGCCGCGCTGCGCGAGACTACTCCGGCGCCTCTCCGCGCTCCGGAACCAAAGGTCGCAACGGCAACCGCTACGGTGGAGCAATCCAAGTATCAACAGGAACTCACCTATGAGCCTGTTGCCGACTACGAACAGAAACGCGCTGACATGGCCTGCTCGCTCGATAATCCCGACGCGTGCGAGGCGTGCGGAAGCTAGCCATGAAGAACAAAAAAAGGGAGACGATGTCTCCCTTTTTATTTTTTGCCTCTATTCTCTCTTAACTCTCGATTCCTTTTCCTACCAACGCTCCCGCTTTGATTTCCTCCACAACAGAAGGATCGACGAGCGTTGTCACGTCACCGAGATTCGAAGTGTCACCTTCTGCGATCTTGCGAAGGATGCGACGCATGATCTTGCCGGATCGCGTCTTAGGCAGGCCGCTGACAAACTGAATCTTGTCGGGCTTCGCGATAGGTCCGATCAGTTTGGCTACTGTTTCGCGAACCTCCTTGCGGAGCTTTTCCTCTTCGTGCGGCTTGTCGTAGCATGTCACGAACGCATAAATGCCTTGTCCTTTGAGGTCGTGCGGATAGCCGACCACCGCCGTTTCGCAAACTGCCGAGTGTTCGCAGATAGCACTTTCAATTTCCGCCGTACCGAGGTTGTGACCGGAGACGATAATGATGTCGTCAACGCGTCCGGTAATGCGGTAATAGCCATCTTCATCGCGTTTGCAGCCGTCGCCCGTAAAGTATTTGCCAGGGAATGTCGAGAAATACGTCTCGCGGAATCGCTCGTGATTGCCATAGATGGTGCGCGCCATTGCGGGCCACGGGAATTTAATGGCTAGCCGGCCTTCCACAGAATTTCCCTGCACTTCCAATCCGCCTTCATTCATGATCACGGGTTGAATGCCCGGGAGAGGGAATGAAGCGTGTGAAGGTTTTAGCGGTGTAATGTTCGCGATCGGCGATATCATGAACCCGCCCGTTTCCGTCTGCCACCAGGTATCGACAACCGGACACCGGCTCTTCCCTATGTGCTTGTAGTACCAGTTCCAGGCCTCTTCGTTGATCGGTTCGCCCACGGTGCCGAGCACCTCCAGATGGTTGAGATCGTAGGCTTCTACAAAGCTCAGCGGAGCGCGCTCCAGCGACCGGATTGCGGTTGGCGCGGTATAGAAAATATTGACCCTA
The DNA here is from genome assembly GCA_003242315.1 of Bacteroidota bacterium. Taxonomy (GTDB): domain Bacteria; phylum Bacteroidota; class Bacteroidia; order Cytophagales; family Cyclobacteriaceae; genus ZC4RG29. Next base: position 5,759 of record QGUY01000197.1, read on the forward strand.
TGCTTTTCACACACGTGCCAGAACCTTCCCATGTCCGGCCATGAGGGGATACCTTCAAACATCAGCGTCGTCGCGCCTGCTGCCAACGGTCCGTACAAGATGTACGAGTGTCCTGTGATCCATCCGATATCCGCGGTACACCAGTACACCTGGCCTTCGCGATATTGAAAAGCGGTAAGGAACGTGTATGTGACGTACACGAGATACCCCCCGCACGTGTGCACCATACCTTTTGGTTTGCCGGTGGATCCGGAAGTATAGAGTATGAACAACATGTCTTCCGCATCCATTTCCTCTGCGGGACAGGTTGGTTCCATGCCCTGGATTTCGTCATGCCACCATACGTCCCGACCCTTCATCATCTTCACGTCGGCATTGATCCGTTTGTAAACAATGCACCGGGTAACCTCGGGGCATTGCGCCAGTGCTTCATCCATGATGCCCTTCAGGTCGATCGTCTTGCCACCCCGGTAAGAGCCGTCAGCAGTGATTACGATTTTACAACCGGCGTCAGTAATCCTGTCCACCAGTGAGCGTGCGGAGAACCCCGCGAACACCACCGAGTGGATGGCGCCAATGCGCGCACATGCGAGCATGGTATAGGCCAGTTCGGGAATCATTGGCAGGTAAATGCAAACCCGGTCTCCCTTCTTCACGCCGTTCTTCTTCAGCATGTTCGCCGTACGGCACACTTCATCGTGAAGTTGCTGATAGGTGATGGTGCGTGAAGGTCCCCGGGGATCGTTGGGTTCCCAGATTATTGCCGTCTGGTTTGCACGTTTTGCCAGATGGCGATCGATGCAATTCTCCGTAACGTTGAGCTTACCACCGATGAACCATTTGACTTCCGGTTTGTTGAAATCCCACTCAAGGGTTTTCGTCCATTTTTTCCTCCACACGAAATCATCGGCGATTTCCGACCAGAAGGATTCGGGATCTTCTACGCTCTTGCGATAAATGCGTTCGTAGTCTTCGAGGGAACGGATTATTTCCATAGCTGACAAAATGAAGCTCTTCGCGAACTGACACTGGCTAAAATTCACATCTTTTGCAATAATTTCAAATGCGTGCCAACGCACACGGGCCTTTTTTTGTACTTTTCTTTAGAAGCGGCATCCCATGCGAGCGTTGAGCGCATCTATAGTGGCCTACAAAAATTCAGCGCCCGTCCTCGAACGGGCCATATCCAGCTTTCTTGACAGCGCCGGAAATTCGGTTTTGTACCTGATCGACAATTCTCCTACTGATGCGCTGCGGTACGTAGTCCGCGATCCCCGCATCACTTACGCGCACTGCGGCCGCAACATCGGATTCGGGGCCGCGCACAACATCGCGCTGCGGAGTGTGTTGCATCACTCGAGATATCATCTCGTGCTGAATCCTGATGTGTACTTTGAGCGGCCTGTTCTTCCGGAATTGCTCGAGTTTATGGACGCAAATCCCGATGTGGGACTCGTCATGCCAAAGGTGCTCAATCCTGACGGTACAGTACAGCGATTGTGCAAACTGCTGCCGACGCCGTGGACACTGATTGCGCGAAACTTCTTAACTCCTCTCGCCGATCGGGAAAACTTCACTTACGAATTGCAGTTCACCGATTATCACCGACTTCTCGACGTGCCTTTTCTCTCAGGATGTTTCATGTTCCTGCGGATGTCAGTGCTTGAGCAGACGGGCCTGTTTGATGAACGTTATTTCCTCTACGGAGAGGACCTGGACTTGTGCCGGAGAATCCATCGGCATGCGCGGACAGTGTACTACCCTCACGCTGTCATCTATCACGACCAGC
>QGUY01000488.1 GCA_003242315.1 Bacteroidota bacterium
CCCTGATCCAATATATGGAACTCCTGAAGTTGAGTTAGAGCTGTACTATTTCGAGGGCGCTGGAGATAACCGCGTTTCATTTTCTGCGACGTTCCTCGGACCAGGATATGCCGGAACAATTGGAGGAGATCACTATTCGTGTGTGACCGGTATTGATCCTGATGAATTGACGAGCATCGAGGATGCAACTACATGTGCCGGCCCCATAACTTATCGATGGCAGTATTCCCTGGATGGTATCGGTTGGAACGACATCCCGGGGGCCAACTCTCCGTCCTATGACCCGCCAGGCCCGTTGTCAATTACCACTTACTATCGCCGTCAGGCCATAATTGACGGATACACCCTGAATTCGAATGTCGTAGCTGTTGAAATCGATCCGCCGCAGGGAGACGAAGTAACCTTCGGACAGAACTATTGGATCGGCTATGTGTACGATGCCTACCTCGAAGACGAAGACCACGACAGGGATCCGGTGGACTACCGCGGGTATATGATCGAAAGCACCAATTTCGATCAGCATTTTTGCGGTCCGAGCGAGTGTAGGCAGGCTATTAACGGGTGCGATGTGGAGCCCGAGCACTTCGTTATCCGATACAAGAACGAAATGACGCTTGAGTGTGGGTGGTATCAAATTACTCTTGGATTCAATGACGGAGGAAGACTGTTTATTGACGATGTTCCGGAAATGGGCGAGTGGTGGATGCACGGCGTATACACTGAACTGACAAAAGAAGTGTTCCTGACAGGGGGGACCCACCAATTCGTCTATGACTACCTGGAAGGCGACTTCGGCAACCGCGTATCGTTCAACATTGAATTCTTACGACCCGGTACGCCTGCTTTGATAGGCAATCACCAGGCCATTTGCACAGCGCCATATGATCCGGCACCCATCATTCAATTTGGTGCTCCGACTTTTCCTTGCAATCCTGCGTCGCCGGTATCTTACCAATGGCAGGTTTCCACGGACCAGGTCAACTGGTCCGATATCCCATCGGCAACCAACGTCAGCTACGATCCGCCGGCCGGGCACACGTATACCCGGCACTATCGTCGCAAGGACACCAACGGTGCCGGTGAAGTAATGTACAGCAACGTTGTCACACTAAGCTACGATCCTGACCCTGCAACCACCGACGGCAGTGAGTATGGAACGGCTCCGGATTGGATAGCCCATGTTTATTTCGGCATTCAGAACTTTACGAATTATCGGGGCAGCTTCATCCAACCCATGGTCGCAGATGCATTCGATCAGAGTTTTTGCGGACCGAACTGCCTCTTTCCGATCGACGGCTGTGATATCCTTACAAATTCCTTCACAGTACAATTCAAGACTCAAATTAACTTGCCCCCCGGTGAGTATACGTTCACGATTGGATCCGCGGGTGCGGCGCGTCTGACAATCTCAGGAGGGGAACTGGTTTCTCCTCTGTTGGCGGTTGACGATTTTATTAACCATCAGCCCTACAGGGAACGGTCCAACGACACTCCGATAACCCTTCTGGGAGGGACTTATTTACTTGACCTGGATTATTCTGAGGAGTTCGCTGCTAACCAGGTATCCTTCAGCTACACATTCGCGCCGTTGCCTGTCACATGGCACTACTTTAACGGCTATTACGCCGATGGACGATCGTTCCTGGAGTGGCACACCGCATCTGAGATCGATAATCAGGGATTTGAAGTTCAACACAGTACGAACGGTACTCACTTTGCCACCATCGGTTGGGTGGACGGTCATGGGAACTCGAATGAACCACACAAATACGAGTTTGTCCACGATCAACCTGTGCTGGGCTGGAACTACTACCGCCTGAAGCAAATCGACTTCGACGGCAAGTTTGAGTACTCGCGACTTATTCCCGTGTTTGCTGATGATCTTCCACGTGTCGAAATCTTCCCAAATCCGTTAGACCCGCAGCGAGACCGTCTTTTCCTCTCGCGAGTCAACACGGATAAGCCCATTACAGTAACCTTTCCGAACATCATGGGACAGAACCCACTGAGCGTGCACCAGAACCCAATGAGCTAATGAATTTA
>QGUY01000198.1 GCA_003242315.1 Bacteroidota bacterium
AAATTTGTCGAAAGGTTTCTTTGAAAATCCACAAGCCTTCTGCAGGGGTTTGCCCTTTTGGGTGGCCACCTCGCGATCGAAGACAGGGGCTTGCCGCTAGAAATTTATTGCTTCACCAATACAGTTGTCTGGGCAGAGTATGAATCCATCCAGGCAGATATCTTCGACCATTTGCTGGCGGCGATACCCTATTTCGGACTTGAAGCATTCCAGCAACCGGCTGGATCTGATATCGAAGCGGCGGTACGGCAAATGCGCGGGTAAACGATTTTGCATGAAACTCCAGACGCCTTCGATACGTAACCCCTCCAACCAGTATTCGATCAAACATGATAAAAGACGTAACGATTACCAGTTCAGAAATTCTTTCAGACAACTGGTACCTACTGAAAAAGTATACTTTCACTTACACCCGAAAAGATGGCATGCGCCTGGAGCAAACCCGGGAGGTCTACGACCGTGGTAATGGCTCGACGATATTATTATATAATAAAGAGCGCGGCACTGTGGTGCTGACACGGCAGTTTCGATTGCCTACGTTCGTAAACGGCAATCCGGATGGCATGATGATCGAGGCTTGTGCGGGGCTGCTGGATGCGGACAACCCGGAAGAGTGTATCAGGCGCGAGACGGAAGAAGAAACGGGATACAGGATTGAAAAGGTTACAAAGATTTTTGAAGCGTACATGTCGCCGGGATCGGTTTCGGAAATCCTGTATTTCTTCATTGCTGAATACGATCCGTCCATGAAAGTCTCAGAGGGCGGTGGTGCCGAAGGTGAGGAGGAGAACATAGAAGTTTTGGAACTGCCCTTCGACAAAGCATTCAGCATGATTGGGACAGGTGAAATTCGCGATGCCAAGACAATTATGTTGCTCCAATACGTGAGATTGATGGGAATAATGTAATGCCTTGCGTTGAAGGCGAATTGGAGCATTTTTGTAGTTTTGCTGCCAACCTGCAAAATCAATAATATGCCCTCATGAGCGAACGTCAATTCAAGCCTGTACTCGGCCTATGGGATGGAACCATGCTCGTGGCGGGCTCCATGATCGGATCCGGTATTTTTATTGTCAGTGCTGATATTCTTCGTAACGTGGGCAGTGCGGGCTGGCTCATAGCCGTGTGGGTCATCACGGGGTTCATGACCGTAACTGCAGCGGTGAGTTATGGTGAGCTGAGTGGTATGTATCCGCGAGCCGGCGGCCAGTACGTTTATCTGCAGGAGGCATACGGCAAGCTTGTCGCTTTCCTGTACGGCTGGAGTTTTTTTGCTGTGATCCAGACCGGAACCATTGCAGCTGTTGGCGTTGCGTTCTCCAAATTCACTGCCTACCTGATTCCGGAAGTCAGTGAGGACCTTGTGTTGCTGGACCTGGAATTCATGAAGGTATCACCCGCGCAGGTGCTTGCTATCGCGACCATCGTGTTGTTAACCTACGTAAATACACGTGGCGTGAGGGAAGGAAAGATTGTTCAGTCAACTTTTACCGTCACAAAGATTCTGAGTTTACTGGGGCTGACGCTCTTCGGTTTCATTTTCATGGATGGGGATGTCTGGAACATGAACTGGTCTGGGGATCAGACGCTTCATTCCCTTCGCGAAGGTGCGGAGTCGTATACCCTTGTGGCTGCGCTCGGCGCTATTGCTGCTGCTATGGTAGGGTCAATCTTCAGCAGCGACGCGTGGAACAGCGCAACCTTCATTGCCGGTGAGATGCGTAATCCGCAACGCAATATTGGTCTCAGTTTATTTCTCGGGACGGCGATGGTGTGTGGACTTTATGTTGTCACCAACCTGATGTACACCGCAGTGTTGCCCGTCGAGGAGATTGCGTTTGCTGAGAATGATCGTGTTGCTGTCGCGGCCTCGCAGGTTATTTTCGGACCGGTCGGTACGATCATTATTGCCCTCATGATTATGGTGTCGACGTTTGGCTGTAATAATGGTCTGATTCTCTCCGGAGCGCGCGTCAGTTTTACAATGGCGAGGGATGGTCTTTTCTTTCGCCGCGCCGGAATGCTGAATAAGGCCTCCGTTCCGGCGTCCGCCCTCTGGTATCAATGCGCGCTGGCGTCGATCTGGTGCGTGACGGGCACGTATGGTGAGTTGCTGGACATGATCGGTTTTGTGGTGGTGATGTTCTACGTTCTCACCATCATTGGAATTTTTGTATTGCGGAAGACAAAGCCCGATCATCCACGTCCGTACAAAGCGTTTGGATATCCGGTGTTGCCTATTGTTTACATTGTAATGGGTATTTCCTTCTGTCTGTTGCTCATCATTTATAAGCCCGGCTTCACGTGGCCCGGACTCATTATTACACTTGCAGGGATTCCGGTGTACTATTGGACGAACCGTAGACGAGATAGGAGCTGATGCGCGATTGGTGATTAGTAATCACTACTGTCCGGAATAAGTTTTAGAAAAAAATAGAGGCAGGTCCGGTGAGACCTGCCCTTTTCTGGGTATTTTGGTTTTTCCACAAATCAAAAACCCATGAACAAAAGTACCCATTTTTCCGGACAGCCGACCTTTGTACAGATTATTAGATTACTTCCCAAGGATGTAGTGGCGCAAGTAATCTCCCGTCACGATGCTGATTTCGGCGTAAAAAAGTTCAACACCTGGTCGCATCTCGTAACAATGATTTTCTCATGCTGCGCGCACTGCGAGTCCTTAAGGGAGATAGTGACCGGGATGTGTGCAATGGGAGGTAAGTTGAATAACTGCAATTTGAGTTCACTCCCAGCCAAAAGCACCTTGTCAGACGCCAATGCGGCTAGAGACGAAAAGGTATTTGGGGATCTTTATTTTGACCTGAAGGCGTATTTTGATCGACTTTTCCCGGACAGCCCAGCTAATAAGGATTCCGTATATGTCATCGATTCAACAACCATCCGGCTATTTCAAGAGGTTTTTAAGGGTGCAGGGATGCGTGGTGCTGATGGTAGACGAAAAGGGGGATTAAAGGTGCATATGGCTGTCCAGGAATCTAATCCGACTGCCTGCATCGTTCACCTTTCAGCGGCTGCAAATAATGATAATATCTTCATTAAACACCTCAATTTCCCCGAGGGCAGCACCGTCATTATGGACATGGGATACAGGAACTTTAAACAATTCAATCAGTGGACCCGGGAGAATGTCATTTGGGTGACCCGGTTACATCGGTATACCACTTTTCGCGTGAAAAGCAGAAACAAAGTCAATCGGAATCAAAAGCGAGCCGGAGTGATCTCCGACATAATCATCCGGATGGGCGCCGATGAGAGTAAAGCTGAAAAAGTGGTTTGCAGACGAATTCGGTTCAAATCTCCGCAGACCAACAAGACGTTTTCCTTTATAACTAACGATTTGACTTCAAAGGCTTCGCACATTGCGGCAACCTATAAGAAACGATGGAGTATAGAGCTGCTTTTCAAAAGACTTAAGCAGAATATGCCACTTAAGTACTTCTTGGGTGACAACCAAAATGCGATCAAAATTCAAATCTGGTGCGCCTTAATCACCGACTTACTTTTTCAAGTCATAAAACGGCAAGTAAAAAGAGGTTGGGCATTCTCAAATCTGGTCAAGCTAGTGAGGCTCCACTTGTTCAATTACCTGAATCTTATTTCCTTCCTCGAAAACCCGGAGAGGAGTCTGGTAAGAACATCCGTATCCGATTACCAACTAGCCCTAAAACTGTCTGGGTAAAAACCCTAACCCCTCCAATCGAAAAAGATCAAAAAACCACACTGAATCTATTCAAAAAGAGCTTTTTGACTTTGATTAATTTTATCCCGGACAGCAGTGATTAGTAATCCATGATCGGTGCATGTAGAGACGTAGCATGCTACGCCTCTACGATGCAGCCGTCTGTTTTAACCCAACAAAGTTCTTATTACCTCTGAGAAGCGACCCCGCGTCCCTATTACGATTACCGAATACTGCTTACTGATTTCTGATTACCCACTGCCTATTGCCCATTGCCCACTGCCTACTGAAAAAAGGGCCGGAAGCCCGGTTGGACCAATTGAGAAAGTATGTAGAGATTCTACTGAGTAGGCGTTCCGGCCCCGAGAGGTTGGCTATGGCTTGTTAAGCCGGAGGGAAGTTGGCTCCAACTGTTGGGAGAAATTGAGGACTCGCACTTAAACCTTGCAGTATCCTGCGAACGGACGCCTTCCACTCGCGGATGCATGGGTACCAAACTCCTTCCAATGTTATAGTGACATAAGGTGCTCAAAACGCATAGTCTGTTCGATTATTTTTTTTGTGTTCGCAGAGAATTTTTTTTGCGGTTTTTTTCGGAAAAGTGTTGCTATTCTTGGCAGGATTACTCACTTTTGAAGTGACCGAAATGGGCATGTCGTAATAGGTCAATTGATTTTTTTGCTAACTCTTTCATTTTGAATGGGTAACAAATCAAGTTCACATGAAATCGCTTGGAGAAACCATTCGGAGCCTTCGTGAGGCGCGTGGGCTGCTCATTCGCGAGGTTGCCGCAGGCCTGGGCATCGATCCCTCCCTGCTCAGTCGCATTGAACGGGGCGTCAAAAGACCGACGCGGTCACAGGTAGTGACGCTGGCAAGAATCCTCGACGTGGACGAGCACGAACTTCTGGTGGCATACCTAAGCGATAAGGTTGTGTATGAGCTCGAGGGTGAAGAGTTGGCACTGAGGGCAATGAAGGTGGCTGAAAAGCGGTTGACCTATTCCCGGACACGCTCGCGAAAGTCAGGCAAAAGCAAATAGCATTTTCTCTGGCGGTCGCTGTAACGAAGGATACAGTAACCCTTAAAAAAGATACCTCTTATGAAAAAGACGAATGACCATGAAACAGGGGCCGACGAAGGTACGGCCCTGCAAGACACGCCACGGTTGCCTGCTGCAGTAGAGCAGGAAGTAGTCCGGTTCATGGAGTTTCATCCCGCTGACCGACTGCAAAAGAACTTACGCAGGATGCTTCTTGACTTCCTGATGTACCAGGGTTCTCTGGAGGCAGTCTATCTCCGTGATCTCGTGGAAGATCTGGATGGCCTCTTCGAACTTTTGGACGCGATGGAATCGGTGGGAGAAGCGGGCACCGTTGAAACATGAATGCGTCTCGGCGACGCAGGACGAGGCTACGTCGGGCGGATGTCCCCGTTGATTTCTGATCCGACGTCTTTTCAGTATATTGGGTGGCATCCCCTCCTGCGTGCGGGGTAGCCACCCGTATGACAGTCCCAGTCCTCCATATCCTACGCCAGAAAGACTTTGAGCTCCAGATATGGTGTGTGACGATGGCAATCGCCGCTGCCCGGACGCTTAAGGCTGTCGTGCAGGATCTCACCGGCGCGATCTATCCCTCGGTACTTGCCATAGACGTTCTGATTCTTTGCACTTTCTGCGTTCTCGGTCTGCTGATCTATCATAACAAGATAACGCGGATACCGCTGGCGGCGGGTCCCATCCTGCTCGGACTGCTCATTTTCAGTTACGTGCAGTTCGATGGCATATTCGGAACGACCGAATACAATCTTATGGGACTCGGGGTACTGTTCGTGCTTGTGTACGACTACCAAACACTGAGGTGGCTCATGGTGTTGTACCTGCTTGCCATTCTCGGAGCGAACTACTATGTCCGCATCGAGGGGCCTTTCGAACCCGCACCCGCCGGCTCTGCCTCCGGAACCCTGGACAACTTCTTCACGACGCTTGTGGCGGGGTTGATTCTAATTCTCTATTTCAAAGATGCTCTCGTCAGAGAATCAGGACGGATTCTGCAACTGCGAAAGGAATTGGGAAGAAAGGTCGACATCATTACGCTGCAGCACCAGGAATTGGAACGAAGGAAACGCCAACTCCATGAAGCAAACGCTAATCTTCAGGCACAAATTCAGGAGCACACACAGCAGATCGTGCGTCAGAATAAGGCGATCGAAGATTATATGCGGCTGTCTTCCGAGTCACTCAGCGAGCCCCTCCGAAACATTATTGCAGAGACCGTGGGATTAAGAGACGACAGCTTCCTGGAACGGCAACTGAAACAGGAGGTTTCCGAACTCCATATCATTGTGCGTAACCTGCGAGAAGACATCAAGCGCCATGGAGATTTCAAATAACGCCAACCTGGTCAGACAGAAGCTGCAGATGCAGCTGTTTCTCTACGCGATGTACGTGGCCATCGCCTTCAGGATCATTCAGACGGCCCATCATATACTGATCGAATCGCCACTCGTCGTCATTTTACCCGGTATTCTCAACCTGCTCCTGCTCTGGATATTTCTGCGACTGTATCCGAGGGCATTTCAGCTCACCCTTCTTGTATTCTTCTGCATGCCGTTACTCAGCACATTTTTTTTCTGGAACGAAACCGGGGGTTGGGACGGATCTCGTCCCTACACACTCATCGTCCTTATCATTGGCATCGTGCTTACTTCCAATGGCGCCACGCAGGTGCTCCTGCTTGTTGCCTATGGTGTTGTGTTGGCGATCCTGAGTGTTGTTGACCTTCCTTCGTGGGTCGGTTCTCGTAACCCCAACTATTCAGTCGCTTCAATTGAGTTTGATTTCCTCGTGAACTCACTCATGTTGATTCTGATCGTGGTACACCTCAAGACCCGCTTCTTCAACTATCGGGAGTCGATTAGTCGTACCAACGAAGAACTTGTAAAGGTTACGCAAACGCTCGATTCACAGACGGAGCAGCTCAGGAAACAGCAAATCGAACTCGACTCCCTCCGAAACAACCTGGAAAGCATGGTTGCCGAGCGGATCCGTGAAGTGCGCGCTAAGTCGGCCGTCCTAAGAGAATATGCCTTTGTCAATGCACACCATGTTCGCGCCCCACTGGCGCGGGTGTTAGGACTGATTTACCTCATCGAACTGGAAAATGGCTATGCCGGACAGCCTAAGCGACTGGGGAAGATTAAGTCTGAAGCGCGGCGCATGGATGCTATTATTCAGCAGATCAACGAAATCACGGGCTGAGCTACCCGATTGTCTGTACGTATTCAAGAAGCACCACACCCAGGTTGTAGGTGAAATGGCCAATGATGCCGTACCACAACGTATTGTACTTCGCACGAAGCAGTCCGAAGACGAGGCCGAGTGGTACAAGCCAGAGCATGCTGATTATCGTAAGGTGAATGATGCCAAATACAAACGCCGTAATGTAGACCGTGCTCGCGGCTGTTGAGATTTGCTGAATGTTGTTGAAGAGAAAACCCCGGAAGGCGACTTCTTCAAAGATGGCCGGTTGCACGCATGTGAAGATGACTGCGTAAAGCAATGGCGACGATGTCTCCTCAAACAACCAGGTTTCTGAGAACGTTGACTCGTACAACGACACGTTGATAAAGTCCGCAACGACAGAAACTACCAGACAACTTACTATGGCACCGGCCATCGTTAGCAATGCAATGGAAATGCGAATACCTTTTAATGTAAACAACGGGGCCAGGTCCTTTCGCGCCATGATCCAGAACACAGAAACGATCAGGCTTGTTGCGACGTCGACGATGACAAAACTT
>QGUY01000489.1 GCA_003242315.1 Bacteroidota bacterium
GCTGCAGCGCGTATGGTCGGTAACGTGTTTTTTCGTCAAACGCGAATTTCGCGATCAGGGACTCGTCAGTTTTCTCATCGAAGAGGCAAAGAAATACGCACGGCGGAACGGTGCAGAATACCTGGAAGCTTATCCTGTTGATCCGGATTCTCCCAGCTACCGTCACATGGGTTTCATCCAGTCCTTCGAAAAGGCAGACTTTTCTTTTGTTAAAAAGGCAGGCACACGTCGCAACGTGATGGTGTGCAAGTTGTAGGGCTACGATTGTCCGGCTGTGAAGGATTGGGTCATTCGTGCCTCTTCCTGGGCACGAAGGCTATCCTTGAAGCGTTGATAGTCCTCGGGAGTATCAATGTCTAGCTCACCTCCGGGAAATTCGACTTGCTGTGTGCCGGACTTGTGCTTGTCGATGATCTGGCGAGCACCATGCTTGTCGTCTATACTCCGGATTTCGGCGAAAAGCGAAGCGTCAAAGAGCGCGGGTACACCCGTGATACCGGAATACGTTGACGCAACGACCTGCGCTTTGGTGCTCCTGTATTTGTCGATCAGGTTGTTGAGGTGTTGGGCCGTGAGCAGTGGCTGATCACAAACCAATACCATGATGGCGGTCGTGTCAGCAAGGAAACTCTGGACAAAGTCCATCCCTGCTTTCAGCGAACTTCCCATCCCTTTTTCCCATCCCGAATGGATACAGATGTACAACGGCAAGCCGCGAATGATTCGGCTGTGCTCGCGCTCATTGTCGCCCAGTACCACCAGTGTACGGTCGACGTTGCTATCGCATGACGCTCGTGCAATGCGACGCAACAACGGTTCGCCGTCGACCTGCAGAAGCTGCTTCGACTGACCCAGGCGCGACGATGATCCGGCAGCAAGAATGATAGCGGTGATGATATCGTTACCCTCTGTCGACATGATCGCTAATTCTCAGAAGCTTTTCGCAAAACAGGATTCAGATGTACTTCTTTGAATACCTGGTCGCTGCCGGGACCACGTTTGTGAATCGGGCCTTGCCGATATTTGAGAAATCCACCCGATCGACACGTAAACTTCCCTTGAATTTCAGCAACGATGGATACTGCGATCTCATCAGGGGTTTCCGCTCCGATATCGAGTCCGATCGGTGAGTGGATCCGATGCCTGTCGTCTGCCGTGAGAACGATACCTTCGCGATCAAATTCCTCACACATCTTGTCGAACCGCTTACGCGGCCCCAGGATACCTATGTATGGCGTTGGAGTTTTCAACAGCGTGCGAAGCACGTCACGGTCGTATTCATAGTTGTGTGACATCAGCACACATGCTGTGTAAGGCGTGATGTCGAAATCGCGTTCAATGTAGGTGCGGCTGCATAACGACAGGTTGTCTGCACCAGGGAAGAACAAGGGTGCAATATGAGCGGCACACTCGTCCGTAACCGTAACTTCCCAGCCAAGGGTCTTGGCAAGCTGACTGACAGGTCGGGCATCGAATCCTCCGCCAAAGATGATAAGCGAAATATTGGGCGGTATGAGTTCCAGGTATACGTCCACGGTCGATCCCTGCCACTCATAAGAGCGTGTTTCGGATGTGATCGTTTCGAATAGTTTCGAGAGATCAGCTGCTATGCGCGATGTGAGTTCTTTATCAGTGAACTCTTTCTGGATAGAACCCGCCTGGTCAATAAGCAGTTTCTGCCCCGTCACTTTCTCGTCTTCGCTTCGGAATATCGTGGCCAGGGCCACGGGGTCGCGTGTGTGTATAAACGTTTCGAAGACTCGAACGGGGTTGACAGCATCATTGTGATCGATAGGTTCGATCAATACATCGATTATCCCGTTGCAGCCGAGGGCAATTCCGAGGTTTTGATTGCTCTCCTCACGGGTATCGTAGGTGACCGCCATCGGCTTTCCTTCCAGGATAACCTTCCGCGCTTTGCGGAGCGCGTCGCCCTCCAGGCAGCCGCCGCTGATGCTTCCAACCCAGCGGCCATCGTCGGTAATCAGCATGCGGGCACCAGGACTCCGATAGGAAGAACCCCGGACCTTGACA
>QGUY01000490.1 GCA_003242315.1 Bacteroidota bacterium
GCTGTGAACGGTAACGGGACGAATTTTGGTCCGGCGCTGTCGAACATTGGCGACAAACTTTCAAAAGAGGGACTTTACCGCGCGATCCTTTATCCTGACGAAGCGATTAACAACGGTTACGAAGGCCACGAATTGAAATTGAAAGATGGCCCGGTAGTCACGGGCATCATTGAAAGCGCCTCCTCATCTGAAATCGCCTTGCGCGTCCCCGGTGGCACGACGGTTCGCTACCCCGTATCAGACATTGTGTCCCAGGAACTCCTCACGCAATCGCTCATGCCCAATTTGTCTATGACGATGAGTGTGGAGGAGTTGACGGATTTAGTGGAATATTTGGGGGCACTTGGCGCAGAACAGTCTAACTAAATGGCTATGTGTATTTTACGCATTCGCCGAGTCTGCATCTCAGAAATAATTCACTTTTGAAGAGGATTTCTTAACAGGTGTTAAGCAGGGTAGTCGTTACTAACCGGTTTGAAACTTTCATAATTGCGCGGTGAGTCTTAAATTTATTTGTAGAGCAGTCATGTATTGTAAACACTTAAACCGGCCAAATCCCTGTACGTGGATTGAATAACGGTGCGCTATGAAGGCAGGGACTTGCACGCGTTGGCGCCATGTCAGGTTTCTTAGACAACGAACGCTTCAGGAAACTACTGAATATCCGGCCGGAAAAGGCGATAGAAATCCTTTATCATAAGTATTACAATCCTTTGGTTGTCCTTGCCAACAACCTTGTTCACGACAGAAAAGCTGCGGAGGACATTGTACAGGATGTGTTTATTCACCTTTGGGAGCAACACGCCAAACTTGGGCAGCCTGACAGTCGATCTATCGAGCACTATCTGATGCGGGTAGTGCGGAACAAAGCCATTACATATTACAATAGGCTTTCGAGGCGACGAAGGTGGAGGATCGCAACATCCTATGGCAATCGTCAATGGGAACTCCCGGTAGAGGCGCGGTGGATAAATCTTGAAATCAACAGGGAGATAAGGAATGTTATCCTGGCGTTTCCGAGGCGTGAAAAGCAATGCCTGATGATGAAAGTTGATCAGGAGTACACAACACAGCAGATAGCAGAACGGCTGAAGGTGACAACCAAGGCAGTGGAACGTAGTCTTACCTGCGCGTACAAGCGCTTGCGGAAATATCTAAAGGAAATGGGCTATGCCGTTTCAATGGGGAGGCAACGTACTAAATCGCCGAGTTCTTCGGGCACGGGAATGGAAAGGAATGGTTAGAAGGATCGCATGAGCAGAGCAGACATTATATATAGAGTATTGAGTGGTACTGCTTCCAGTGAAGAAAAGGAGGAAGTAGAGCGCTGGGTAGCGCTTAGCAAATCGAATCGCGAGGAGTACGAAGATTTGAGGCTACTCTACCAATTTTCGAAGGTTAACCCGGAGACGCCGGGAGATTCACGTCTTCCCGAGCGCTTCGAACGGATACGGTGTGCGGCCACGGCGCGACTTGCGCGGAAAGCACGGACACGGCAAGCCTATCGCCTTGCTGGCGCATTGGCATGCTTCGGCCTTGCAGCGTTTTTGTGGAGCCACGTATTGATCAATACTCAGCCAGCGTCCCTTCAATTTCGGGACGAGGCGCTCCGACATGTCATTCCCGTTGTCGAGCGCAGGTTCGGAGTTGAGGTCCACGTTGACGAGGACGCACTGAAGTCGTGTAGATTCACGGGCACATTCTACCGCGTGGATACGCCGGACAATATAATCCATTCGATATCCCGGGCCGTGAAAGCCAACATGGTGGTTATCGGTCCTGGAAAGTACCGGCTATTTGGCGGTGATTGTTAAGGTGCCAGAATCTCAGTGGGACTTCGAGCGTGATCCTCCCAGCTTTTCCACATCCCTGATCATACTGGATGCAGTGACACCGAGTGCTTGTGCGATCTTGAATAACGTCTCGATCGACGGCGTACGTTTGCCTCGTTCGAGTTGGGAGATGTAGGTGCGATCAAGATCACTGTCGGTTTGGTCTTTTAAAAAAATTTAACCGTGCACAAAAAA
>QGUY01000006.1 GCA_003242315.1 Bacteroidota bacterium
TTGTGGGTTGGGAAATTGGTAAAGTGATCAGAGAATGCATTGAGTATTGGGGCATGGCTATAGCCAACCTCATCAGCATTTTCAATCCCGAAAAGATTATTCTCGGTGGCGGCGTGTTTGGACCTGCCGTGAAATTTATCCCGGAGATCAAAGATGAAGCACTTAAATGGGCACAACCCATCAGCGCAACTCAAGTCGACATTATTCCTTCAGCGCTGGGTGGACAGGCTGCAATCTACGGCGCGGGATACCTGGCGTTAGCCAACCTTGCCGACCAGTAACACGATGAATCAATACAAACTCACATTCGCTTCCTCCTGCTTCGGTATGCTACTCTTTGGAGTCAGTCTCATTACCCTCGGCTCCGTTTCATCCGACCTGCAGGAAAAATTCCAGCTTGATGCCGTCGACTCCGGAACACTATTTTCGATTTTGCCCATTGGCATTATCCTGGGGTCGTTGCTATTCGGCCCCGTATCGGACCGATACGGCTACAAGTTTTTCTTCATCGCTTCGTGTATCTGTTTGCTTATAGGATTTCAGGGCATAGCGTGGTCAGATAATCTCGGGCTGCTTCGTTTTTGCATTTTTCTCTTCGGCTTTGGAGGTGGAGCGATCAACGGTGCGACGAACGCTGTTGTTGCTGACATCAGCAGCAACAACAAAGGCGCAAACCTGAGCTTGCTCGGCGTTTTCTTTGGCATTGGAGCCTTAGGAATGCCTTCCGTGCTCGGAGCGCTTGAGAAGCAATTCTCCGTGCAGCAGATCGTGACTTCCGTGGGATTGCTTCCCGTCGCTGCGGCAGTGCTCTTCATGTTTACTCCTTTTCCTCCCCCGAAGCAAAGTCAACCGGTCGGCAGGAATGCTATACTATCCTTACTGCGCAGTGGTTTTCTGTGGCTCATTGGCTTCTTCCTTTTCTGTCAAAGCGCTGCGGAAGGTGTCATCAACAACTGGACGACGACATACCTGGAAAAACATCTCGATTTCTCAGGAAGCGCGGCGCTGTTCAACCTATCGCTTTACGTGGGTGGGTTAACGGTCATGCGACTGGCGTTGGGAAGCGTGTTGAGAAACACTTCACCATCGCGCATTATGGCACTATCACTCGCCTTATTGTTCACAGGTGCGCTGGTACTTCGGATGACACAGACACCGGCGTTTGCAACTGCGGCGCTGATCATAACCGGCGCGGGCCTTGCGGCCGGATTTCCCGTCATGTTGGGCTTTGCAGGAGCACGTTTTGCAGAACTGTCGGCAACCGCCTTCAGCATTATTCTTACGGTAGCACTAACTGGAAATATGATCGTCAACTATGTCACCGGCGTCGTGATCGACAGGTTAGGCATAGGACAGTACACAACGATGACGCTGGTGCTTTACGCTGCGATGGTTCCATTGACCTATTTCATTCTCAGACAACATCAAACCGAATTACATAAATCATAACCACTCTAATCAAATTATGCTGGCTCAACAATGGCTCAACAATGCGCGTCAGGTAATGGCGCGAATCGAGGAAACTCAACTGGACAACATCAGGAAGGCGGCTGAAATCATGGCTGACACCATCGAAGCAGGCCGATGGGTTCACACCTTTGGTTGCGGACACGCCACCATACCCATCGAAGAAATGTATCCCCGCATTGGGGGCTTCGTTGGATTTCATCCCCTGATCGAACTTCCTTTGACATTCTTTACAAGGATCACCGGTGAGATGGGCGTCCATCAGTTCCTCTTCCTCGAACGCGTAGAAGGATACGGAGGTGCCATCATGAAGAGCTACGATTTCGATCCTCGCGACACGATGTGGATATTCTCACACTCCGGGATCAACAACGTCAATATTGACGTCGCTCTCGAATCCAAAAAGCGGGGAATGAAGGTCATCGTGTTTGGCTCCGCGGCAGAAGCAAAAGGAAAAAAATCACGGCATTCGACCGGAAAGACGCTTTTCGAGATCGCTGATCTCGTCGTCGACTCCTGCGCCCCGATTGAGGACGCGTCGGTACCGCTAAAAAATCACCAGGATAAAGTAGGACCCGTCTCCACCATGGCCTTCATCACCTGCGTCTGGATGACCGTAACTACCGTCGCCGAAATCCTCGCCGACCGTGGCGTTAAACTCTTCATTCACCCGTCACACAACGTTCCCGGTGACACCACCGCCCGCGAACGTTTAGACGCGGCGTTGGCAGAGTATAAAAGAAGAGTGCAGGGAGTGTAACGTGTTTACGTGCGTACGTGTTTACGTGTTCATGTTGACTCCAACATCGTCGTGGCATGCGGGATCCCGGGGTCTGAGCGTCGTGGAGGGACCGGAAAGATTAGTGATTTGTGATTAGTGATTAGTGATTTTTGATTTACTGATTACGGTTTCGGGTTAAGGAACCACGCTATAAGTTTCACCCAACTCTGTAGTGGAGAATCATTCGTAAATCGCAGATCGCAAATCACAGATCACTAATCACCACCCCTTACCCTAAAGAGGCTCAACCCGCAGGTATTCCCTTTTCAATGCGATGTCTCATATAGCCGCACGTACCAACATCAACACACGCACACACATCAACACATCAACACATTTTCGGCCCTTCGACAAGCTCAGGGACCTCCTTCGACAAGCTCAGGGACCATTGACCCATCAACACCGTGTGGTGATGAGCGAAAAGAGGCTCAACTTCAACACTTCAACATCCACCTCAACACTTCACTCGTACAACTTTTGATGCAGTTCCCGCAGCGTTTCCTCCGGCATCTTAATCACCTTCCTGTCGTAGGTCATCAGTCCGTTGACTTCAATTTCAACATCAGTTGTCTGCGTGTATACTGCTGCTGAAAGGCCCTTATCAACAAGTTTGTCGAGGTTGTTGATGTATGTAGTATAACGCTCGAGTAACGCGTCTTTATCGGGGAAGCTCTGATAACCCCAGTTGTCCTTGGCTTGCCATGTATGGCCTTCGAGAGGAAGTCCTAACCCGCCGTATTCGCCAAGCACCAGCGCGTAGTTCTTGCCGAATAGTTCAGGCCGGGGCATAACCGGATCAGGATAATTGTGTATATCGAGAATATGTCCCACATCGTAAAAGTTACCTCCGCTTGCCTGGTTGACGAGTCGCGAAGGATCATACTTCATGGTCCATTCGACAATTTCGCGTGTCTTGAACTGTCCCCACGCTTCATTGAAAGGAACCCACACTACAATGCATGGGAAATTGTAAGTGGCATCGATGATAGCCTTCCACTCGTTGCGGAATATTTGTTCTGATTCAGGTGTTCGTTGTTTTTCCGTTTCGACACCTGTGATTCCCGGCCGGCTGTCCCAACGGTTGCCCATGTCGCCACTCGGCATGTCCTGCCACACAAGGATACCCAGCTTGTCGCAGTGGTAATACCAGCGCGCGGGCTCGACCTTAACATGCTTTCGGATCATGTTAAAACCCATCGCTTTGGTTTTTTCAACATCAAATCTCAACGCCTCGTCTGTGGGTGCCGTGTAAAGACCGTCGGGCCACCAGCCCTGATCGAGTGGACCGTACTGAAAGACAAACTTGTTGTTGAGCATCATGCGTTTAATGCCATCGCTACCGGTAGCCACCGAGATTTTGCGCATGCCGAAATAGCTTTTGATCTCATCGATCACCCTCCTGCCGCGGCGGATCTGCACCGTGAGGTCGTAGAGAAACGGATCCGCCGGGGACCACAACTTTGCATTGGGGATGGTGAGCGTGGTTTCAGGTCCGGCTACCAACTGTTCTGCTACTTTTTGCTGTCCGTCCCACGCAGCAACAATAATTTCATCTTCTTGCTGGAGGTTGACTGTTTTCACCTGAACACTGAGGCTTTGCGCATCAACGTTCGGCGTAGTCCAAATTGATTCGATGTAGGTACGGGGTACGGCTTCAAGCCACACGGTCTGCCAAATTCCGGTAACGGGTGTATACCAGATACTCTGAGGATTCTTTACCTGCTTTCCCCTTGGCTGAGGTCCGTCATCAGATGGATCCCATACGGACACAATAATCTCCTGCGTTCCGGAGCGCTTCACATGCTGAGTGATGTCAAATGAAAACGGATCATAGCCGCCTTTGTGTGAGCCAACCGCCGTGCCGTTGACAAACACCTCGCATTGCCAATCTACAGCGCCAAAATGCAACAGCACATTCTTGCCCTTGAAAGACGATGGCAGCGTAAACGTGCGACGATACCAAAGCTTGTTGTCCTTGCCGACGGTTTTGCCTACACCGGAGAGTGCCGACTCAATGGCGAAGGGAACAAGAATCTTCCCCTCATATGCAGATGGCCTACCCGCTGTAGCAGGCTGAATGGCGTAGTCCCAAAGACCATTGAGATTGTGCCAGGTATCGCGTACCATCTGAGGTCTGGGATACTCAGGCAGCGGCTGTGAGGAATTGACTCGCTCAGCCCAGGGGGTGGTGATCTTGTCGCCAGCGATTTTCCAGCTTTCTTGCGCGTAAAGCGCGCCATGAAACAACCAAAGACAAAGGACGAAACAGTTTTTCAGATGCATCATTGAAGTTCGTTAATGAGTGTTTGTACCGGGCGGATAATTTACGGGAAATATCTACGCAACAACACTGTGAAACTGAGGTGTGTGTTTTGTGTTTTTTATATTTTCGTGGGATAACCAATTAACCAATCATGAACCTGACCAGCAAATACATTCCCGTTTGGGCACTTTCACTCGCAGTCCTGGTAGCAGGATGCGGAAAATCATCACAAGAAAAGGCTGAAACGTCGGCATCTTCCGACTCCGCTTCTGCTCAGCCTGTAGGCATCTCCGAACCCCTCGTAACGCACATTTACACCGCAGACCCGTCGGCCCATGTGTTCGATGGTAAGATTTATATCTACCCGTCGCACGACATCGACGCTGGCACCCCGGAAAACGATATGGGGGATCACTTCGACATGCGCGACTATCACGTGCTGTCGATGAGCACCATTCCCGGTGAGGTGACGGATCACGGCGTCGCGCTGGATATCAAAGATATCCCCTGGGCAGGACGTCAGCTCTGGGCGCCTGATGCCGCTTTCAAGGACGGCAAGTACTATCTGTACTTCCCGGCAAAAGACAAGCAAGACATCTTCCGAATCGGCGTGGCCATCAGCGATTCACCCGCAGGGCCCTTCAAAGCTGAGCCCGAACCCATCAAAGGAAGCTACAGCATTGACCCGGCCGTTTTTCAGGACGACGATGGAAAATTTTATATGTACTTCGGCGGCATATGGGGTGGCCAACTGCAACGGTGGAGCACCGGAGAATATGCGGGACACGATGCATCAAAGACCGATCTTCAGAAGGACGACGCTCCGGCCATCGGTCCGCGTGTTGCGATGCTGAGCGACGACATGGTGAGCTTTGCTGAACCTGTGAAAGAGATCAGTATCGTGGATGCTGAAGGCAATCCTATCCTGGGTGGCGATCACGACCGTCGATT
Organism: Bacteroidota bacterium; assembly: GCA_003242315.1. Lineage (GTDB taxonomy): Bacteria > Bacteroidota > Bacteroidia > Cytophagales > Cyclobacteriaceae > ZC4RG29. The sequence continues at coordinate 5,463 of QGUY01000006.1, forward strand.
CTTCGAAGCACCATGGATGCACAAATACAATGGCACGTATTATCTGTCATACTCTACGGGCGATACGCACTACATCGTTTACGCTACTGGTGACAATCCCTACGGGCCGTTTACTTACCGCGGTGTTGTGTTGAATCCTGTTATCGGCTGGACAAACCACCACTCCATCGTAGAGTATAACGGCAAGTGGTATCTCTTCTATCACGACAGCAGCCTCTCCGGAGGAAAAACCCACCTGCGGTGCATAAAGGTGACAGAGTTGACGCATAATCCGGATGGCACAATACAAACAATCAATCCCTATGTCCAGTAGCAGTAGGCGGTAGTGGGCCACCTGTTAGCTACCTAATCAACCTGGTCTGCCGCAATCAAGTACGGGTTATTGGCAGACCAGGTTGGTTAAGGCGCCCGGCCAGGAAAGATTAGTTATTCTACAATCAGTCGCTCTGTTTTTAAGAGTTCTTTATTGTGGTAGACGCGAAGGATGTACGTTCCTTTTTCCCATCCGCTCACATCAATCTTCTCGCCTGAACAGTACCTAAGGGTGGTCAAAGCGAAGATATCAGTTACCCCTCCTCAAGAACATCCAGCCGAGCAATCCCGCCAAAACTGAGGCCGCGAGTATCCCGATCTTGGCTTCAATGGCATGATCGGTGGTGGTTCCAAAAGCAAGCGTTGTGATAAACAGCGACATCGTGAAGCCAATGCCGCCCACCATGCCGAGGCCGAGGATGGTTCTGAAGTCCACGCCCTCGGGAAGGTTCGACCATTTGAGTTTGACGAACAGCCACGACATGCCGAAGATTCCGAGCACTTTGCCCAGCAGCAGCCCGAAGAAAACGCCCATCGTCACGGGTGTCAACAAGTCATCCATTGAAATTTCCTTCAGCGAAATTCCCGCGTTGGCCAGCGCAAAGATGGGCATCACAACGAAGAGTGCTACGGGACGAAGGGTATGCTCCAGACGCTGCAGCGGCGTATCGGCTGAGCGGGTAAGACTTTTTATCTTTTCGATCGCGTGCACTTGTCCTGGCTCGAGAATAGAAACGTCGTTGGGTCGGACACTTTCGAACTCAGTTACGTACTGCCTGAGATGCGTTGCAAAACTTGCCTCCTTGATCTTGGTACGGGCAGGTATCGCTAACGCTGCAAGAACGCCGGCAACCGTGGCGTGCACACCCGACAACAGGAACGCAAGCCACAATCCCCCTATCCCCAGTATTCCATAAAGAATAGTGCTGCGAACACCGAGGTAGTTCGCCGTCAGCAACACCCCAAGAAAGCCTGCCCCAATGGCAAGATTCGCAATTGAAATGTCCGAAGAATAATTAATGGCAATAACAAGCACAGCGCCCAGGTCATCTGCGATGGCAAGCGTAGTGAGAAATATCCGGGCCGCGTAAGGTACCCGATTACCCAGGATCGATAATACGGCAAGAGCGAAAGCAATATCCGTTGCCATGGGAATACCCCACCCGACGACACCCGGCGAATCATAATTAAAGATGATGTAGATCAATGCAGGAAGAAGCATGCCTCCCAAAGCAGCTGCCAGGGGAAGCAAGGCGTTGCGCGGATTGGATAATTCGCCACCAATGATTTCACGTTTGAGTTCCAGGCCTACGACAAAGAAGAACATAGCCATCAAACCGTCGTTGATCCAGTCGTGCAAAGACTCCGCAACTTCATACCCGGCAAATCCAATCGAAAATTCCAATGACCAAATGTCGTGGTAGATATCGCTAAGCGGGGAATTGGAAAGGATTAAGGCGATAACGGTACAGACGAGTAACACGATGCCAGACGAAGACTCTTCGTGGATAAACTTCTGAAAGGGACGCAGGATTTTATCTATGCGCTCAGCATTCATGTTAACATACCATTGTCCCACAAGTTGGTAAAAAGGCTACTATTATGCGTATATGAGCCATTTCTCTGTGTTTTGAGTCGCTTTGACGATTGCATCTGCCAAACGACGGTTGTATAACATTAATATCTCTTTATAGTAGCCGGATTGATTATTAATCCTACCTTTGTCAATTATTATAACACTATCACAATTTAATGAACACAGGAACAGTAAAATTCTTTAATGAATCCAAAGGATTCGGATTTATTAAGGACGACCAAACAGGAAAAGAGTACTTTGTACATGCTTCCGGCCTTATTAATCCGATCAAGGAGAACGATGAGGTTACCTTCGAACTCAGGGAAGGTAAAAAGGGATTAAATGCAGTTAATGTTAAACTATCATAGTTGACATACAAGATCATTTAGTTTGCAAAACCCCGACGATGTCGGGGTTTTTTGTTTGCCGCCCACCACACCCCAAAAAAAATTTCCGGCCACTTTCAAAACCCGGGGACGTTTTGTACGTTTGTTTAACCAAATGGTTAAATCAAATGGTTAAAGAGGATATTGGGACTGAAAAGCTGATTCTGGAGGCCGCGAAGCGGGTTTTTCACGAGCGCGGACTCGCCGGCGCCCGAATGCAGCAGATTGCTGACGAAGCGGGTATCAACAAGGCGCTTCTTCATTACTATTTCCGAAACAAGGAACAGCTGTTTAAGGCGGTGTTCACGGATGCCTTCGCGCGTCTCATCCCCCAGATCAATGAAATATTTGACTCCGATGAGCCGCTTTTTGATAAGATTCGGTCGTTCGCGGACCGCTACACCGCCATCCTGATGGAAAACCACTACCTGCCGGGGTTTATCATCCAGGAGCTTAACAGCAATCCCAATTTTGCGGCCGAGTATCTTACCCCAGAGCGGAAACCGAACCCGCAAAAGCTGTTCAGCCAAATTCGGCAGGAAGTGGAAGCCGGTCGAATCAGGCCCGTAGAACCCCAACAGTTCGTGATTAGCCTGCTGGGGCTATGCCTTTTCCCCTTCATCGCAGCGGAAATGATCCGTCACGTGACGGGTATGTCGAAGGAGCAATACATGCTTTTCCTCGCAGAACGCAAGAAACACATTCCTGAGTTTGTCATTAACGCCATAAAACCGTGAGAACGCTATTCAACCATCGCGTCCCTCTCCTGCTGATCGCGACCTTCATGATCATCACGGCACCCTCACGCTCACAGGATTCGTTGGGACTGCAGGAGTGCTACCGGCTGCTTGAACAAAACTACCCGCTTGTGAGGCAGAAGGGCCTCCTTATCGAACGCACTACGCTGACGCAGGAGTCCATCCGGAAAAAATTTCGTCCATCAGTAAACTTCAATGCACAAGCTACTTGGCAGTCCGATGTGCCACACGTACCCATTGCTCCACCCGGCAGCGATATACCCATGCCAAACAAGGATCAGTACCGCGCTACGCTGGATGTTAACCAACTGCTGTACGATGGGGGAACGATCAGGAGCTCCATCGACGTCGAAGACCTGAGTGCACAGGCAGAACAGCAACAGGTTGATGTTGCTATCCATCAGGTAAAGCGTCGCGTTAATCAGGCCTATTTTACGGTGCTTCTTCTCCAGGAAACCGACAAGCTGTTTGCTCTTTCTGAACGGAATTTGTTGACCCAACTCAGAGAAGTGCGCTCAGCCATTCGGAATGGCACCGCCATCCCATCTGCTGCTGATGTTCTTCAGGCGGGAATTCTGCAAACCCGTCAGCAACGGTTCGAAAATCGCGCCGACCGCGCAGCAGCGTTGCAGACACTCGGTGATCTCATCGGGATAAAAATCGATACGGGCACCGTCCTGCAGCGTCCCGTACTCGACATAAGCGTGGACGATGTGCTTTCACGGCCTGAACTCAATCTATATAACCTCCAACAACAGTACGTTGACGCATCATCACGCATCCTTGGAACTACAAACACACCGAAGGTTTCGCTCTTCGCGCAGGGCGGCTACGGGAATCCCGGATTAAATGTTCTCGACAATACCTTTCAACCTTTCTTCATGGGTGGAATACGGTTGTCGTGGACCATACTCGACTGGAACATGACCAAGGGCCAGCGGCAGGCGCTCCTTATCCGAAAGGATCTGATTGACGCGGAACGCGATGCGTTTGAGTTGAACACGAACACAGAACTGAAAAAACAGCGCGCTGAAATCGAAAAACTCACACAACTGTTGCGCACACATGATGAGATCATCGCCCTCAGAACACGCGTAGCGCGCTCAGCCCGCACGCAATTGCAGAATGGCACGCTTACCGCGTCACAATACCTTATCGAAGAAAATGCACTAAATGAAAGCCTGATCAATCGGTCCGCCCATGAAATCCGGCTGCTCCAGGCTTACGCAGACTATAAGATCATACAGGGCGACACCGAATTATAGACATTCAATTACCATGAATACCAACGCAAAACTCTTGACCAGCTTCATCGCTACAATACTATTCAGCGCATGCTCCAACGATAACGGAAAGGCGGATGGTTATGGCAATTTTGAAGCTACGGAAATCACTGTATCGGCAGAGGCCACCGGCAAACTCCTGGCGTTCGATGTCGAGGAAGGAGACCGCCTGGCTGAAGGTCAGGTTGTCGGGTACATCGACACGATCCAGCTATCCTTAAAAAAGGCTCAACTTCAGGCGTCGCGTCAGAAGATAATGGCAAGCTCATCGAGCGTACTTTCCCAGATCGGCGTATACCGCGAACAGGAACGCACACTCACCGTTGAGAGAGACCGGATTCTCCGCCTGATGCGCGACAGTGCGGCAACGCAACGTCAACTGGACGACGTGGAGGGAAGGCTCAGCGTACTCCAACGTCAGATCGCGAGCGTGCGTGCACAAAACGCGTCGGTCCTGTCTGAACTGGAGAGCCTGGAAGCACAGGTGGCCCAGATCGAGGATCAGATCAAAAAAAGTATCATCACTAATCCCCAAGCGGGGACGGTGTTGATCAAGTATGCTGAACCCGGCGAAGTGACGGCATTCGGCAAGCCGCTGTACAAGATCGGAAAGCTTGACGATATGATCCTGCGCGTCTACGTCAGCGAAACACAGCTGCCCTCCCTCACCATAGGCAAGCAGGTCGACGTCCGTATCGACGACGCCGAAGGCATGCGCACATTACCAGGCACGATCACCTGGATCTCCTCCTCTGCGGAATTTACACCTAAAGTGATTCAGACCAGGGAAGAACGCGTCAACCTCGTGTACGCCGTAAAGGTACACGTGAAGCATGACGGGGCGCTGAAGATTGGGATGCCCGGGGAGATGTGGATTAAATGAGTGTTGATGTGTTGATGTGCGCATGTGTTGATGTTTGTCTGTACCTAAAGGGTTGTGCTAGGAAAGAAGGATAGCAGGTTCACCAGGGGATAATGCGCGATGGGCCCCTTTAGGGGATTGAGGGGTGTGCGTGGGGAGGTGTTTATGTGTTGGTGTGCGCATGTGTTGATGTTGTCTGTACCTAAGGTTGTGCGAGGAATGAAGGACGGCAGGTTCATCGTGGGATAATGCGCGTGGGACCCCTTTAGGGGATTAAGGGGTGTGCGTGGGGAGGTGTTGATATGTTGATGTGCGCATGTGTTGATGTTGGTGAGTGCGGCTCTATGGGACATCAATTTGAATAAAATGCAAATGGAAATCAGAATAGAAAGCATCTCAAAATCATTCGGTGACGTTAGGGCGTTGGTGGATGTGACGTTCGACGTAAACGCGGGTGAGTTGTTTGGGTTGATAGGCCCGGACGGAGGGGGAAAGACGACGCTCTTCCGCATACTGACCACGCTGATGCTTCCGGATTCCGGAAATGCTGTGGTGGCGGGATATCCAATCTCGGACTATCAGGCAATACGACGGTCGGTCGGCTACATGCCGGGAAGGTTTTCCCTTTACCCCGATCTCACCGTAGAAGAAAACCTGAAATTCTTTGCATCGATATTTGGTACAACAGTCGAGAAAAACTATGAGTTGATACGCGACATCTATGTCCAGATCGAGCCTTTCAGGGATCGTCGCGCGGGTGCGCTTTCTGGAGGAATGAAACAAAAGCTCGCGCTGTGTTGCGCGCTCATTCACAGACCGAAGGTGTTGTTCCTCGATGAACCTACCACGGGTGTTGATCCGGTATCGCGAAAAGAATTTTGGGAAATGCTGGATCGGCTGCGTCAGGACGGGATGGCAATACTCGTATCCACCGCCTACATGGATGAGGCCTCCCTCTGTGACCGCGTGGCGCTAATCCATCAGGGAAAAATTCTGACTACGGATACGCCGGCAAACATCACAGTAACATTCGGTCGCCCGCTGTACGCAATCCGAACGTCAAATGTATATGAAGTGACGCGCGATATTGAGTCGTATGCCTATGCCCGCACCATTTATCCTTTTGGAGAACACCTTCACTACACGGACAAACGCGAAAAACCCGATCCAATTGAGTTAGAGGATTTTCTTCGGGGTAAAGGACACCATGATATTGAACTGACAGCCATTGAACCGACCATCGAAGACGCGTTCATGGAGCTTGCTGAAACGCATTCGCAAATCCTCACACAATGACTTACTCCGATCCCATAATTTCTGTCGACAAGCTGACGAAGAAGTTCGGCAGCTTTACGGCCGTCAACGCCATCAGCTTCCAGGTGATGAAGGGAGAAATCTTTGGATTTCTTGGAGCAAATGGTGCGGGAAAAACGACAGCCATGAAAATTCTCATCGGCATTAGTCGCCCTACATCCGGCACTGCCACCGTCGCCGGATACGACATCTACAAACAAACCGAACAGATCAAGAAGAGCATTGGATACATGAGCCAGCGCTTTTCTCTGTACAACGACCTCACCATCAAAGAAAACATTGAATTCTTTGGAGGCATATACGGGCTCACGTCGCGTCAGATCCGTGAAAAAAGTGATGCCCTGGTGGAGAAACTTGGCTTGCAGGACAAGTTCAATCGTCCCATTAGCGATCTGCCCCTCGGATGGAAACAGAAGCTTGCGTTCTCGGTAGCGCTATTGCATGATCCGAAGATCATTTTCCTCGACGAGCCCACAGGCGGGGTTGATCCCGTCACGCGGCGCATGTTCTGGAATATGATCTACGAAGCCGCTTACCGGGGCGTTACCATCTTCGTCACGACACACTATATGGATGAAGCGGAATACTGCAACCGGGTGTCGATGATGGTGGATGGGAAAATCGAGGCGCTGGATTCGCCGGCGCGGTTGAAAGAAAAGTTTGGCGTGAACTCGATGAACGATGTATTCGTGAGGCTCGCGAGGAATCAAGACAAGGCAAAGGTTCAATGAAAGGATTTATCATTAAGGAGTTCTTCCACATCTTCCGCGACCGGCGATCGCTGATCATTCTCTTCGGTATGCCCATCGTGCAGATTCTGCTGTTCGGATTCGCCATCACGAATGAAATCCGAAATGTGAACATCGCTGTACTCGACAAGGCACGTGACGAGGCTTCCGAACGGATCATTGAAAAGATGCTGGCTTCAGGATATTTCGTCATGAACGGCTACCTGGAAACGGAAGATGAAATCGAGCCGATATTCCGAAAAGGAAAAATAAAAGCAGTCGTCGTATTCGGTCCTGATCTGGACCGTAACCTCACTGCCGGCGGAATTGCTCCCGTGCAAATCATTGCGGATGCAACGGATCCGAATACGGCAAATACGATTGCAGCGTACGCTGCCTCGATTGTAAGAGATTATCAGGCCGACATCAATCCCAACGTTACATTGCCCCTCGAGACCATTCCTGAAGTCAGGATGCTCTACAATCCGGAACTGAAAGGAGTTTTCATGTTTATACCGGGCACCATGACCGTCATTCTTATGCTGGTTTCAGCGATGATGACGTCCATCTCCATCGCCCGCGAGAAAGAAATGGGCACGATGGAGGTACTGCTTGTGTCGCCGTTAAAGCCCGTGCAGGTTGTCGCCGGCAAGGTTCTCCCCTACATCCTGCTGTCCTCCATCAATGCCACGGTAATTCTCCTGCTCGGATACTTTGTCTTCCGGATGCCCATGCAGGGCAGTCTCCTTGCATTGATGGGGACTACGCTGCTGTTCATTATTACCACATTGTCGCTCGGTATTTTCATTTCCACTGTTGCTCAAACGCAGCAGATGGCCATGATGATGTCGCTTATAGGCCTGATGCTTCCAACCATTATGCTGTCGGGCTTTGTATTCCCTATCGACAGCATGCCATGGCCCCTTCGGGTGCTCAGCAACATCATACCCGCTAAATGGTTCATCCTCATCCTGAAGGGTCTCATGCTGAAAGGCGTAAGCATTACGTATCTCTGGAAAGAGGTTTTAATTCTGATAATGATGACGCTTGCATTGATTGGTATCAGCGTAAAGAAGTATGCCATTCGACTTGCCTGACGTGGTATGAAAACGATATTTCACCTTCTCAAAAAAGAATTCCGGCAAATCTTCCGCAACCGCGCGATGTTGCCGATCCTTTTCGTCATGCCGGCGGTTCAGTTGCTGGTACTTTCCTTTGCGGCCACATTTGAAGTAAAAAATATCAGCCTGCACATCGTAGACAACGATCAATCGTCATTGTCCCGGGACCTCACGCAAAAATTTCTGGTCTCAGATCACTTTAAGCTAACCGGTATTTCCTTTTCAAGTGACGAAGCACTGGACGACATGCAGCGGCACAATACGGACGTGATCCTGCACATTCCGGAACATTTTGAACGTGACCTGGTACGCAATCAGAAAGCGAAGCTGATGTTATCCATCAACGCGATCGATGGGGCCGCGGCAGCCGTAGAAAATGCATACGCGACTACCATCATTCACGATTTCAATGAGAACATCCGCATACGGATGGCCGACCAGATTTCCCTGACCGGACAGCCTAAGGTACTCTCCGTCACACAGTCATTCTGGTTTAATCCCGAACTCGACTACAAAACCTTTATGGTTCCGGGCATCCTCGTGTTGCTCGTCACCATGATCGCGATATTCCTGGCTGGGATGAATATCGTTCGGGAGAAGGAAATCGGGACGTTGGAACAGATCAACGTCACCCCAATAAAAAAGCACCAGTTCATCATTGGAAAACTTCTCCCCTTCTGGATCCTGGCCCTTGTAGAATTGGGAGTGGGTTTGATCATGTGCCGGGTCATATTCGGGATCGGTGTAGCAGGGAGCATCTGGGTGGTCTTTCTCTTTGCCGCAGTATATCTGCTCGTGGTGCTCGGAATCGGCCTTTTCATTTCCAACTTTACCCATACCCAGCAACAGGCCATGTTCCTCTCCTGGTTTTTCATGGTGATCTTCATCCTGATGAGCGGCTTGTTCACGCCCATTGACAGCATGCCGCACTGGGCACAGGTTATCACAGAGTTCAATCCTGTTCGCTACTTTGTGGAGGTCATGCGCATGGTCATGCTGAAAGGGGCACAACTTCCCGACATTCTGCCACAGCTCAGCAAACTCCTGGTCTATGCCCTTGTCATGAACGGGCTGGCCGTTGCAGGATACCGAAAAGTGGCGTAGGTGAAACTGTCATGGGATCTCTTCGTGGTGCCGGTAGCCATACTTTCGTTCCTGGCGTGGGCACGGCGAGCTACCAAATTCTCACGGGCGCCAGTATCAACCCGGCAAGGGTCTTGAGGAATGATAAAATCGGACCCGCTATAGCAACACAGGTGGTCTCTTGGACAACAACTCAGCCAGCTCTGGTGGCCCTGTAAAATACTTGCCCATAAAGTCGTCCATTTCACCCAGGGTTTCTTCGGAAAGCAGAGCTGCGATTTCGTCCATCGCTTCGAGCGAAATAGCAAAAGGAAGGTCATTAACAACCAATTTCTTTCCGGCGCATTGGGCTACAATTTGGTATTCAGGAGCAGCTGCGATGGGTGTGTCCTTGATAAGGCATTGAGCCACCCATTCATCAACGGGCGCATCGTGAAGTTTCTCGCGGCGCGCTTCGAAGCGACCGTACCGCGCAAAATATTCAGCCATCCGCTGGCGTGATGTCTCGCTGAGCGCTGCGTTAAAGGACGCTGAACACGAGAAGCACAACGCGTACTCGAAAATGATCTCACTCGTGCCAAGTTCCGGAAATTGTCTTACGGACTTTTCGATAAAGTAGGGGAAGCCTTCGTTCAGCAAGTAACTGTTGCAAACCATACAACGTTCATGCGGTGCGCCGGTATCAGATGAGAAAAGAAACTGGGGAATATCAACTTCTCTTTGCATGACGCGAACTCTCCAAGTTCACCGCTAAGATAGAACAACAGGAAGAATTGTTGGCGCTGGGTCAGGGAAGAATTGCCTCCTTGTCGCGAACGCGCTCTTCGTGCACACTTCCGTTGCGTTTATGCGGTGTTGCAGGAACTTTGGAAGCAATAATTCTGCCCCATTTGATACGTCCCCACACGCGCTCATGAACGTAATAGATCAGAACCTTAGTGATCAGCTCAAATCCCCCGATGGCAAAGGAATGGAACCATATTCCCGTGACGAAATAAGAAATAATTATCGTGTCCATGGTGCCAAAGAAGCGCCATGAGATACCCTTGACGAGACTGCGGGCGTGGGTAGGTCCTACACCATGAATGCGGCCATAAGGGATGATGTTCCACATGCGTTCGTGGAGGTAGTATAGCGCAATCTTCGTCATCACCTCCACCAAACCGATCTTCACCGCTGTTGAGAACGTGCCGGTTACGAGGTACGCCAGCAAGATGGTGTCCATCGTTGCCGTAATACGCCAGGTAACGCCTTTAGTGACACTCCTCAAGTGAGAGTCAGTCATGAAAACATTACCCGTCGGCTTTGCATGCATGGGTGCAAAGAAAACGAATAATATTTATATAATCTATAAAATTAGTAGACTTTTAGGAAAGTGGCTGGAAATGAGGCGTGTGCAATTCCTGTTGCAAGTCCCCTATTTGGAAAGTGGTGAATAAAGGCTCTTCATCAGTTCGTTCTGGGCCTTCATAATCTGGTCCAGCGGCAGGCCCAGATCCTTGTGATACAGCTTATAAATGAGCTGCCATTCCTTCTTGTCCATAAAGCCATCAGCGTTGGCGATAATGCACATCCAGGCAATGCAGCGAATCTGCAGGGGCATGTCCAGGCGTTTAAGGCCCGTAACAATCTCCTTATAGATAGCGTCCGGGCTCTTGCCCTCAAGAGCGGCAACTTCTTTGTTAAACCCGGACTCAGAAAAGCCTTCATGGCGGACCATTTGCCGGCCAATAGACATTTCACGCTCACTGGTCTGGGTATCAGCGTGGATCAGAACATAGTAAAGCTTGGCGAGAACCGAAAGGTGCTTCATGGCAATAGCATGTAATAAATATTATCCTTTTCAAAACAATGCCAGTGTCAAAAACCGGCTAAAAACAAAAAATCAGCCGCAAGGGGTCTGCAGGCAATCCCAATTCTGAATCACTATTCCAATTTTGGAAAAGAGTCAGTTCGCCACGAAGTCAGATTTTTGCCCGTTTTTGACAAAAATAAGCTGCGGAAAGGAGATTTCTTACTGGATAAGAAGATTTGATTCGGCGCTTAGCCAATTACAAAGCCCTGTAATCGAGGGTATTACAATGCAGGTTACATGGTAGCAAAAGGATGCGACATCCGTGGTAAGCTTTGTAGAGGTCTCGACGCTACTTTGGGGGTAACAAATCAATTGGGCCGGATGCCAGTTGTCTTATGAGCCTGCAAACCATCATACTGCTATCCTGTGCATTTGCGGCAATTGGTTTGGTCGTGTTTATAGTTGGTGTAATCAGTCACCGCAGGAGCCTGGATGAAGGAAAGCATAATGGGTAGTGCCATTATGCTTTCTCACCGGGCTTGACTCACTTCGAGAGCTCGTAAGCAACTACTTTATTGGCGGAAAATGTGGGAACCAGGAGCAGGTTCTGTTCGGGAATGTATTCTATGTCTGCCGCATTGGCGCCGGCATCGCGGGTATCCAGTAAGAGGTGCTTGCTCCCATCGGCATTAACGAGGTGGACCATACCGTCCCACGTTGACACCAGATAGGCACCGTCACCAACAGCCTCGATGCCATCGGGGTGCTCGATACCTTCCGCCTTAACGGTGATTTCCTGGCTTTGCAGGTCGATTGCGTTAAGCGTGCCGGCTTCCCAGCTCGCCATAAGCAGCGTTCCGCCGTCAGCCAGCAGTCCGTTCGGTCCATTGACGCTGTCCATCCAGACAGTAGCCTCTTCCCCACTTATCCTGACAATAAATCCGGCATTTGAGTCGCTGACGTATACATCGCCATTCGCCGCTACTGTGACGTCGTTGAGGAATGAGGCGCCCTGAATTGGATAGGTTTTTACAATCTTTCCGGCGTCGACGTCGATCTCAACGATCCTGTCGATGTCGGTAACGAACAGCCTGTTGCCCCGGATGCCCATTCCTTTGGGAGCATCGAGACCAGTCACCCAGGCGGCATCCGTCACAGTCCCGTCAAGGCTGACACGCGCGATGGAGCCATTGCCGTCCTTCTCGTCAGGCGTTCCGTTAATGTTCGAAACGTACAATACATTTCGCTCCGCGTCGTACAGCACCGACTCACAGGTCGTCAACACTGTGTCGGTCTCCCACTTCTGGGTCAACGCAGGCGCTGCGGCCTGCTCCGTAACTTCCGCAGTTTCCTTCTTCGTGTTCCGGCAACTTGTCGTCAGGAACACCAGGCCGAAAAGAATAAACAAGAGGTTTTTCATGTGAAATCGTTGGTTATTGGATCAGAGGCACTAAGATACAAAAGGAATTGTGGTACCTCTGTTTGAAAATGCGCGTTGCAACATGTCGTTTACAAAAAAAATAACTTATTCCGGGTCTGTAATTTTTTCTACAGGCCGAGGGTAACGCCAAAATCGGGCAGTAAAGTCCCTTTTTAACGCTGGCGCTAGGGGTTTTCACCTATCGCAATTACAGAAAACTACTAATCGCGTGCCGGTTGACGATAAGACACCTGATTGTGGATGCCGCATGAAATTTCAACCTTGCACATACCGGAATTCCGGCATGCCGTTTCCTTTCTTACCAACCCTAAAAAGACACTCTCATGAACGTAAAGGAAGCACAAATCGGCAGTGCTGTCGCATTTCACCGGATAGATATCGAACTGCACACCGGCCGCCGGCTTACTTACCTGATCTCCCCGGAGGTGAGGGACTGGATGGAAGAGTGGGTGGCTGCGGGTCCTTTCGACTCCGTCCCAGCGGCAGACTGCTTCCTGATCTTCTCAGCAGCGCCAGGTCGCACCGTTTTCGTCCGGATGCAAGACATCCGCAAAGTAACCATTCACCGTACCACGACGAGGGCTATTATCGGCATTACGCCGCGGGGAATGCCCGTACCTCCCGATGTTGGGGCGCCTGTCGTGCTCCGACTCAGGGATTGCGGAAAAACCCTCATTTTCCATCGGCTGGATCGTAAGCACAGCATGATCGAAATCAACGAAGTAAACCTGTGGCAGCCTTTCTTCTTTAAGTCGGGTTTTCTTCACTTCCAGGAACTGAATGGAGCGAGTCACTACATTCCCGTGGGGAGTATCACCACGCTTGAGGTCGACAGCCAGCTGGTGACACCCTCAGACCCCTGGCTCATCAAAGGCCAACAGCGCGAAGATTAAGGCGCTCCACATTGCTTTCGCAACATTTATCCGTAAATTATGGAACGCCTCCCGGTCACCTGACTACTGTAGTTTGATGGGATCTTCCATTTAAACTTCATATGTCATGATCGACCAACTCAAAAAGCTTGTGGAGAATTACGCAGGCGATGCAGTCATCCGGAACTCGGAAGTTCCGGATGAAAAAAACGCTGAAGCCATCGAAGCAATCTCGTCCGGGATTGAAGAAGGACTGCAAAACGAAGTACGGCAGGGAAAGTATGAAGAATTTCTTTCCATGTTTCAACAGGGAGGACAGTCGCTATCGGCAAATCCTGCCGTCTCCGGTATCATGAACAACGTTGTCGGGAATCTGTCATCCCGCCTGGGCCTTTCACCTCAGGTGTCGCAATCCATTGCAGCAAGTCTCATCCCGATGGTGATGAACGGCCTCGTGAGTAAGACCAACGATCCCAACGACAGCGACTTCGATCTGCAGGACATGCTGCGATCTTTCTCAGGCAAGGAAGGCCTCAACGTGAGCGAACTGCTCGGAAAATTCACAGGCGGATCGAAAGCCGGTGGCGGTGTTGGCGATATGCTCGGAAAAATGTTCGGCAGCAAGTAGCGGCTCCGCGCGAAAGTCAACCCAATACCTTAGAATAAGGATCTTCGGATGGAATGTGTGTTACCTTGATGTCGCCAACGATCGGTCTCAACCAGGGTGCCACCCATTCCATGCCGGGCTCTTCGCTCAACACATGACCCAACACAATGAGTGAAGTCTTCATACCCATCGCGCGCGCATCACGTATGTATTCGGTCGTTTCCCATTCGTTCACTTCGCCGCATATCAGCAAGTCGGGTTTCTCATTTTTCATCATCGCGAGATGAGCCCTTCCACCCCAGGCGCCTGGCATGATGGCAACTTTTCGACACAAATGCCCAGGTTCTCCAACAACTTTTACAGCGTGAATACCCAAACGTTCCTTTGCCCGACGGACAATATCCTCCAGTCGCATCTCGGGTAGCGTAACCACAACAGACGATTCAACATAATACTGTTCCCACCCCATCCGCTGCAATACACCCATATATACACCATCCGGACGATGACGATGCAGGTAATCGTGGAATCGCCATACCGCAATGCCGTGCTGACGCAACAGGTCAGTCTTGTATCGGTATACGTCATCGTCTTTAAGAAACTCCGTTTCGTCAAGATGATTATAGAATGTCGGCTCGTGCGCGATGATAAAGTTTGAATTAAGGGCAGCGCATTTCTTAATAACATCCACCGTTGCAAACATCGTTGTGACGATGCCTTTCACGATCTGGTCGGCACTTCCCGCCTTTAGCGTATCAACAGTTTGCGACAAAGCATCACCGGGAATCTTTGCAATGATGCGATCAATCACCTGCTGCACGGTAAGCGAAGTCTTTTGTGCCCGCACAGAGAACGGCACTGCCGGCACTAACGCAGCGCCAACCACGGTAGCCATCGTGCCGATAAATTGTCGGCGATGCATACCTATTGAGCTTAATCGATCCATACTGTTATAATGAGTTAAATCTTCGCCTTCCTGGGATGGCTATCAGCAAAATAGTAACTCCCGGCGAACCGGTTTTACACTTTTCCCTGGCCGGTCGTGAAAGTTTTTGCGGGTTTCCGGACAACCCTGGAGCCATTTTTCCACTAAGGGTTGAAAACAAGCTTGCACTTTTCGATTTTAGGTAAGGAGAACCCCCAATGAAACGCCACCTCCTAACCGGCCAAACGGTCGCAACCGGGATATGCATTCTCAGCCTGGTAGGTTTTCTTTTTAGTCCGCTTGCGATCAAAGCTCAGACCTGGTCCATCACTTTCGATGGCGTCGGTACATTTTCATCACCACGTGTTACTGATTTGAACGGCGACGGGGTTGGCGACGTAATTGTCGGGGCGGGGCGCGAAGAGTTTCAATGGTGCGATTCGGCTGTTGTCGCACTCGACGGGCGAAACGGGCGCATGCTCTGGAGAGTAAAGTCCATCGATCAGATATTCGGATCAGCATCACTCAAGGATCTTAACGGCGATGGTGTTATGGACGTTGTCATCGGGGGACGTTCTGCGGAGTTGAAAGCCATCAATGGGGCTACGGGAAAGCTCATATGGAAATTCAACAGGAAGAAAGGCGCCAGGAAGTGGTACAACTTTTACAATCCACAGTTCATCAAAGATCAGGATGGCGATGGCATGGAAGACATTCTGGTCTCCAACGGAGGGGATGTACTGGCACCGCCCTATGATCCGAATCGTCCGCCGGGAAATCTCCTGGTGCTCAGTTCGCGGGATGGCTCATTGCTGGCAAAGGCTCAGATGCCTGATGGGAAAGAAACCTATATGTCGGTGGCTGCTCTTCCTTTACCCGACTCCGACGATTATCTGATTGCATTTGGCACAGGCGGTGAAACCATCGGAGGGAACCTGTTCGTCTGCAAGCTGTCGGATGTGTTGCGCGGCGACCTTTCAGGCGCCCTTCACCTTGATTCGAGCGCGACAAAAGGCTACATCGGTCCACCCGTCTGGATTGACATTAACGGCGACGGCCATCATGATCTTGTCGCTAACGCGGTCGAGGGAAAGTTGCTGGCTTTTGATGGCGTGACGTTCAAACCGCTATGGTCAGTCAAGGTCCCCAACACAGAGGCGTATAGTTCTATAGCACCCGGTTATTTCACAGGCGATGACGTACCGGATTTCTTTGTATCATATGCTATCGGGGTATGGCCTAACCTCGATTGGAGCAAACAGATTATGGTCAACGGCGCGAATGGCAAGATAGAATATATCGACTCGCTCGGATATTACCAGACCAGTACCCCAGTGGTTATAGACGTCGACGGCGACGGATATGAAGAAGCGATCTTAAGCGTCAACAGTCATGTGTATGATGAATTCAATCGGAGAACGCTTCAGAATCTCCTCGTTGTAATCGATTTCAGAACCAAAAGCGTTACCCAACTTACGGAAAGGGCTATTGGGGCCAATATCTCATCCACGCCCTGGATTGGCGACATGGACGGCGACGGGATGCTTGATGTGGTGTATTGTCACGGCACCAACCCGAGAAAATCGTACACCTTTGACGGTATGCGCATCAGCCGTGTTGCAACGGGCATTCCGATACGTTCCCCGATCAAATGGGGATCCTATATGGGCAGTAAATATGACGGCATTTATCCGACCTCGGAACCTGCTCCGAGAAAGGTAGCGCAATAGGCCACTCAGCCGACCGGTCGAAACGTTTCTGCTGTCGACGAAAAATCACTATATTCGATTGATCGTGGAGCCAACACCTTCTTTATGGCCTTTCGGAGCATATTTTTGGCCATTTTCCTGCTGAGTGCATGTACGGACAGGATTTCCTGTCCCAGAATTACCGTTACCAAGCTAAAAACCACCACCATCCGGCCCGGCCAGATCAAAAGAGGGCCTGAGGAAGAGAAGCTTTCTGCCTCTACGCGTTATCGCCCATCGGACTTCAAACGCCGGACAGATCTCAAGAAAGCAGAAGATGTGGATGAGTGGGATTGTCCCGAACCCGGGAAGATACAAAAAGTTGCCCGGGAGCAGAAGAAGCGGATGGAAAAACATCTGAGAGCCGAGGAGAAAAAGCGGAGGGAGTTGGATACGCTTTCAGTATTCCCCGTCCGTTAGTCGATAGTTGACTCTGTGTCCCTGAGTTCCAGTATTTTTTTTCGCTGATACTCTACGGTCGACTTCATCTTTTCCAGTTTCGACCGTGCGGAATTCAGTTTAGCGCGAACTTCTTTGAGCTGGTCGTTCTTACGGCGAAGGCGTGTCTGCAGGTCCTCCAGCAACGTGATCAGGTACTCTTTCTCGAACTGTTCAAAATTCACTTTCTTCATCTACCCCCAATATTTCCTTATCGGTGTCAACAAAAATTATCCTCTATGTGTTTCCTGCCTTTCGAAAATCTGTTGACCGAATCCGAGCGAACACCGTTCAGAGCCGGACTATTTTCACCGTTCCATCTAACGGCACGATACAATGCAGATCAACGAAATAAGCAGTTGAAATGTTATATACTCAGAACATTTTCCGGACAGACGGGCATTGACTTCCGTTAATGGTGATCAACCCGTCAGCGCACACGATTACGCACATGTTATGTACGCAACCCTCGTACCAGTTATGACTAACAAAAGCCAATTTTAGTTGCATCACAAGCCGCAAAAACATGACACTGCAGGACAGTTCCGCACACGATGGCAAAAAAGAAGGCATCCTCGCAGATGCCTCCCCAAATTTGGTGATATAAAGTTACTCGCTTCTTACTTCGTAGCAGCCGCATAACGCGAGGCTACTTCCTGCCAGTTGATTACGTTCCAGAATGCGGCGATATAGTCCGGCCGACGGTTCTGATAGTTGAGGTAGTATGCATGCTCCCAAACATCGAGGCCGAGTATGGGGGTTCCGCGCGTTTCAGCAACATCCATCAGCGGGTTATCCTGATTGGGAGTCGACGTAACTGCCAGCTTCTTGTTGCTATCAACGATCAACCATGCCCAACCAGATCCGAAACGGGTAGCTGCAGCATCCGAGAATTTGGTCTTGAATTCATCGAAGCTTCCGAATGCGCTGTTGATGGCATCAGCCAGGGCTCCGCTCGGTTGGCCTCCACCATCGGGACCCATGATCGTCCAGAACAAGCTGTGATTGTAGTGACCACCTCCGTTGTTACGAACGGCAGCGGGATATTTTGAAACGTTCCGACAGATCTCCTCTATGCTAAGATTTTCGGCGTCGGTTCCGGCGATGGCTTTGTTGAGATTGGTTACATAAGCGTTATGGTGTTTGCCATGGTGAATCTCCATGGTTCGGGCGTCAATGTGGGGTTCAAGTGCGTTGAAGGCATAAGGAAGATTGGGAAGTGTAAAAGCCATAGCAAAGTATTTTTTAGTTGAACATGAAAGAAAGACCCGACATCACGGCTGCGCGTCAGGCTGTCAAATATACAACCATAAAGGAAGGGAGAAAATTCAATCAGGAACGATTGACAGCGATCTCCAGAACTGTGTCAACTATTTCTCAGTTGGCGGAAGAAGGTATCGATGAGGTTCTTGCTTTCTTCAGCCATTATGCCCTTAAGGACTTTTGTTCTGGGATGCAACAGCGGGGCGCCGGTTAACGAATAGCCTCTCTGAGGATCATTCGCCCCGTAGACCAGCCTGCCAAGCTGTACCCAATATAAGGCCCCTGCACACATCACACAGGGTTCAAGTGTGACGAAAAGGGTACATTCGTTGAGGTACTTTGAACCCAGGTAATTCGATGCAGAAGTGACTGCCAACATCTCTGCATGTGCCGTAGCATCGGTAAGTCGTTCGGTCTGGTTATGCGACCGGGCGATGATTCGGTTGCCAATTGCGATCACCGCTCCCACCGGGACCTCTCCTGCCTCCAAAGCCTTGCCCGCCTCCTTGAGCGCTTCCTTCATGAAATACTGGTCGGTATAGAGGTCCATGCCCGTAGCGCTCTACTATTTCACGCGGATGTCTTCCATGATGTGTCGGGCCGTCTCCTGCCATGCATCTTTCATACGCCTGGGGCAGTGAAATGAAAATACGAGCGTGCGACCGGGCTGCACGAGATATTGTATATAAGAATAGCCCAGGATCGGTGCCTCCTGGCCAAGTTCCTTTGGATTACCCCGGATGGTAGACTCAAACTCGAAGTAGATGAACCGATGACCCCGGATTTCCCGAATTCCTTCGCTGATCATCGAGACACGATCGAACGTGTTCAAAATGGAAGCTTTGAAGAATCGACTTGCAAGTTCCACGTTTGCATCGGGCCATTGGGTCGCAGATACGTTCACGCTAAGATCGGCAAGCCGGTCTTCGTTCGTGAATGCGGCAATCGGGGCTCTGACAGAAGGATACCGCTCGGTGAAATCAAGCTCATCCATCGGACGCCATCCCACCGGTACAAGGATTGAAATGTCATCTGAAATACGGGTGCGCTTCAGTTTTGGCGCTTCAAAAGACAGTAGCGCGCCTACAACAAAAATGAGGGCCAGGCCTCGCATAACACTTTTGCTATTTAAACTATTATTAACTTCGCGCCGGAACTCGCGTCATTAAGATTCAAAATTAATCATTTCTCACATGCTGCGAACGCATACCTGCGGAGAACTCAGGATCAGCGATGTAAATCGGGACGTAACACTCGCGGGCTGGGTGCAACGCCTCCGCGACAAGGGAAGCCTCCTCTGGATCGATCTCCGCGACCGGTATGGAATCACACAGCTGGTATTTGACGAAACACACACACCCCGGGAACTGATGGAACAGGCCCGAAAACTGGGACGTGAGTACGTCGTCCAGGCAGAAGGTACCGTAGTTGAACGCGTTTCCAAAAACGATCGTATACCCACCGGCGATATTGAATTGCGGGTAAAAAAACTTACCGTGCTCAATCCGTCGCGCGTGCCCCCCTTCACCATTGAAGACGATACGGACGGTGGCGACGATCTTCGCATGAAATATCGTTACCTCGACCTGCGCAGGACGCCCGTGCGTGATAATCTCATGCTTCGACACCGAGTTGCCAGGGAAACACGTGCTTATCTCGACAGTCAGAACTTTGTCGAGGTTGAAACGCCTGTACTTATTAAGTCGACGCCTGAAGGTGCGCGCGACTTTGTCGTGCCCTCACGCATACATCGCGGTGAATTTTACGCCCTACCCCAATCACCACAAACATTCAAGCAGCTGCTCATGGTGTCGGGGTTCGACAGATACTATCAAATCGTGAAGTGCTTTCGCGATGAAGACCTTCGCGCTGACCGCCAGCCGGAATTCACGCAGATCGACTGCGAGATGGCATTTGTAACACAGGACGACATTCTCTCCGTCTTTGAAGGTCTCATCAAGCACCTCTTCAAAACTGTTAAGGGCATCGACCTTCCCGAAGTCCCTCGCATGACCTATGAAGATGCCATGCGACAGTACGGATCGGACAAGCCCGACACGCGCTTCGACATGCGGTTTAAAGAACTTACCGACCTGGTGAAAGGCAAGGGCTTCCAGGTTTTCGACAATGCCGAGATTGTCGTAGGCATTTGCGCGAAAGGCTGTGCCGAATACACGCGCAAGCAACTTGACGAACTCACGGAATACGTTCGCCGCCCGCAGATTGGCGCGAAGGGATTGATTTACCTTCAATACAAGACGGATGGAAGTGTGAAATCGTCGGTCGACAAATTTTACACCCCCGAAGACCTCAAAGGCTGGATAGAAAGATTTGGCGCAAATCCTGGCGACCTCATCCTCGTTCTTGCCGGTGAAACAAACGCAACGCGCAAACAACTTAACGAACTGCGCCTGCTGATGGGCGATCGCCTTGGCTTGCGCGATAAGAATACGTATTCCGCATTGTGGGTAATCGACTTCCCGTTGCTGGAATGGGATGACGAAAACCAACGGTATCATGCAATGCACCACCCCTTCACGTCGCCGCGAAAGGAAGACATACCTTTGTTGGATACCGATCCGGGCAAGGTGCGCGCAAATGCATACGACCTGGTGATCAACGGAAATGAAATTGGCGGCGGGTCAATTCGTATCCACGATAAACCCACGCAACAATTGATGTTCCGCAAGCTTGGATTTACTCCTGAAGAAGCACAAAAGCAGTTCGGCTTTCTCATGGAGGCGTTCGAATACGGCGCGCCGCCGCATGGTGGTATAGCGTTCGGCTTCGATCGGCTATGCGCCGTCTTTGGTGGATCAGATTCGATACGGGACTTCATCGCGTTCCCCAAAAACAACGCCGGCCGCGACACGATGATCGATACACCCTCCACCATCTCCCAGGAGCAACTCGATGAGTTGGGACTCGTTATTAAACCTGAGTGATCCTTCGACAGGCTCAGGAACCTCCTTCGACAGGCTCAGGAACCGCCCTTCGGCAGGCTCAGGAACCGTCCTTCGACAAGCTCAGGAACCGTCCTTCGACAGGCTCAGGAGCCACCCTTCGGAGGGGTTGGTGGAGTAAAAGAACATCAACACAATGAAAGACTACTTTTCCGGCCACGCTAAACACTACGCTTCCTTCAGGCCCGTATATCCGGACGAACTGTACAACTTCATCTTAAGTCATGTCGCCCGTAAGGCAAATGCCTGGGACTGTGGAACGGGTAATGGACAGGTGGCGCGGCGACTCGCAGAACATTTTGATCACGTCGATGCGTCGGATATAAGCCAGAAACAAATTGAACAGGCGCCGAACGTTGAAAACGTACAGTACCACGTATGTCCTGCAGAGCAAACACCGTTTCCCGATAATTGTTTCGATCTGATCACTGTAGCTCAGGCATTACACTGGTTCGACCTGGAAAAATTCTATGCTGAAGTAACGCGCGTAGCGGTTGACGGCGCAATCATCGCGGTGTGGGGATACGGACTCAACACG
The DNA here is from genome assembly GCA_003242315.1 of Bacteroidota bacterium. GTDB lineage: Bacteria > Bacteroidota > Bacteroidia > Cytophagales > Cyclobacteriaceae > ZC4RG29. The sequence continues at coordinate 27,476 of QGUY01000006.1, forward strand.
GTGAACCGCGAAATCGATGAGCTCATGATCGACTTCTACTCGAACACAACAGGTCCTTACTGGGATCCCGCCCGGCGGCTCGTTGAGAACCGCTACGAGGGTATACCCTTCCCTTTCGAGACGATTTCTTTCCCGGGATTTGCTATCACCGTAGCGTGGACGTTACATGATTACATCGGTTACCTGCGGACCTGGTCTGCCACACAGGCATACATTAAGGCCAACTCCATTGATCCTACCATCAACCTGTTCGAAAGAATGAAATCGTTCTGGAATCCTGATGAATCCAGGATCGTGACGTTCCCCATATTTGGTAAAATGGGAACAATAAGAAAGCGCTGATAGTTGGTGTACCCTTGTGGGTCTACCTGCATGGGCCCTATGCCTTAGCACGGCGCGCAGACCAGATCAAATTTTTGACATTTCGGTTATTACATTACGTATTCTGGCATTTGCGCGCGGAAACCGGTAACATCGTAATGCCATGGTCGCGCGGAGCATTTTTTCAACGGGGATATTTTTTGGGTCCGTTTTGTTCGGCGCGTTCACACCGCCTGAGACGATCCGGATGGTGGACACAGTAATTCGTGGTGGCACGATCTACGACGGCAGCGGTTCACCTGCCTTTTCCGGTGACATTGCAATACACAACGATACGATTGTCGCCATAGGCAACATCGGCAGAACGCGAGGTGTGACCGAGATCGACGCGCGTGGACTGGCGGTCGCGCCCGGATTTATCAACATGCTAAGCTGGGCGGACAAAACTCTGCTGCTGGACGGCAGAGCCATGAGCGACATCACACAGGGTATTACGCTGGAAGTGATGGGCGAAGGGTGGTCGCCAGGACCCGTCAAGCGACGTTCTTCCGAGAAGGGCGACAGCCTGTGGACGACACTTGGCGGATACTTCGATTGGCTTTCACAGAAAGGTTTTAGTCCGAACGTTGCGTCATTTGTAGGACATACTTCCGTTCGTAACGTCGTTTTGGGATACGAAAATGTCACCCCAACCGCCTCGCAGCTCGAAGAAATGAAGCGTCTGGTAGCACAGGCAATGGAAGACGGCGCTCTAGGTCTGGGCACATCGTTAATCTATCCCCCAGCATCGTACGCGAAGACTGAAGAACTGATTGCCCTGGCCAAAGTCGCAGCTTCGTACGGCGGAATGTACATCACGCATATGCGAAGCGAGGCCGATTTTATTGTCGATGCCGTTGATGAAGCCTTGGTGATAGGTCGCGAAGCGAACATACCGGTAGAAATCTATCACCTTAAGGTGAACATGGCACGCAACTGGAATAAGCTGGACATCGTATTGCACAAGATCGACAGTGCGCAGCGCGCGGGGATGAAGGTTACCGCAAACATGTATCCGTACGCTGCCAGCGCTACCGGACTGACATCGCGGCTACCGAACTGGATTCAGGAAGGCGGGGCGAGAGCGATGCGAAAGAAACTGCTGAACCCAAGGCTGCGGAAAAAGGTGTTGTATGAGATGGCAAATGGCATTCCATACAAGAACTCCGATCCGGCTGACGTGATGCTTCTCGCATTTGCTTCGGATTCGCTCAATACACTCTACAAAGGCAAGCGACTGGATGAAGTTGCGAGGCTGCACGGCAGAGATCCTGATGAAACTGTGATCGACTTGATTGTTGAAGACAAGTCAAGAATTGAAACGGTGTATTTCCTCATTTCCGAAGACAACGTACGCCGGATCATACAGCTTCCTTACGTAAGCTTTGGTACCGACGCGGGGTCGTTGGCAAACACGCCGACGTTTGAGGGATGGAGTGTGCACCCGCGCGCGTATGGCACGTTTCCCAGAGTTTTGGCGAAATATGTCCGGGAAGAAAAGTTGTTAACCCTTGAAGAAGCGATCCGGAGGATGACGTCATTGCCGGCATCCAACCTCAACCTGGAAAAAAGAGGATTGCTCAAACCGGGATGGTATGCCGATGTTGTTGTCTTCGATCCCGACAGCATACAGGACCACGCCACATTTGAAGATCCCGCGCAATATTCGACAGGCATCCTGCACGTTTTCGTAAACGGCACGCTCGTGCTCTATAACGGAGCGCATACTGGTGCGCTGTCGGGACGTGTGATTCGTGGTCGGGCTTACGAGGCCGGGGCACTTAGGGCTGACGAATGAGGAGATCATGGCGCCAAAAGAATTGGTGAAAATCATTGGTCCTTAACTTCAACACTTGATTTTCCGTCACCTCGTAAGATTTCATCTTGTTCCATTCGGTCCTTTTCCGTGCCGGCCATACGATAAATAATCCAGGTCACCACAAGTCCCAAAAGAAACAGTGCGCTTAGCATCAAGTTATAATATACAATCGCGATCAAACACAATGATGAAATCACAAGCGCGATGATGGGGAAGACAGGATAGAACGGCGCTTTGAAGGGTCGTTCAAGGCTGGGATTCGTAGCGCGAAGCTTGAACAGGCTGATCATGCTGATCATATAAAGAATAACCGCACCGAGCGCAGAGAGAATGATGATCTTATCGGTAGTTCCGGTAAACAAGGTCAATATTCCCACAATTCCGCCAAGGATAAGCGCCCAGTGTGGCGTTCGAAATCTTTCGTTTACCGCGGAGAGAAACGATGGAAGATATCCGCCCCGTGCTAACGCAAAGATTTGACGCGAGTAAGTAATGATGATACCATGAAATGATGCGATAAGTCCGAACAGTCCGATGCCTGCAAAAATTTTCGTGACACCACTCTCCTTACCCAACACAACGGCGATGGATTCAGGAAGTGGATAGTCGATGTCCGCCAGCTGACGCCAGTCCGTAATCCCGCCGGCCAGCAGCATGACGCCGAAAGCGAGGATCATCAGTGTGGCAATGCCGCTGATGTATCCTCGGGGAATGTTGCGTCGGGGATCTTTCACTTCTTCGGCAACCATGGCCACGCCCTCAATGGCGAGGTAGAACCAGATCGCAAACGGCAGCGCAGCAAATATCCCCTGCCATTCCAGCGGAAAAGCATTCGCAGTGAAGTTGCTCATCTTGAAATGAGGTGCCACAATACCCAAAAAGACAAGCAGTTCAGCGACTGCCAAAAGGGTGACGACAAGCGAAAAAATCGCCGACTCCTTAATACCCAGCAGATTGATCAGGGTGAATACGAAATAGCAGACAATCGCAGTAATCAAAACCGGAATGCTGGGGTACAAAAAATGGGTGTAGCTTCCCAATGCAAAGGCAATAGCCGGCGTCGCGAATACAAATTCGATGACGGTCGCGTAGCCGGCAATCAGTCCGCCAATGGGACCGAACGCTTTATAGCTGTATGCAAACGGACCACCAGCATGTGGAATCGACGTCGTCAACTCAGTAAAGCTGAAGATGAAAGTCACATACATCAGCGTCACGGCCAGGGTGGCAATCAGAAACCCGACGGTTCCTGCCACACCCCATCCATAGTTCCACCCAAAGTATTCACCGGAGATAACGAGGCCGACTGCAATTGCCCACAAGTGAATGGACGTAAGGGCCTTTCTTAGACGCGGGGGTTGGGCCATGGGGTAAGATAGAGAAAATGGGGGATTTAATCCCAATCCCAGGGGTCGTCAGAGGCTGAGCCTGTCGAAGCTGAATCTAACTGTCAACAATTTAATGAGCTCAAGGGGCCTGAGCTTGTCGAAGGCCCTCAGATCGTTGACAGCTCGTGTCACCCCCTCCCTTCTCCTGTTTTTTCCCGACGATTCTTTGATAGTTTTGTCGTCGTGAAACCCTTTCTCAAAGAGCTTGCTGAGCGTATCATCCGGGAAAAGATTACACCCGGGGAACTGACGGTCGTGTTCCCCAACCGGCGTGCAATTCTTTATTTCCGGAAATACCTTTCTGAAATCATCGACAAGCCTGTCTTTTCACCCCAGCTGCTGACGGTGGAGGACTTCATGGCTTCGTTTACATCACTACGCGTGCCAGACAAGCTCGAATTGGTGCATCACCTGCACGTGGTGTACAAATCCATTGTCAAGGTCGATGAACCGCTCGACAAGTTTTACTTCTGGGGCGAAATGCTGCTGCGCGACTTCGACGAAATCGATCGTTACCAGGTCAACGCCGGCCAACTCTTCAAAGACCTCAGGTTCCAGAAAGAACTCGACACCACGTTCGACTACCTTACTGACGAGCAGAAAGAGTATCTGAAGCGGTTTTGGTCGGGTTTCGACGAACACCTCAACGAAAACAAGAAGAAGTTTCTACATGTCTGGAAGGATCTCCCTCTTGTTTACGAAGAATACAAGGCTCGCCTGCGCAAGCAAGGCATGGCTTACGAGGGTTTGCTACACCGTGAGGTGGCAGAAACGCTTGCCTCCAATGCGGGTCGCATAAAGGAATTGTATGGCGACCGCCAGATCATTTTTGTTGGCTTTAATGCCCTGACACGCGTTGAGGAGGCTGTGATCAGCGCCTGCGTATTGAACGCTGCCGCCGAGGTGGCGTGGGACATCGACGAATATTACGTCAACAACGAGTGGCAAGAGGCTGGCATGTTCTTCCGGGAATTGCAACAACACCCGGTGCTGGGCAAGACATTTCCTGACGACATACCGGCAAACTTCAGGAAGAAAAAATCCATGAAGGTGATGGGAGCTGCCCAGCATATCGCACAGGCGAAATTCGCCGCGCAAGTACTGGAAGATGAGTTGTCTAAAGGCATGAAGCCAGAAGAAACGCTTGTCGTCCTTCCCGATGAGAACCTTCTCCTCCCCGTGCTCAATAGTGTTTCCGGTCCTGTCGACAAACTTAATGTCACCATGGGGTTTCCGCTCAGCAGCACGCCGCTGTTCAACTTGTTTGAGCTGCTGATGCAGATGCAGATCGGTACGCGCGACGACGTTTTCAATCACCGGGAGGTGCTGGCATTGCTCGGACATCCTTATGGCGTTGCAGCTGGTGCGGCGGATGCGTTAGCCAAGAGAAAGGAAATCCTGGACAACAACTGGGTTTGGATCTCGCAGGAGTTCCTTCAGTCGGGTCCTGAACTGTTCCGCGTGATGTTCCGACGCGTTGACCCGATGGAGATTGTCGGTTATCTGCGTGAAGTTGTGTTCTCACTGGGAACCATTCCAAACCTTTCTGACCTTGACCGTGAATTTGCCTTCTACTTTGTAAAGCTCCTGAACCGTGTCGATGAAGTGTTCGGATCGGAGCCATTCGGGGTCGGTGAGTCTCGGGGCGTCGCATTGCGGTCTTTCCTTCGACTGTTCCGCCAGCTCGTTCGTACTCAGCGCATACCGTTCTCCGGGGAGCCGTTGCAGGGACTGCAGGTGATGGGTGTCCTGGAAACGAGAAATCTCGACTTCAAAAATGTGTTCATTCTCTCACTGAATGAGGGAGCGTTTCCGAAGTTCGGAAACAAGGGATCTTACATTCCCTACTCGATAAGGAAGGCATATGGGCTGCCCACAACCGAGCACCAGGATGCGATCTACGCCTACCTCTTTTACCGCGTTCTTCAGCGCGCGGAGAATGTTTTCCTTGTGTACAACTCCGAGACTGATGTGCTTGGGCAAGGCGAAATGAGCCGATACCTGCAGCAACTACTTTTTGAATCCGGACATGAACCCGAGCGCACCCTGCTGCATACTCCTGTGCGACCACGCAACGTAGATATCATCGAGGTAGCGAAGGATGAAACTGTATTTAATCAACTCGCACGTTATTGCCTGGGTCAGGCAAAGGAATTGACTCCCACGGCGCTCAACGACTATATCGAATGTCGTCTCCGATTTTACTTCCGTCATATCGCACGCATTCGCGAGGCTGACGAGATCGACGAGGAGCTTGATAACAGGCTGTTAGGAAGCCTTCTCCACCGCGTTATGGAGTCGTTTTACAAAAACATTATAGACCGAAAGAGGTCAAGACTCGTAGAGCTGGCAGACCTGGAAGCGGAGCAGAAAAAAATCGACCTGATTCTTGATGACGTATTCCGCGAATTATATGGTCTCAATAAAGACAAAGCAGTAGAATACGCCGGACAGCGGCTCGTGGTGAAAGAAGTGATACGTCGTTTCGCCGACCGCATCATAGCGATGGACAAGGAACATGCGCCCTTCGAGCTCGAGGGTATTGAAAACAAAGACTTGCGTCTCAACTACCAACTCAATGCGGATGGCAACCCCGTGGTCGTCATAGGCGGGATTATCGACCGCGCCGACAGCAAGGGAGACATGCTTCGTGTCATCGATTACAAAACGGGCAAGGACAGAACCGATATCAGCAAAGAAGTAAGTGAGTTGTTTGTTCGCGACGGTAAACGAAACAAGGCAGCATTCCAGGTAATGCTCTACGCGCTGCTTTACTCCTCCAATGAAAGGACAAAGCGTCATCGCATTGTGCCGGGACTGATGAACCGGCTTAATTTGTTCGATGAGGATTTCCGTTTCGGATTGAAGATCGGTGGAAAATACGTCGATGACGTTCGACCATTCCTACCGGAATTTGAAGCGGGACTAAGGGCCATGCTGGAAGAGATGTACGACCCTAACGTGCCTTTCACACAGGCCTCTTAATCCATACGGAGCCCGCCGACGAAAGGGTAGGAGCGAGTTCCAGTGTTCGTCCATCCTTTACACA
>QGUY01000199.1 GCA_003242315.1 Bacteroidota bacterium
GTCCCTTTCTGTGGGCTGGAGAATTGTAAAAAAGACATGCTACACGCTGTATACCACTGATAAGACAGCTTATCGCAAAAGGCTGCGAAGTGGTAATCGCCGGAAGCGGGGCGTCTTTGCAACTTCTTCGCGGTGAATTCCCCCGACTGCCTTTTGCGGAATTGCCCGCCTATGCTGTCCGGTACTCTTCGTCTTCAGCGCAAGTTCGTAAGCTCGCTTTACAACTGCCCCGGCTGCTGAAGACCTGCGCGATGGAACATCGCGAAACAGAGAAGATCGTGACGCGGTTTGGTGTTGATATCATCATTTCTGACAACCGCTATGGCTGCAGATCATCGCGCACCACGAACGTATTCGTAGGGCACCAGGCAAATTTGATCCTGCCTCCCGGACTGAAGCGCCTGTCATCACTGGTGAACCGACTGCATACCGCAGCAATAGCAAGGTTCAATTACTGGTGGGTGCCTGATTATCAAGGTCACGAAAGTCTGGCGGGGGTATTGTCGGCTTCGGACAGACCCGGGGTTCGGTACATCGGTCCATTGTCGCGGTTTGGAAGGATAGCGAAGAGCATAAGGATGTATGACGTGGCGTTTCTGTTGTCCGGTCCTGAACCTCAGCGTACCTTGTTGGAACGATGGGTGCTGGGCGTAGTGCCGACTACCGACCTGAAGATTGCATTGGTGAGGGGGACGGCTGCAAGCCTGGATCATGTTCCGGCATCCAACCTGTGGGTGTTCAACGTTCTGGGTTCAGATGACGTGGCGAAGATCATTGCGGCTTCGGATGTTATCATAGCACGATCAGGATACAGTACGATCATGGATCTCTTTCATGCCGGAGGAAGAGCAGTATTTATTCCAACGCCCGGCCAGACGGAACAGGAGCATCTTGCGCGAAGAATGGCTGAACTGGGATATGCAGGATACGTGGAACAGGGCATGATTGATTTGACCTCGGTTGTGAAAACCGCGTCCGCCTATGGTGGCTTTCCCGGCAGAGAGCAGGATTATTCACATCTGAGCAACGCGCTGGACGAGGTGTTGTCTGGTTGAAGTATCAAACACAATTGTATGAAAAGATTCATCACAAGTTTCGGCTATGCCGGAAAAGGCATCGCATTCGCTTTCAGGAGCCAGCCGAATTTCAAAATACAGTTCACTGTCGCAGCTTTTGTTACCGCCTTAGGGTTGGTCGTACGACTCACTGTGATTGAATGGTCGTGCCTGTTAATGGCGATGGGACTTGTGCTTTCGATGGAGATTGCGAACACCGCGCTGGAAAAACTCGTTGACATGGTGACGCGGGAACATCATCCGCTAGCGGGTCAGGTAAAGGATCTGGCTGCGGGTGCTGTACTGACAGCTTCTGTGGTTGCGGCCATCGTTGGTATACTTATTTTCACGCCACATGCGATTGCATGGTGGCATCAATGACAACCTGTATATTGCGGGCAGATCGGAGCAATGGCTTATTGTATTGACACCCACGCGCATATTTATCTGCAGGAATTCGACGGCGACCGCGCGGAAATGATCGACCGCAGCGTTCGTGCGGGAATTCATAAGATCATCCTACCCAACATTGATCGTCATTCAATTGATGCGCTCCTGGCAACAGAGGAGCGTTATCCCGATGTATGCGTCGCGGCGATGGGGCTGCATCCCTGTTCCGTCAAGGAAGACTATGAACAAGAGTTGTATGTCGTGGAACAGTGGCTTGAAAGCCGTTCCTTCATTGCAGTAGGAGAGATCGGAACCGACCTGTATTGGGACAAGACCTGGTGGAACCAGCAGCAGGAGGCTTTCAGGGTTCAGGTAGGATGGGCAAAGAAATACGGACTACCCATCATCATCCACTGTCGCGAGAGTTTGTCACAGACCATAGACATGGTGGAGCAATTGCAGGATGGTAGCCTGCGCGGTGTATTCCATTGTTTTGGTGGAACTGTGGAAGAAGCGGAGCGAATCACGCGGGCTGGATTTTACCTTGGCATCGGTGGTATAGTGACGTTCCGAAACGGACTTCAGCCTTCCGTGCTTAAGGCGCTGGACCTTTCGCGCATCGTTCTTGAAACCGATAGTCCTTATCTCACACCGGTGCCACATCGGGGAAAGCGGAACGAGCCTGCATATATTCCTTTGATTGCGGGAAGAGTGGCCGAAGTTCTTGGTCTTGAGGCTGAAAAAGTGATGGAGATTACAACAGCAAATGCGATAGAACTTTTCCGACTTGCCGGATGAAACTTAAACGATTACAGGTTAACACAGCCAGTCCCGCTCAGCCGAGGGGAAGTGTTCTCGTCATCTATACGGGAGGAACGTTTGGGATGGCATTCGATGGTTCGGGGACACTTGTGCCGTTCGACTTCAGTCGCATTCTTGGTTACCTTCCGCCGCTCAAGCATTTAGCGCTCGAGTTGAATGTTGTCTCCTTCGAAACGCCCATTGATTCTTCCAATATGGGGCCGGATCACTGGCGCATCATCGCAGAAGTTATTCGGGATGAATACGACAGGAACGATGGCTTCGTCGTACTCCATGGAACGGATACGATGGCATACACAGCCTCGGCACTTAGTTTCATGCTGGAAGGACTCAGCAAGCCCGTCGTGTTTACCGGCGCTCAATTGCCGGTTAGTGAGCCGCGATCGGACGCGCGCGAAAACCTTATTACCGCTATTGAAATTGCGTCCGCAAAGAAGGACGGCAAAGCAATCGTTCCCGAGGTTTGCATATACTTTGATTACGAGTTGCTGCGCGGGAACCGCTCGAGAAAGGTCGAGAGCATGCAGTTCGATGCATTCGATTCGGGCAACTACCCTTTGCTTGCAAAGGCAGGCGTGAAGATAGATTACAACCACAGCGCTATACGCCAGGCGCCCGAGGGACCATTGAGACTACATACCCGTGTCGACCCCCGGATTGCGATTTTGAAGCTGTTCCCTGGCATTACGCGCGAAGCAGTGCGCAGCGTGTTGCGTACGCCGGATGTTCGTGGTGTTGTGCTTGAGACTTATGGTTCGGGCAATGCTCCAACCCTTCCGTGGCTTGTGGCTGAGCTGGCGGATGCGATTGCGCGGGGCGTTGTTGTGCTGAACATCTCGCAATGTCCGGGTGGGATGGTGATCCTCGGGCGCTACGAGACCAGCAAAGAGCTGCTTCGGATCGGCGTGATCGGAGGAAGTGATCTTACTACGGAGGCCGCAGTGACCAAGATGATGATCCTTATGGGCGAGTACGACAGGGACCGTGCCGTTGAGCTGATTCAGACCTCGCTGGCCGGGGAAATGTCGGTTTGAATGTTGCAACCGCCATCATTTATTAATTACTTTGGGCGCTTTTTTGGAAGTATATACTAAGGAGAGATGCAGGAGTGGCTTAACTGGCACGCCTGGAAAGCGTGTATACCCCTCAAGGGTATCGAGGGTTCGAATCCCTCTCTCTCCGCAATCCGAAAAGCCTGTTGGATGGATTCTTACTCGATCCGACCCCTACCTACTGAACAAGGCTGCCTGAAGCCGATGGGAAAGATTTCCGACCGGTAAACCTCCCTTGCCTTCCATTAATAAATAACGGTTTGTGCAGAATCCGCTGATCGCGGGAAGTTGGCGGGGTTTTGAGCGGATTTTGAGTCGGGCCTGAGTGGCATCAACGGCGGGGGATGAGTAGCGAAATCGCATGTTGACCCATTGCGACGTCGTGTGCAGAATTCACACAAACTTATCGGTTTATTCTCACGGAATTAGCCTTGATTTTGTGACGAATCAGGGGTTTGTGAATTACGTAAGATGAGACGCCGAAGTTGCCGCCTCAGGCAGAAAAATATTTAGAAATATGTTTACAAATCGACAAAACGTTTAATTTTGGCAACTTCAAAGCATTACTTAAACCTTACATTATGAAAAAACAACTCGCGATTCTTGCATTTGTGGGGGTACTGGCGTCCTCTACTCTCTTTGCGCAGGATGATTCAAACGCATCTGCGCCGAGTGCAAGTACGTCTGTTACGCAAGCTGCGTCTGAGCCAGAAGCTGAAGACATGTCCTTCCATGAAGTGTTGAAGGATTGGTTCATTCAAGGGGGACCCACGTTCATGACGCCTGTATTGATTTGTCTTATTCTTGGTCTTGCCTTTTCTATAGAGCGCATCATTACCCTCAACCTGGCTACTACGAACACCAGGAAGTTGCTGGGACAAATTGAGGATGCGCTATCGAAGGGTGGAGTGAATGCTGCGCTTGAAGTTACTCGCAATACACGCGGTCCGGTGGCGTCTATCTTTACCCAGGGTCTCATGCGTTACTCCGAAGGTATCGATATGGTTGAGAAGTCAATCGTATCCTACGGTGGTGTTGAAATGGGTAAGCTGGAGCGCGGGTTGATTTGGATATCGCTGTTTATCTCACTCGGTCCGATGCTTGGTTTCTTCGGAACGGTTGTGGGTATGGTGCAAGCGTTCGCCGCTATCGAAGCAGCTGGTGATATTTCGCCTAACATCGTTGCACAAGGTATGAAGGTCGCCCTTATCACTACGGTGGGTGGTCTTGTAGTTGGTATGGTTCTCCAGGTGTTCTACAACTACCTGGTATCCAAGATCGACTCGCTTGTGAATACTATGGAAGATGCGTCCATATCATTGGTCGACCTTCTGGTTAGACATAAACTGGTATCCCACAAATAGAACCAAAGCACGCATGCTTGATATAGGATTATATTTCTGCTACACCCTGTTGATCGTCGCCGCAGTGTCAGCAATCGTTCTTCCGCTGATAAAGGCGGTTGGGGAACCGCGTTCGCTGCTCCGATCGTTGATAGGTGTGGGAGCCCTCCTCGTTCTTTTTGGAATTTCCTATGCTGTGGCCGACTCGTCGGTGAGACCGTCGTGGCTCGTGCTAGGCATTGGTGAAAATACTTCCAAGATCATTGGAGCTGGGCTGATTACGTTTTACGTGGTTCTGGTATTGGCCTTTCTCGGGCTGATATTTTCAGAAATTAATAAGGCACTTAAATAAGATTAGTTATGCCACGGCCGACACCTGAAATTCCGAATGCTTCGATGGCAGATATCGCGTTCCTGTTGCTGGTGTTCTTCCTGGTCACCACGACGGTCGCGAATATCAAAGGGTTGAGTGTGGGTCTTCCGCCGCCACCCGAGGCGCAGCAGATGGAAGACATCAAGATTCCGGAGCGAAACCTGTTCAAGATTCAGGTGAATTCCTTTGACAACTTGCTTGTTGAAGGTGAGCCCTGGACCGGTACAAACGACCAGCTGACGGAGGAAATTAAGAAGTTTATTCTGAACAACGGTGCGGACCCGACGTCGTCAGACAGTCCCCAGGATGCAATTGTGTCGTACAAGACTGACCGGGGAACGAGCCACAGAAAGTTCATCGAGATTCTTGATGCTATCCAGAAGGCCTACTACGACATCTACGCTGAACGCGTGGGCGTAACCAATGAGAAGTGGAGAGAAATCGCGTCCGATCCCGAGAAATACAAGGACTTGTACGATCGTGGACGGGGTAAGCTCCCAGACGGCAAACTGGAAATTCCGATGAACCTGTCTATCGCTGAGCCTACCCAGGTTGGACAGTGATGTGACTTAGTCAAACATTAGGAGGAACTGAGATGTCAAAGTTCAAAAAGAAGGCAAACGTAGAGCAGAAAATCCCAACATCGTCAATGCCTGACGTTGTGTTCATGCTCCTGTTCTTTTTCATGGTGACCACGCAGATGCGCGATACATCAATCATGGTCCAGCAGCGTATTCCGCAGGCGACGCAGTTGCGGTCCCTTCAGCGCAAAACCCTGGTGAAGTATCTCTACATCGGTGAGCCTCGCAAGATCGAAGAGTGGGGTAAAGAACCCAAAATCCAGGCAAACGACGTATTTATCCAACCCAAGGAAGTTATTCAGTGGGTGAACCAGGAAAAGTCAACCCTTGATGAATCCGAGCGCGATCAAATTACCGTGGCGCTCAAGGTTGACAATGAAACCAAACGAGGCATCATTGCCGACGTAGAGACGGAGTTGAGGAAAGCAAACGCCAGAAAGCTGCTCTACTCCACCAACCTCAAGTCGGGTGAATTCTAAACCTATTAGCAGAGTTGTTTTTCTAAAAGCAAAACGCCCTTCCGGATAGTTCCGGGAGGGCATTTTCTTTATAGAGAAATATGGAAGCCACCGCAACCCTCAACAACCCACGGACGGTAAGGGCCTGGTGCATGTACGACTGGGCGAACTCCGTATACTCGCTCGTCATCGTTTCCACTATTTACCCCGTGTACTTCAAGTTAGTCGCAGTCTCATCCCCGGGAAGTGATCAGGTTCGATTCCTCGGATACGATTTGCCGAATGGCGTCCTGCTGACTTACTCCCTGTCATGTGCCTTTCTCATTGTAGCATTCCTGCTACCGCTCCTTTCAGGAATTGCCGACTACTCCGGAAGAAAGAAATCCTTCATGAAGGCGTTCGTGTTCATGGGAAGCCTGGGTTGCGCGGGATTGTATTTCTTCACCGATGTTGACTCGCTGGGTTGGGGAATCCTCTGTACTATCCTGGCCACTGTGGGCTACTCCGGTAGCCTGGTGTTTTACGATGCGTTCCTTCCTGAGATCGTAACGGAAGAAAAGTTTGACGCAACAAGCGCACGGGGATACTCCATGGGGTACTACGGTAGCGTCATTCTCCTGATCATTTGCCTGGTGATCATCATGAACTACACACACTTTGGTATCTTCAGCGACGAGAGGCACGCCATGCGCTTTACGTTTGTGCTGACAGGTGCCTGGTGGCTTGGGTTTTCGACGCTGGCGTTTGTTGTGCTTCCCAACACCGCGGCAAAACCCCAGGGCAACCTCCTGACTAAGGGATACGAAGAATTGCTGAAAGTGTGGCGCGCCCTGAGGAAATCCCCTGCCCTCAAGCGTTACCTTCTTTCATTCTTTTTCTTCAGTATGGGCGTGCAAACCGTCATGTACGTTGCGACGCTCTTCGGCACCGACGTAATGCGGCTGCCGGGAGATCGTCTCATGCTTTCGATCCTGCTCATTCAAATCGTGGGTGCGGGCGGCTCGTGGCTCTTCGCCAGGGTGTCGCAACGCATAGGTAACAAGTTGACGCTGACTTACATGATCATGCTCTGGATCGGCATCTGCTTTGCCGCATATGTTATCCAGACCGAACTTCAGTTTTACCTCCTTGCCGTATTGGTAGGAATGATCATGGGTGGCATTCAATCCCTCGGACGAGCAACCTATGCGAAACTAATTCCCCGTGACACGGTAGACCTGGCTTCATACTTCAGCTTCTTTGATGTGACCTTCAACATCTCCATCGTACTCGGCACATTCTCTTATGGTCTGATCCATCAACTTACCGGCAGCGCACGCAACAGCGTACTCGCATTAGCCGCATATTTTGTTATCGGACTT
>QGUY01000007.1 GCA_003242315.1 Bacteroidota bacterium
GGGGAGAATTGCAAAATTTATCCAGGCGCACCAGCGCCTCACTTCTCAACCCCCTCCGCTATCTTTCTCAACGCCTTATCCCACTGCGGATCGTGAACCTTCGCCCACAACCTGGCAAGGGGACCCGACTTTGCCGTCAGCACGGTCTTTCCATCCTTTGATGTGAGCTCGAATTCTTCCGTGTACGTCTCCTCTCCATCAACATAATAAAACACCAGCTTCTGATTCTCAATCCGCTCGCTGACAACGCCGCTCGCGCCAATCTCCCCCTTGTGGTTCTTCCAAACAATGGGAGATCCTTTTTGAAAATCCGACTCGACAACCGTTCCCTCGGAAAACGACTGCGCCCAGTTGGTCACCGCTTCGAGCGTTACCAACATTTGCCAAACTTGTTCGACCGGCGCATTGATCTCGATGGTCTTGACAAGGTCCGTAACCTCCACGTAATCCAAAAGCATCGCGCCAATAAGTGATGTCCATCCTTCCACAAAGCACTCCCTGGCGAAGTCTTTGGTCTTCGGGAAGGTTTCAAGACCCTCGTGCGTCAGCTTAACACGCGTTTTGCTTTTGCCTTCGCTGAAGAGTTCCCACGTGACAAAGGAGTTTCCTTCGTAGCCTTGATACCGCCAACTGTATTTCAACCTCTTCTGAGGAATCACTTCCAGCACTTTACACAAGTGAACGTACTGCTCCCCTCCTTCCTCGCCGCCGACAAAGCTGAACTCAAATCCCACCTCAGGCTTGAATTCGGCAATGTCGAAATACCAATGCTTCATGTCTTCCTTCGACGTTATCGCCTTCCACACTTTCGCGATGGGCGCATTGTAGGTACGCTCGAAAACAACGGGCTCCGCTACTACTGATTGAGTCTTCATGTCTTTTTCTTTTTGGTTTTACTCCTTACTGTTTTTGATTTCTTTGACCGCGATGCAGATTGTTCGAGGTACTCGCCCAACGCATCGAGTTTCCTGGTCCAGAATGCTTTGTATTGTTCCGTCCAGTCGGCCACTTCCCTGAGTCCTTCGAGTCGCGCGTGGAAAAACTTTTCACGTCCCTCCTCGCGGACTTCAACCAGCCCACATTCCGCCAATATGCGCAAGTGCTTGGCGATCGCGGGACGGCTTACGCGGAACTGATCTACAACGCCGGACAGGTTGTGCGATCTGCGCGACAGCAAATGGATAATCTCCCGCCGCGTTGGGTCGGCAATGGCCTGAAATACGTCTCTCCGTGTGATCATATCGTGTTCGTGATGTGAAGATAAAAGGAAACCATATGGTTTCCTAATGGGTGGGGATTTTTTTGAGGTTTTTTCTTCACCACAGAGACACGGAGGTGCACTGAGGTACACAGAGGAAAATTCAATGTGCGTCAATATGGACTATGGGGAGTCGTGCCTATTGTACAATATGCCAGTTGTGAATGGAGAGCACTGGCCCGCCTGGCGGCAGGCAGGCGCTGATGCGCGGTATTTTTTACCACAGAGGCGCAGAGGCGCGGGAGTTGGTGAGACGCGGAGCCCGCAGGGCGTTCAGTAGGATATCCGACGTCGTTCCTCGGAATCTGGATTGTGCAAGAAGGGTCCGCAGAGCCGGGTCGCCGTAAACGGCGACGGGAAAGCGGTACTTGATTAGCGACCTCATACTATCAAGTCTGCAAAACTCCTGGCAGGTAGCCCAACTTCAACACTTCAACACATTTCTCTGAACCACTACGACGCTAACATAGGAGGGCACATAGGGTTTTCACATGGCGCAAAGAAACGCAAAGAAAGCAATGACTATGGACGAACGCGTGCGCCGCTTGCGGCACCTGTGACCTATCTATAAATCATCAGAAGCCGGCAGAATTTAACCGACTCCGTACGAACAGTTATTGAAGCACCCCTCTGTGCAACTCAATGTCCTCTGTGTCTCTGTGGTGAAGAAATCGCGACTCTGCTGTGAAAGAAATCAAACCGTCCTCAAAATGCGCAGCTGCTGCTTCAGTTGATCCAGGTGATCGCTGGCGATGCGGATCTTGTCATTGAATTCTTCACGATACTTCTCCGCATTTTCGGAACGACCGAAAAATTCCAGGTTGTTGCGCCAAACGGCAATGTCGTTCTCGACTTTAGATATCTTCTTGCGGATCGCCAGCTCCTTTTGAAATAATTTCTTATCTGCATTCGGGTCACTGCGAAGACCATCAATCTGGCCTTCCAGCAATATAATCCCCTTCTCTTCTTCTGATACGTCCGGCAAAGCAGCGACAAACTTCGAGACTGCATCATTGTACCGCGCGCGAAGCGATGAAAGCTCCTTCCTCGGCACAAAGCCAATCTCGTTAAACTTGCGTTGCAAATCTTTCAGTATATCTACCGTACCCGTTCCCTCCTTCGCATGGCGTTCCATCTCTTCGCAGATCGCCAGCTTGCGCTCGAGGTTAGCCATCTGCTCTTCCTCTACCTTGCCATGCTGACTTCTCTTATGTTCGAAGAAGTAATCACATGCTTCCTTAAATTCCTGGAAGACCTTTTCACGGAACTTCTCAGGTACAGGTCCGATCTCCTTCCACTTTGCCTGCAACGCCTTCAGCTCGGCTGCAGCAGAGTCCCAATCCGTGCTGTCCTTAAGCTCTCGCGCACGGGCTACCAACTCATTCTTGAGCTTGAGGTTCTGCTCGCGTTCTTCGTCGAGCTTCTTGAAGAAGGCATTCTTGTTGCTGAAGAACTGCTTGAATGCTGACCAGAATCGCTTGTTAACTTCCTTCGCCTTCGCCCGCGGAAGTCCTCCTACTTCCTCCCAGCGACGCTGCAGTTCGAGAATCTCTTTCGTCTTCTGGTTCCACTCCTTGATGCGGTCCGACTGGAACGTAGTAAACGCCTGCACCTCGTCAGCGATCGCCATCTTCCGCTCGAGGTTAACGTTCAGTTCCTGCTGCAAGGTTTGGAGATAGGCATCACGACGTGCATAGACCGCATCTGAAGCTGCCTTGAAGCGTTGCCAAACGGCGTCCTTATCTTCCAGCGGAACAGGACCAATGTGCTTGAACTCGTGGTGGAGTTCATTCAACTCACGTATGGCATCCTTGATGATCTCCACTTCCGCGAGTCGCTCAGCGCGTGCGCAGAGTTCAAGTTTGGCCTCAAGATTTTTCTTGCGGTCGAGTTCCTTGAGTTCGAAGTAAATGCTTTGATTATCATAGAACCGATCTACGAGCGCGTGATAGTTTGCCCAGATCGTCTTGGCATGTGGACCAGGTACAGGGCCAACTGCCTTCCACTCCTTTTGAAGTTCTTTGAATCGCTCAAACTGGTTGTTCATGTCCTGAGAGTCAACCAGCTCGCGCAACTTCTCAAGGAGCTCCTGTTTTATTCTGAGGTTTTCAGCTTTGCGGTCTTCTTCTTCGCGAAGCTGTTTTGCTCTGCGATCGCGGATCAGACGAACGTGCGCATCAAATGCGATGTCAAGTTCATCGTCCTTGTATTCAAAGTCTTCTTCCGCACCGCCTGTTTCGATGAAGCGTTGTTTAGCGGCGTTGCGTTCTTTTTCGCGGATGTCATCAAACAACGGTTTGATGTCACGAAGTATCCGGTCAGCGCGCGCGATGTCATCGCTGCGCGAGAGTTCCTTCACAAGGTCTACAAACTGCTTTTTGGTGTAGCCGCTGTAGTCTTCCTTGTGGTCATCTTCGTGTGAACCCGTGTCAGGATCTTCTTCCTCGTGACGATCCAATTCGGAATTCGCGGACACAATCCCATGGGACCGACCCGCGATGGACGGGTCCAACCTCTTCTCTTCCCTGATTTCTTTTTCCATTTCCATGCTTGTGGCCCACTTGATTGAACGCAATCTTCCTAAAGATACTCAAAATTGGTCAATTCAGCCGGGGATCGACCGGATAGTTAGAGTACACGGAAAACCGACCGCCCATGTTTTCCAAAGCTTTCTTCCACATCAGCTTGGGGTCGGTGTCGAACAGGAGTTCTTCCGTCACGTAATCGCAAACAATCCACGAGTCTTCCTCCAGTTCGGCCATGAGCTGACCCGGAGCCCATCCGCTGTATCCCAGAAAGAACCGAATGTTCTCGGCCGACAGCTGTCCGGTGTCGGTCAGGAACATGAGGCTGTCAAAACTTCCACCCCAGTAAATCCCTTCCAGGATTTGTGAGGAATTCTCGATCTCAGTGTTGCGGTGGATAAAATGCAGCGTATCCTGCTGCACCGGTCCGCCGACAAACACCGGTTCCCGGATATTCTTAATATCCTCCATTACTTCATTAACTTTGAGAATGGAAGGTTTGTTCAATACGAACCCGAAAGAACCGTCTTCGTTGTGCTCACAAAGGAGGACCACGGTGCGTTCGAAGTTGGGATCAGGGAGAAAAGGTTCCGAAATCAGCAACCTGCCTTTTTCGGGTTTAATGTGGTTCCTGTACTTAAAGAAATCCATATCCGCCATAGTCCTACCGTTATACAACCCGCCCAATTCACTCAAGAGCAATCTTTACATGAATAAAATACTTGAAATTCAGACCTCCAAATTTTAAACGCGGCGTAGTTTTGCGCTATTATTTGCAACCGAATGCATAACCTGGCTGATCTAAGACGAGAATACACCCGCGCCTCCCTCGAACTTCCCGAAGGCGTTGCCGATCCCCTTCACCTGCTTCAAACGTGGCTCGACGACGCGATTCGGGCGGAAGCGCTTGAACCAAACGCGATGACGCTGTCCACTGTGAACGAACACGGACGCCCCCGCGCACGCATCGTCCTGTTAAAAGGAATCCATGAAGGCAAGCTTGAATTTTATACGAACTATCAAAGCGATAAGGGTCTGGAACTCGAAAAAAATCCTGCGTGTGCGCTAACGTTCTTTTGGCCGGAGATTGAACGACAGATTCGCATCGAAGGCGTCGCCGATCGGCTGTCACCGGAAAAGTCGGACGCGTACTTCCAAAGTCGTCCACGCGGTTCCCAAATCGGCGCCTGGGCCTCGCCTCAAAGCAATGCCATCGCCAACCGGCGCATCCTTGAGGAACGTTTTGCACAATTGGAAAAGAAATTCGGGCCCGACGCGCCCATACCGCGCCCCCGTCAATGGGGTGGTTTCGGTGTTGAACCTTATGTTATTGAATTCTGGCAGGGACGGGCCAACAGGCTTCACGACAGAATCTGCTATACCCGAAAGAAGGACAACAGCTGGACTGCCCGGCGACTGGCGCCCTAGAGCAGCTGGGTAAGGTCGCGTACGCCTGGAAAACGACGTACCGTAAAGCCTTCGCCGTATTTGACGCCAATGGTATGCCCCATGTCGATGGCCCTCGCTTCCAGCTTTCTGAGGAAATCCTGGCTGGAAATATAGGTTTCAGGTTCGCTGCTGTCGGGATTGTAAAACTGCGAGCTAAAAGCCCGGATTGCCTGCATTTTGATATCCCAATAATCGGACACGTCCACGATAAGGTCGGGTGTCACGAATTCGCTCTGGATGTAGTGATAGATCACTGATGGCCGCCAGGGTTCCTGGATTCTTCCTTCCTCGTCTTTCGTCTCAATCCGTCGCAATCCGGCTGCAAAGCAAGCCTCATACGCCAGTTCTGACGCACGGGGATGGTCGGGGTGACGGTCTGCTACGGCGTTAGCCAGCAGGATTCTGGGCCGAAATTTCCGGATAGCGCTCACTACCAGAAGGCGGTCTTCGGCCGAATTCGTAAAAAATCCATCCCTTAGCCCCAGGTTAACGCGAGCGGAAAGGCCGAGGATCTTTGCGGAGGCTTCGGCTTCGGCAATGCGGATTTCCGGCGTACCGCGTGTGCCCAGTTCACCGCGGGTTAGGTCGACGACACCTACCTTATAGCCCATCGCCACATGACTGGCGATCGTCCCGCCGCATCCGAGTTCTGCATCGTCGGGATGGGCAGCAAGAACGAGGATATCAAGATTCATGAAGAGGCTTCACTTAAACTTTGACAGTGCGGGCGGTCATTTCAGCTTCCCGGGCCGCCAGAAACTTCTCCGCATCAAGCGCACCCATACATCCGGTACCGGCAGCCGTTATGGCCTGGCGATACACGCGATCGGCAGCGTCGCCCGTTGCAAATACACCTTCGACGTTCGTGCGCGTTGTACCCGGTTGCACTTTGATGTAACCGGCCTCATCAAGTTCGAGATAGTCGGCAAAGATTTCAGTGTTCGGCTTGTGACCGATGGCGAGGAAGAATCCCTGAATAGGAATTTCACTAATCGCGCCCGTCTTGTTGTTGATGACTCGAACGCCCGTCACGCCATTGTCGTCGCCCAACACTTCCTGTGTCTCAGTGTTCCAGTGAATTTGAATGTTTGGTGTATTGAATACGCGTTGTTGCATGATGTTGGACGCGCGCATTTCATCACGTCTCACCAGGAGGTGAACTTTACGACAGAGTTTGGCAAGGTAAGTCGCTTCTTCAGCAGCGGAGTCGCCCGCTCCCACAACAGCAACATCTTTACCGCGATAGAAGTATCCGTCGCAAACGGCGCATGCTGACACGCCGCGGTTTGCAAACTTTTGTTCAGAAGGAATTCCGAGATACTTGGCCGATGCGCCGGTGGCGATGATCACCGCCTCTGCATGCACTGTTTCCTTTTCATCGATGATAAGCTTGAGCGGATATACCGAGAAGTCGACCCCTGTCACCATCGAATAGTAAATCTTCGTACCGAATCGTTCCGCTTGTTGCTGGAGGTCGAGCATCATCTGCGGGCCATTAACACCTTGCGGATAGCCCGGAAAGTTCTCGACGTCGTTGGTGGTGGTGAGTTGTCCGCCTGGCTGACTTCCCGTATAGAGAACAGGATTGAGTCCGGCACGTGCTGCATAGATAGCGGCGGTGTATCCGGCGGGACCAGAACCAATGATGGCTACTTTAACTGTTTCGTTTCCCATGACAATTGCTTACCTGCACATAAAATAAAGGGTCTCACGCAGGAGACCCTATAGAAATTCCAAATACGTTTAATGAACCGCAACGGATTAACCGAGGTACGGCTTCAGGGCCTTGCTCCTGGATGTGTGGCGCAACCTCCGGATGGCCTTTTCCTTGATCTGGCGGACGCGTTCACGCGTGAGGTTGAACTTTTCGCCGATTTCTTCCAGCGTCATTGAGTGTTCGCCGTTCAGTCCGAAGTACAAGGTGATGACATCCGCCTCGCGTTGCGTGAGCGTTGAAAGTGCGCGTTGCACTTCGCGGCGCAGCGAATCATTCATCAGCCCGGAGTCAGGTGTTTCTTCGCTGTCGTTCTCGAGTACATCGAGCAGACTATTTTCTTCACCCTGAACGAAGGGAGCATCCATTGACACGTGGCGACCGGAGATCTTCATGGTGTCCACTACTTCCGCGGTGGTCACGTCGAGTACTTCCGCGAGTTCTTCAGGTGAAGGTTCGCGTTCATACTTTTGTTCCAGCTCCGAAAAGGTCTTTGATATCTTGTTAAGCGATCCGACGCGGTTCAAAGGAAGGCGAACGATTCGCGATTGTTCTGCCAGTGCCTGAAGGATCGACTGACGTATCCACCAAACCGCATACGAGATGAATTTGAAACCGCGCGTTTCGTCAAAGCGTTGAGCGGCCTTGATCAGACCGAGGTTACCTTCGTTGATCAGGTCACCTAAGGAAAGTCCCTGGTTTTGATATTGCTTGGCAACAGACACCACGAAACGAAGGTTAGCCTTCGTCAGCTTTTCAAGAGCGATCTGATCGCCCTCCTTAATACGCTTCGCCAATTCCACCTCTTCATCAGGAGTAAGCAGATCCACCTTGCCGATCTCCTGGAGGTACTTATCCAGCGATTGGCTTTCGCGGTTGGTAATCTGTTTGCTTATCTTTAACTGTCTCATCCCGTTATGCGAAAAATTCGAATGTGTAACAATATAAGGTCAATTCATAGTTCCTGTCAACGCCAAAATGGGCAGGGTTTTACTCGCTGGGACTGGCTTCTTTCCGGGGTGGCCGAGGCAGGAGAACCTTCCTTGAGAGCCTGTATTTGCCCGTTTTCTTGTCTACGTCGACCAGCTTCACCTTTACTTCCTCCCCTACTTCGAGTACGCCTTCAAGGTTTTCGAGGCGTTCCCACTTGATTTCGGAGATGTGAAGCAACCCGTCCTTACCGGGCATGAATTCGACGAATGCTCCGAAGGGAACGATCGACTTTACCTTGCCGTCGTAGACCTGTCCAATCTCGGGCACAGCCACGATGTCGCGGATGCGTTTGAGGGCGGCGTCCATCGCCTGTTTGTTGGTAGCAAAGACGTTGATCACGCCCTTGTTGCCAACCTCTTCTATAACAACGGTTGCGCCGGTTGTGTTCTGGATATCCTGAACAACCTTGCCACCAGGTCCGATTACCGCGCCAATCATCTCCTTCTCTATGAAGAGGGTTTGAGCTCTTGGTGCGTGCGGCTTGAGGTCTGGTCTCGGTGCAGCGAGCACCTTCTTCATTTCTTCCAGGATGAAGAGGCGGCCTTCTTTAGCCTGGAGGAGCGCTTCTTTTAGTACATCGTAGGTAAGACCGTCCACCTTCATATCCATCTGACAGGCGGTCATGCCCTTTTCAGTCCCCGTCACCTTGAAGTCCATGTCGCCGAGGTGATCCTCATCGCCAAGGATGTCGGAGAGGATAGCATACCTTCCGGTCTCGGCGTCGGAGATCATACCCATCGCGATACCGGATACCGGACCCTTTACGGGAAGACCTGAATCCATCAGCGCGAGTGATCCGGCACAAACCGTGGCCATCGACGATGAACCGTTGGATTCCAGGATGTCTGAAACGACGCGTACGGTGTACGGGTTGTCTTCCGGTGCAGGCATCACATGCTTCAGCGCGCGATATGCCAGGTTACCGTGACCCACTTCCCTACGGCCGGGACCGCGGTTGGGTTTCACTTCGCCAGTAGAGAATCCAGGGAAATTATAGTGAAGGATGAACTTGCTTGATCCTGATATCATGGCACCATCGATGAGTTGCTCATCGAGCTTGGTACCTAACGTCACGGTACTGAGTGACTGCGTTTCACCACGCGTAAAGAGCGCCGAACCGTGCGTAGAAGGAAGGAGTCCGACTTCGCATGAGATAGGTCGGATTTCACGCAGCTTGCGACCATCGAGTCGTACATTCTCTTCAAGGACGAGGCGACGTGCTGCCTTCTTCTGAATTTCTTTAAAGTAGCGCTTCGCCATCTCCTTATCCACCGTAGTGTCTTCCGGTAACGACTCGAGGTATTCATCGATGATTCGGCTGAATGCTTTCGAGCGTTCCTTCTTGTTGGCGATAAGTTGCTTGGCTACGGCGTAGGTCTTGTCATACAAAAGATCCCAGAGTTGCTGCTTCAGCGCCTCGTCATTGACTTCGTGTTCGTACTTTCTCTTTTCGGTTGCACCTACGGCAGCCGCAAGTTCGAGTTGAAGTTCGCATTGAACCTTGATCGCTTCGTGCGCCACTTTGAGTGCTTCGATCATGTCGTCCTCACTCGCCTCTTTCATCTCGCCTTCCACCATGAGGATGTTCTTGATGGAAGCGCCAACCATGAGGTCCATGTCGGCACGATCGCGATCAGCCAAAGAAGGGTTGATCACAAACTTTCCATCGATGCGGGCGACACGTACTTCAGAGATGGGGCCCTGGAACGGGATATCAGAGACAGACAGTGCGGCAGATGCGGCAAAGGCTGCGAGTGCATCCGGAAGAGCAGCTTCATCACCCGAAATCAGGTAAAGCATGATCTGCGTTTCCGCGTGGTAGTCGTCCGGGAACAGGGGGCGTATAGCCCGGTCAACGAGGCGACTGATAAGTATTTCGTAATCGGAAAGGCGGCTTTCACGTTTGAGGAATCCCCCGGGTACCTTTCCGGTAGCAGCGAATTTTTCCTGATAGTCGACAGAAAGCGGAAGGAAATCTGCGCCTTCGACAGGTTTTTCACTCGACACAACGGTAGCCAGGATCATGGTGTTGGCCATCCGGAGCACCACGGCGCCGTCGGCCTGGCGGGCCATTTTCCCGGTTTCAATAGTAATTTCACGCCCGTCCGGCAACTTGCAAGATCGGGTTATAACTTTCTTCTCCATAAAAAGGTCGGTCAATAAATAGAAATGTGGGGCGTCAGCGTATACCATGCCCCGGGTAAATGCAAAAAGGGAACCCGTGAGGTCCCCCATGTAGTCGTCTTATTTTCTCAAGTCAAGGTCGGCAAGAACTGCCCTGTACCTGTCGATGTCTGTCTTCTGGAGGTAGTTGAGCAGCTTTTTCCGCTTTCCAACCAGCCTCATGAGTCCCTGCTGGGTGGAATAGTCTTTCTTGTTTTTCTTAAGGTGTTCGGTCAGGTGGCTGATGCGATGAGTAAACAGCGCAATTTGCGCCTCAGGGGAGCCTGTATCCTCAGCTTTCTTTGCAAAACTGTGTTTCCGAAAGATATCTTTCTTGATTTCCGCGGTTAGGTACATCCTAATGTCTTTTTATCTCTTTTTCAGGCGGCAAAGATACGCTTATCCCGCGGAATTTACCAATTTCCGCTGTATTTTTCATTTTGCCACCGACTTTATCGCCAGCCTCCTCTCCCTCCGTGTCCTCCAGGCGGTCTTAATCCTGTCTACCATAATATGGTAGATATCCATGTCGAACAGCCTTGCATCCCGGCGTGCCTGCCTCAGGAAGATGAGTCCGATGATGAGGAATACCGCGTCCGGCATCCACACCCCTGTGATGACCCCAATATCACCGCGCTTGGCGAATTTTTCGCCCTGGATGGTCAGCACATAGAAAATGATGAAAAACAGAACAGAAACCAGGAAGGGTATTCCCAGTCCCCCTTTCTTGATAATGGCTCCCAACGGGGCGCCGATAAGGAACATGGCGATACAGGCCAGGGAGCTGGCAATAATCTTGTGCCACTGTATCCGGAAGATTATCAGTTCGGTGTCGTATCGCTTGACTTCCGAGTTGCTGGTGCCAACGAGGTTTTTCACCTGTCGCGCCATATTCGTCGCTCCCTGTATTACCGTTTGATCGGGCTTGGCGTTCACGAGGCTGTCGATGGTCTTCGCGATAATCTTTTCTTTCTGTTCCCACGACAGTGTATCGGTATCTTTTTTCTCATCCTTTTTAGCCGGAGGTGGCGCCGGGCGGGATGTTGTTCTGGTTCTCACGTTTTGAGCCACGGCGGTGCGGTGTGCGGCACTTGTAGACGGAGCAGGGCTGGCGACACGGGTAGTGTCTTTGGCTGCCTTAAGAGTATCTCCTTCCACGATCGTTACGCCCCTGGCTGCAGCCGAATCTTGTTGACGTTGATATTGCGCGCGATACTTCGCCTGTGTCACAGAGTCGCTCCAACGCTTGTATACATACACTTCCGGCGGAAGTATTACCGTATCATCCTTATTGAAATAGCGGAAGTACGACAGCCGGTTTCCGTAATAGGCGAGACGCAGCTTGAGGATTTCGCGGTTGATGGAATCCAGGTCCATGTCTAGTTCCTCCATGTTGCGCATAATGCGATTGCTCTGGAACCACTTCTTGTCGGTACGTTCAAGCTTGAATGATGAAAGGTCGAACACGACAAACGTCTTCTCGAAACTGCTTCGGCTCAGCGTCTCGCTTCTTACGTTTTTCTTTTGGCCGATCATCTCCGATTCTGAGCTTATGCCTTCGGTGTAGTTGTAACCGTTGTACAATTCCAGCTTAAGGTATTGCTCGTTCAGGATGGTGTACATGCGACCGGAGTCCGCGACATACACGTTCTTATTGCCATCCGAGTCGCGGTGATCGTAGATGATGATGTCTTTTAGTGTTTCGCCGTCTTCAAATTTCTTGTCGACTTTGATACTTATGTCGGGGATGCCGTAGTAGAATGTTCCTTCTCTCAGGTCGAGTGCGGGCTTTTTTTGTCTGATGTCCCACAAGAGACTGTAGGCCTCGAGCGCGGCTTTCGGAACGAGATAGTTGTTCGCGTAGAAGGCGAGGCCGGTGAGGATGAGTACGAAGAAGAAGATAGGCCGGATGGTGCGCGTCAGCGATACGCCGGCGGCTTTGACAGCCGTGAGTTCAAAGTGTTCGCCGAGGTTGCCATAGGCGATGAGTGCGGACAGCAGTACGGCAAGGGGTAATGCCGTTGGTGTCGTTACAACGCCGAAGTGGAAGAACAGCTGGGCAACGACCGTCCATTCGAGTCCTTTCCCGATGATGTCGTCGAAGTAACGTATCATCTGGATATTGAGCAGGATGAATACGACGACGAGGAAGGTGATCAGGAATGGCCCCAGGAATGCACCTAGTACAAGCTTGTCCAGCTTCTTCATGCTGCAATTTCGGCAAATTGTACGCCAAATGCTATGTCCAGCAGCGTGCGAACCTGAAAGGATTTGGTGGGAAGAAGCTCGTGTCCAGAGGCAGAGGCAATACAGGTGCAGACTTCATCTGCTACTGCATCTTCATCGATTCGTAGCGCGGGGGGGGGGAGTTGAACCCCCGTCCGCTGACTAGCGGATATGAATCCAACGCTCTAACTGTTTATTCCTCTTTCTCACAGAAACGGAGTCATCGATTCGTAGCGCGGGGGGGAGTTGAACCCCCGACCTTTGGGTTATGAATCCAACGCTCTAACCACCTGAGCTACCGCGCCTGATAAAGGGATGTTTTGGGAGCGCAAACTTACGAGTTTGCACGGATACTCCCAAAAGGCGGCTATTATTTTGCCTCAGACAGAAAAATGCCATATATTAAAACAAACAAGGAGGTGACCATGACAACGGCAGGAATCACGAAGAAGAAGGTCTTCACCGCGGACTACGAGATCCATGCATCTGTCAAGATGCTCTACCCTTACATCCAGTCTGCTTCGGGCCTGGCTGAGTGGTTTGCCGACGATGTAACTATCAACAACGAGAGCAAAATATATACTTTCTATTGGGACAATGAAGGTCACCCCGCCCGTCAGGTCGCACACCGCACAAACCACTTTGTCCGATTCGAATTCCTTCCTGAGAACGAAGAGGACGAAAGAGATCCCTCCTACTTTGAGTTACAACTCGAATCGAACGAACTCACGCAGTCGGTATTTCTAAAAGTTACCGACTACTCAGGCTTCGACGATATGAAGGAACTGAAGGATCTGTGGGACGGCCTCATCGACAGTCTTAGGAAGACTGTTGGCGGATGATTTCCTATTTCTTCTTTCCGAATAGGCGCTGAAAAAATCCCTCTTTCTTTTCTTTCTTCTTCTGCGTGCGACGGGTTACTGTTGATACGGACTTCTTTTCACCATAGGCGCGAACTTCGGCTTCGTCTTCATCCTTCTTGCCGAATAACTTCTCCAGGAACGTTGCATCTTCCTTGAAGAGATCACAATCCAGCAACCTCGCCGTTTCTTCTGAAAGTGGACGGAAGCGTGGCCTTGTATACCTTCCCTTTTCAGGGTCGCGCACTACGCGCTTGTAAAACTCAGCAAAGATGGGCAAGGCTGTATGTGCACCCTGGCCCAGCGATGTAGTCCGGAATCTGATGCCGGGATCCGACGCACCCACCCAGGTACCAACTACCATGTGCGGTGTGAGCGCCATAAACCATCCGTCCGCGTTAGATTGCGTCGTGCCGGTCTTACCTGCGATGTCATTACTGAATCCATAACGTGTGCGAAGGCTTACCCCCGTTCCTTCATTGACAACACGCTTGAGCATCTCCAGAATCAACGCTGCGTTTTCGGCAGACATCACGCGTTCATCCGGCTTCGGTGGTTTGAACCGCTCCAGCACACTATCGCGCCGGTCGGTGATCGCCGTGATATAGTACGGTTCCACCTGCATACCATCATTCACAAAACTTCCGTACGCCGCAACCATTTCTATCATTGAAATAGAAGCGGTACCCAGAGCGATCGAAGGTACCTCGGGTATGTCCGCTGTAATTCCGGCCCTTCGCGCAAGAGCCACGGTATTCGATATTCCGCCCTGTTCAAGGAGTCGTACCGACACGGTATTCACGGAATATGCCAATGCGCCTTCCATCGAATACTTCATACCGTAATTGTCTTCGTTGTTCGCCGGCGACCAGTTATCGAGATTCGTGTACACCGTTTTTTCAGCGGGCACATAATCACAGGGATGCACTCCGCTCTCCAACGCGGTCGCGTAAACGAACGGCTTAAATGTAGAGCCTACTTGCCGCCGCGTGGTTTTGCGAACATGATCGTATTGAAAGTAATTATGATCGATTCCGCCCACCCATGCGAGGATGCGACCGTCACGAGGATTCATCGCCAGGAATCCGGCGTTGAGGAAACGGAGGTAATGTTTAACCGAGTCGATGGGACTAAGATTCATCTCGCGATCGCCATCCCAGGTGAACACCGTCATCGGAACAGGTTCATTCATGATCTTCATGATCTCTTCCTCGGGCAACTCCATCTCCTTCAATCGGCGATAATGATATGAACGCTTGATGGCGTCCTGAAGAATCTTCGGACGATGTGCCCAGGGCTCCTGCTTCTTCCAATGGTTGTCGAATTCCTCCTGCAGCGCCTTCATTCGTACACGAACAGCAGCCTCAGCATATTCCTGGAGCTTCGAGTCGATAGTAGTGTAAATCTTCAGGCCATCCGTATAAAGGTTGTATGGTTCGCCCGACTTCTTCAGATGCTTGCGACACCAGGCGATCAGTTCATCTTTGATATGAGCCCTGAAGTAGGGCGCAAGTCCGCTGTGATGGGTTATCCTTTGGTATTTCAATTCCACGGGCAGCGCCTGGAGTGAATCCACTTTCGACTGAGGAATGAATCCATACTTTCCCAACTGTGAAAGCACGACATTTCGCCGCCCGCGCGACCGTTCAGGAAACAGCCGGGGATTATACGTATGCGTGGCCTTCAACATGCCGATGAGCACCGCGGCCTGCTCGTAGGTGAGCTTACTTGCGGACGTGGAAAAGAACCGCTCTGCAGCTGCCTGGATGCCAAAAGTGTTGTCACCAAAGGGAATGGTGTTGAGATATAGCGCGAGGATCTCCTCTTTAGTATATAGTTGTTCCAGGCGTAACGCGATGAGCGCTTCGCGGATTTTGTTGATGGCGATGGAGAAAAACCGGTAACGCTGACGCGGGTACAGGTTTTTTGCAAGCTGTTGTGTGATCGTACTGCCGCCTCCTGAGGATTCCTTTTGGAGAAGAATTGACTTAACAAGTACCCGCGCCAGGCTCCGGTAGTCTACGCCTTTGTGTTTGTAGAAGCGAATGTCTTCGGTGGCGATGAGTGCCTGGATGACCTCCGGAGCAATGCGATCGAAAGGTACGGCGCTGCGGTCCTGTATGTAATACTTACCCAGCAGCACCGAGTCGGCGCTGTACACTTCGGCGGCGAGGGGATGACTGATACTCCGGAGTTCTTCGTCCGCCGGAAGCGGACCAAAGAATCCCTTGGCCACCATGCCGATGAGCAGCGCGAAGCCGGCTATCAGGATGGCGCCCAAGCCGGTGAGGACAACCAGAATCTTATTGATGAACGATAATTTCCGGAACCACCGGGTGAGCCGCCTGAACATCTGCATAGGACAATTCAATAACGAAGTAAACACTTATTCCGTACATAACCATGCCCGGAATCATCCGCACAGGATGCCGCGTTTACTTCTCTACGGTCTTTACCGTCAGGGCTTAACTTTTTCCCTCACCGTCTCGATAGAAGCCTTTCCGATGTTAGCGAGTTCGTCAACCTTTTGATTGTAGGTCGACTTAACGCCTTCCAGGGTTTTGGCTACTGACTTTGCCACCTGGTCACCAACTTCTTTCGACTTGTCCATGATCTTTCTGCGGGTCCTTTTACCGCTGTCAGGTGCCATCAACAGACCTGTTGCTACTCCCAGGGCAGCTCCCGCCAGGAAACCGCCGATGATTTTGGTTGTCGTATTCATATTTTTAGGGTTATTGGGTTTGAAGTCCTGAACCTTTCAGGACAATCATTTCTGTTGATCACTTTATAATCAACACATTTAAAGAATATCAAGTTTTGTTCCACAAGGGTTTTACAGGGATTGCCGACTCATTTTCTGCCAAATTGTAGGTTAAGCTTCCCAACGTGTGTAGGGATTCCTCAACACTCGCCTGCAAAGCCAAGCCCTGGACTTTCTTTTTCATTTTCAGCGGAGCGATATATCTTCGCCCGTTCCTAACCACAGCTTATGTTACCCACCCATAATCCTACTGAACTTCCAGCCTGGCGTCAGCTCGAAGCTCACTTTCTTCATTTGCAGGCCGTACACATGCGTGACCTCTTTGCAGAAGATCCAGGACGCTTTGACAGGTTCCATGCGCAGTTTGAGGACATCCTGGTCGATTACTCCAAGAACCTCATCACGCCGGAAACGATGGCGCTGCTGATACAGCTGGCTCAGGAAGCCGGACTGGAAGAATCGATCCACGCGATGTTTTCAGGGCAGCCCATAAATCGCACAGAAGGCAGGCCGGTCCTTCACATCGCGCTGCGCAACCGTACCAACGAGCCCATATACGTCAACGGTGAAGATGTCATGCCCGACGTAAACCGCGTGCTCGACCATATGAAGAGGTTTTCCGAAGAAGTGATTTCAGGTGCCTGGAAGGGATGCACGGGCAAAACCATTACCGATATCGTCAACATCGGCATCGGAGGTTCCGACCTGGGTCCTTTGATGGTGACCGAGGCGCTCCGCCCCTACTGGAAAAACATCACGCCACACTTTGTGTCCAACATCGACGGGACACACATCCAGGAAACGTTGAAAAGAGTTGACCCGGAAAGAACCCTTTTCATCATCGCGTCAAAGACTTTCACCACACAAGAAACCATGACCAATGCCATGACGGCGCGGGAATGGTTTCTTTCCAAAGCGGGAAGTCAGGCCGACGTTTCCCGGCACTTCGTTGCCGTCTCCACCAACACAAAGGCGGTGAAGGAGTTTGGGATCGCCACGGATAACATGTTTGAATTCTGGGACTGGGTTGGCGGAAGGTATTCGCTTTGGTCCTCCATCGGCTTGTCGATCGCATGCACGCTCGGCTTCGAGAACTTTCAGGCGCTGCTTGAAGGAGCGCACGCCATGGACCAGCATTTCAAGAACACGCCCTTCGAAAAGAACATACCGGTGGTGCTGGCGATGATAGGCATCTGGTACAATAACTTTTTCGGCGCTGCCACGGAGGCTATCCTCCCCTACGATCAATACCTGCACCGGTTCGCCGCGTACTTCCAGCAGGGCAATATGGAAAGCAACGGCAAGTCGGTTGACAGAACCGGCAAACCCGTTAACTACCAGACCGGACCTGTCATCTGGGGTGAACCCGGCACCAATGGTCAGCACGCGTTCTATCAACTCATACACCAGGGCACGAAGTTGATCCCGTGTGACTTTATCGCGCCAGCCATCAGCCATAATCCTGTGGGTGATCATCACGCGAAACTCCTCTCCAACTTCTTCGCACAGACGGAAGCGCTCATGAAAGGCAAGCCAACCGAAGAGGTGGAACGAGAACTTGCCCAGGCAGGCATGGATACCGAAGCGATACGATTCCACGCACCCTTCCGTACCTTCGAAGGGAACAGGCCTTCCAACAGCATCCTGTTCCGGCAGCTCACGCCCCGCACCCTTGGCTCGCTCATAGCGATGTATGAGCACAAGATTTTTGTACAGGGAATAGTTTGGAACATCTACAGTTTTGACCAATGGGGTGTCGAACTCGGCAAGGTTCTCGCGCGCAAAATCCTGCCCGAACTTGAAACTCCAGAAGAAATCACTTCACACGACGCGTCAACAAATGGGCTAATCAACTATTTCAAACGTTTGAAATTCAGATGATTGATTAGTTCTGCATAAAATCATAACGAGTTCTTAATTTTACCGGAATTCATTGGTCCAAATGGAAAAGGAGATAGGCAAGATCGGTGTCTTCACGTCCGGCGGTGACGCGCCTGGAATGAACGCAGCGATCCGTGCAGTGGTGCGATCAGCGATATACTACAAGAAGGAAGTGTACGGGATCATGCGCGGATACGAGGGCATGATCGAGGGCGATATTGTTCGCCTGGGCGCACGTTCTGTCAGCAACATTATTCAGCGGGGTGGCACCATCCTGAAGACGGCACGCTGTCAGGAGTTCCGGACGGTAGAAGGACGGAAGAGGGCTTACGAAAGTCTCAGGAAGATCGGCATCGATGCCCTGGTTGCCATCGGGGGAAACGGTACATTCACCGGCCTCCACAAATTTTACGAGGAACACGGCATTCCCTCGATATGCATACCCGGCACCATCGATAACGACCTTCCCGGAACCGACTTCAGCATTGGCTATGACACAGCTACCAACACCGCTGTGGAAGCCATTGACAAGATCCGCGATACCGCGCTCTCGCATAACCGCGTGTTCTTTATCGAGGTGATGGGCCGGCATTCCGGATACATAGCTGTAAACAGCGGCGTTGCGGGAGGAGCTGTCGCGATTATCCTGCCGGAGGAGACGACGACCTTCGACGAACTGTTTGCCGCACTCGAAGCCGGTGAGAAGACGAACAAGAAGTCGAACCTCGTCGTGATCGCTGAAGGCTCAAAGATCGGCGGTGCTTACGAACTGGCACGAAAGGTCAAGGAACGTTCGTCGTACTTCGACATCAAAGTCACGATCCTCGGTCACCTGCAACGCGGTGGTTCACCTACGTACTTTGACCGGGTGCTCGCCAGCAAGATGGGCGTAGCAGCGGTTGAAGGGCTGCTGCAAGGAAAGCGCGACGCAATGGTCGGTATCAAAGGCAATAAAATCGTGTACAACGACTTTAAGACCATTATCGATGTTCCGAGCAACGAGATTGATGCGGAGTCGCTCCGCATTGCCAAAATCCTTTCCATATAATGAATGATTCTCAGCAGGAATTTGTGGTAAACAAGCCGGCGGTTATCCGGTAACTCTAACGAGGTAATACAAATGAGAGAAGTAACTATCGGCATTGACATCGGCGGCACGAACACCAAGTTCGGAATTGTCGACAAAGAAGGTCATGTAATCACCCAGGGTAGCATCTCTACGGCAAAACACGAGGAGTTCCGGGATTACTTTAAAGAGCTGGCCGGCGCCTTGCGCAAGTCGCTTAACGAACTCGGGTCAGACTACAAACTCCTCGGCATCGGAGTCGGTGCGGCCAATGGCAACTATTATAAGGGCACTATCGAACGCGCCACCAACCTTAAGTGGAAGGGTATCATTCCCCTCGCAGACATGTTCCGCGAAGAATTCGATATCCCGGCCATCATCACGAACGATGCAAACGCAGCCGCTGTAGGCGAAATGGTCTACGGTGCCGCCAAAAAGATGAAGGACTTCATCGTCATAACGCTCGGCACAGGCCTTGGCAGCGGCTTTGTCGCAAACGGTCAATTGCTCAATGGCAAACACGGTATTGCCGGAGAACTCGGACATACATCTGTAAATCCTGCAGGTCGGTATTGCAACTGCGGAAAGCGCGGCTGCCTTGAAACGTATGTGTCGGCCACCGGCATTAAGCGCACGGTTTATAAACTCCTCGCCGATCACCTTGAACCGAGTGAATTGCGGGGTATCAGCTTCGACAACCTCAACACGAAGATGATCACCGAATGTGCCATTCGCGGTGACGATGTCGCGCTGGCCGCTTTTGAATACACCGGACGTATCCTGGGGATGAAGCTCGCCGATACTGTTGTGCACACCGACCCCGAGGCCATCTTCCTGTTTGGAGGGCTTTCACTTGCGGGTGACCTGATCTTCAAGCCAACCATTCGGCACATGGAAGCGAACCTTATGCCCCTGTTCCGGGGTAAGATCAAGGTATTGCCTTCGGCCCTTCAAAATCAGGCAGCTCCGATCCTCGGCGCGAGCAGCCTGGTGTGGAATTACCTGGAGAATGAACCGTCAAGGAGGATGATTCCTTCCTAAGCAGATTGTTGCGCTTCGGGAATCTCGACCTTGACGCGCAGGTTTTCGCCGAGAAGGTGAAACTGTTTCAGCCAGGCCTCAGAGTGACCGTCGCGCAACAGATCTTTTCTTGAGATGAGGAAATACAGGTTTTGACTCTTGTAGAGATTCGGCTTCAGGTCGAATTTCAACAGCAACGGGAACACGCGATTGAGTCGCTCAATCCGACGTTGGTTCTCGATCTCTTCCGTAGCAATCAATTGCAATTCGTTGTAGATGCGATCTCCCGCCAATCGCGCCACCTTGTCCGGATCCTCGATCGTAAGCTTCCATTTATCCAACTCTCCCATAATCCGTTCCAGTTCTTTGATGTTGATCTTATCGGAACGGAACCAGTTGAGCAGATCGGCATTGAGAACATATTGAAACGTCTGCCGGTAAGCGTTGGGAATAGGAACATCGTTGTTGTCGAGCGCAGTTACAAGCGGATAGTCGTGATTATAAATTCTGCGTAACGAGTACTCCAGTTCTTCGAGACTCTTGCGCGTGATCATGTCGAGAACCTTGCGCTTTTCGTCCTTGAACAGGTGCCACAGCGTGTACTTATCGGGACCGAAATAGGTTTGCATAAGCCCGATCACATCACCCAGCCTGCCCTCCTGGAATGCGCGTACGATGCGCACCTGCATGCTGTGGAACTTGTCGACCTGCATCTCCTGGGATATGTTGCCGATGATATTATGCTTTCCCATGTACACCACGCAGAACGCGAAACGTTTCTCGGTACGCGTTACATTTGATTTAACAAGCGTGATACCGAGGACGAGGCGTTGCTCCCCGGCTTCTTTCCGGATAAAGAATTCGTTCGTTGTCGTGTGGTTGAACACAGGGAAGTTTTCCGGGTCTTCTTCAAACAACGACGAAACTGCATAGTGCATCCCCACGCGTTGGAGGTTCGTTTTGGCGGGCAATACGAAGCGATGGTACGCCTGGGCCGCATTCCCGATCATCGGAATGTTGCTGGGAACATCTTCGAGTTTCTTGATGAACTCCGCCTCCAGCTTGGCATCAGAAACCTGGTTGGCAAGTTGGATTGCGCGACACGCGTACTGTAGAATCTGTGTCGTTTCGATTCCCGACACTTCATCGAAGAACCACCCGCAACTCGTGAACATCAGCATAGCATGCCGTTGCATTTCCAGCAACCGCAGAATGTGATTGGCCTGCGTCTCTACGGAACTGTGTTCCTTCAGGAAACGGTCAACCACCTCATCCCTCCTGTCGAGGATTACGCTGATGTATTCATTTCTCGCATGCCACGGGTCTTTGAGTATCAGCGAACCCTCGAAGCTGTATATCCGGGTTAACTGATCGCGTAGCCAGTCAAGTGCTTCCCGCAGCGGCTTCCTCCACAATTGATTCCATTCGGGATGGCCACCGGTATTGCAACCACAGTTGTCTCTCCAACGCTCTACGCCATGCACGCAGCTCCACGAACTGTTCTCGTGAATCATGCACTCATCGGTAACCTGAGTCATTGCAAGGTACTCACCGTAGTTCGTGAGACGAGCGTTGCTGCTGTTGTCGATCTGATCGAGGCAATACGCCAGGGCCATATCACCGTGCTTGTGATGGTGGCCATAGGTTTCTCCGTCCGTGGCAATGTTGACGAGCTGGCGCTCGGTGCGCGCATCAAAGCCGTCCATAAGTGCCCGCGCAAAACGGTCACCGTCGTTGAGCAGACCATTAAAGGCCACAGACTGTGAGAGTGGGCCATGGTAGAAGAAGATCGTAATTGATCTGCCTGATGGTAGCGGACACGTGTAAGGCCGGCGTGTGTCGAGCAACGATTCGTCTACCTCCTGCCAGCTTTTTGCGCCGATTTTGCGGACTGCCCTGGCCTGCCGCGGAGCGAGTATGGTGAACTTAATACCGTATTTGGCGAGAAGCTCAAGGGTTTCGAGATCGACAGCCGTCTCAGCCAGCCACATGCCTTCAGGATGGCGCTTGAATCTGAAGACGAAGTCTTTGATACCCCAATATATCTGGGTCTCCTTGTCGCGGGAGTTACAGAGCGGCATGATGGCATGGTTGTAGACCTGCGCCAGCGCCGAACCATGTCCTGAAAACCGCGAAGCGCTTTCCGCATCAGCCCGCAGAATCGCTTCATACGTTTCGGGGTCATTTTGCTGCATCCATGAGAGCAGCGTCGGACCGAAGTTGAAGCTGATGCGCGAATAGTTATTGATGATGTTTCGGATGATGCCCTTGGAGTCGAGGATACGCGAAGCCGTGTTCGGCGCGTAGCACTCGGCAGAAATCCGCTCATTCCAGTCATGATACGGATGCGCCGAATCCTGCACCTCTATGACTTCCAGCCACGCGTTTTCACGCGGCGGCTGATAAAAATGACCATGTATACAAATATATCTCTCCACGCGTTTTCAACCTTTAATTCCACACCGCTGTACACCTCACGAGCCATCAAACTCAAATTCCGCCACCTCCCTTTCACACTTCAGCACCGAAACGGCCAGCGGAGGAAGCGTCAATGTAATTGAGTAATCGCGTCCGTGATACTTCACTGGGGAAGTCATAAACAACCCTGTGTTCAAAATGCCGCTGCCTCCATAGGCGCGGTCGTCCGTGTTCAGCACTTCCTTCCAATATCCCCGGTACGGCACACCTACCCGATAGTGATTCCTTACCGCGGGTGTAAAATTGCAAATCACGACGAGCAAGTCCATGGGATCATCACCCTGTCGCTGGTAGATAATCACACTGTTCTCACGGTCGCTGTAATCTACCCACTGAAATCCCCGGTGATCAAAGGCGTACTGGTACAGCGCTTTTTCTGTACGATAAAACCGATTTAGCTCTTTAATAAGTTTCTGAACGCCTTTATGAAAATCGTATTCCAGCAGGTGCCAGTCCAGACTATGGTTATGATTCCATTCCGACGTCTGACCAAACTCGCCACCCATGAACAACAACTTGGTCCCGGGGTGCGTGTACATGTATGCGTACAACAACCTAAGATTAGCGAACCGCTGCCAATCATCGCCGGGCATTCGACCAATAAGTGATCCTTTTCCATGAACCACTTCATCGTGCGAAAGCGGCAACATGAAGTTCTCCGTGAACGCGTACATCAGGCTGAAGGTAATCTCATTCTGATGGTACTTTCGGTGTATCGGATCTTTCCGGAAGAAGTTCAGCGTATCGTGCATCCACCCCATCATCCACTTTTGACCGAATCCGAGGCCACCCAAATAGGTCGGTCTGGAAACGCCGGGCCATGACGTCGACTCCTCCGCGATGGTGACACAATCCGGTACCTCGCCGTACACTACTTCATTAAATTCTTTCAGGAAGCTGATGGCTTCGAGGTTTTCGTTGCCACCATATTGATTCGGTATCCACTCACCGGGTTTGCGCGAATAGTCGAGATACAGCATCGACGCTACCGCATCGACACGTAGGCCGTCGGCATGAAAGCGTTCCAGCCAGAACAACGCATTGCTTATCAGGAAGCAACGTACCTCGTTGCGACCGTAGTTGAATATGTAGCTCTTCCAGTCGGGATGAAATCCCTTTCTCGGGTCGGCGTGCTCATACAGATGAGTTCCATCGAAATTGAAAAGTCCGTGGGCGTCGCCAGGAAAATGCGAAGGCACCCAATCGAGGATAACGCCTATACCTTCCTGGTGGAAGCGATCGATCAGGTACATGAAATCCTCAGGAGTACCAAACCGACTTGTTGGCGCGTAGTAACCAGTGATCTGGTATCCCCATGATCCAAAGAACGGGTGCTCCATCACGGGAAGAAATTCAACATGCGTATAACCCATGTCACGCACGTAGGCCACCAATTCGTTGGCCAGTTCGGTGTAATTCAAAGAGCGGTTGTTATCGTGCAGCACTTTTTTCCACGACCCGATATGAACCTCGTACACTGCATAAGGTTTTGCTTTTGCTGGCGGATGTTCCCTGCGTTGCTTCATCCATACGTCATCACGCCATTTGTAGTCGTGCTCCCACACGATCGAAGCCGTCATTGGCGGCGGCTCGCAGTAAAAAGCGAATGGGTCTGCTTTTTCCAGCAATTCTCCGGTATTGGAACGGATGGCGTACTTGTACGCTTCTCCCTTGCCTATGTTGGGAAAGAATCCCTCCCAGATGCCACTTTCGTCCCAACGAGCGTGAAGAAGATGACGACCCGGTTGCCAATGATTGAAATTCCCGATTACGGAAACCTGGCTTGCATTTGGTGCCCAGACGGCAAAGTACGTACCCCGCTCACCCTTGTATTCCATTGGGTGTGCGCCCAACTTTTCATAAAGCCGAAAGTGCTTGCCTGCTTTGAACAAATAGATGTCAAAGTCGGTAAGCAGACTAAACGATTCAGTCGTCTCTTCTGTGGTTTTACTTTTCGTCCTCTTTCCCATCTATTTTGACACCTTTTTTTCGGTACGTGGGCGTTTGTTCTGTTCCTTGAAATACCGCGTCATGTGATACAATATACCTCTTAGAGGGACAATAGCCCAATCGGGTCGACCGTTCAGTTCATACCCCAGCTCGTATACCGCTTTCTCGAGCAGGAAAGTGCGGATCAGCACCTCATGCTCGTTGGTAAACCCTTTCTCTCCGGTTCTCTCTAGATAGGCGCCCATATAGTACCGTGCCACATAGTGTTGCCACTGCTCCGCCCAGGCCTCAAGGGTTCCCCGATCCTGTTCGCGGTAGTTCTCATTGAGCAGAATTTTTCCGAATGCCGCATAATGGATGGAGCGCATCATACCCGCCACATCTTTGAGCGGGTGCTTTTTGAGCCTCCTTTCGCTAAAAGAAAATCCAGGTTCTCCTTCAAAGTCGATGATGATGAAGTCTTTTCCGGTAAACAACACCTGGCCCAGATGGTAGTCGCCGTGAATCCGCGTCTTCATCGCGCGAATGCGGGTCTTGTATATCTCGCTGAAGCAATCGAGAATGTCGTCTTCAAGGGCAAGCACCTTGTTGGCAACTGCACGCGTCTCCGGCAGCAATTCCGGAAGCGCTTGTCGCAGCATATTGAACCGCTCGCGCACCAGCTTCCTCAACGATGAATACAACGATCGCTGGTAGTTGGCCGTGAACGGCTCCGGCGCAAATGCCGGATCTCCATCCGGTTTGGATGCAAGAGCGAGGTGCAATTCCGCCGTCCGTTGCCCGAGACGCGCGATCCGTTCGTAGAACCCGCGACCGATCAGCGTCTGAATAAGCAGCGGCGACTCCTCAAATCGCAACACCGGGCGATCGACAAGCGGTGGGATGTTATCCCTGTCAGGACTTACCAGCACGCGCTCGTAAAATCTTCCAACCGAATCGACCGTCATCACCCACGCATCGCCCTGGTGTTCCACCTTTTCCTGCATGAGGGCGAACACATATGTGCCGCCGGTTTCATCTCGCAATTCAATGCTCCCCGCAAAACGCGGGCTGTTTCGGAATGTCGTGTTCTCCGTAAGGAATCTTATGATCTCCGGCTCCGGGTTCAGCTCGGGCTCGATCTTTCGATAGAACTTCAGGAAATACTGGTCGTTGTAAATGATGGCTGTATTGCTCTGATCAGACTTCAGCAATCGTGACTCCACATCACGCGCCTTGGAGTGGCGGGAGAATAATCCTGAGCGGAAATACAACACAGCATTCCCTTCCTTGATCTGCGTATCACGCTGAATTGATGAAAACAGGTAGTCGCGGAACGGGCGTATGTAACTGCTGTCCATGACAAAGCCTACCGTGGCGTGAAGCTCAGCGCGACATACCACGGCCTGAACTGTGTATTCCGCCTTCTCCATGAGCTGATCGGCAGGAACAAAGCCCAAAGGGATGAAATAGAATTCGGGAAGTCCCTGCACGTATTGTATTTCAAGAATCGCGAGGTGGTACGTTTCGTCCTCCACCCTGAGCGGAAACGTCTTGTGAAAGCGAATACCACCGATAGGTCTTGCCTTTCCTCCGAACCAGCGACACTTCCTGATAAACAACGGAAGAATCTTGCGTTCCAGGGTGCGGACTGCGTTGTAGTTCCCGAGTAGGCGCTCCCAGGTGAGGTCGGCGCGCAACTCAGGCAGTTCCGCATCGCCTTCCTGTCGCGCTCCAATGTCTGATGTATCTACTTCAAACCAGAAATATCCGTAAGGACCAAGGGTAATGTCGTAGTCGCCGTTGCCAATGCTTTTGAATCGGTTCTGACTAAACGCCTCGGTGACGTCGCAATTCTTGAAATCGGAAAGATCAAGAACGGCCGACTGCGAGAACTGCGACAGGTTTGCGACGACGATCACGTGTCGTGACTCTAACGTCCGGACAAAGCAGAGTATCTTGGAATTGGAGCTGTGCAGGAATTTCATGCTGCCACGTCCGAATGCCAGAATGCGTTTTCTTACGGCTATGATATGTTTGATCCAGTGCAGCAGCGATGAGGGATTCTCCTCCTGCATCCTGACGTTTACCGACTCGTATCGATAGACGGGATCGGTGTTTACCGGCAGATATAATTTCTGAGGGTTTGCGCTGGAGAACCCTGCATTGATGTTCATGTCCCACTGCATGGGTGTCCTCACTCCTGCCCTTCCTCCCAGATATACGTTGTCGCCCATTCCAATCTCATCACCGTAGTAAATTACTGGTGATCCGGGGAGCGAGAACAGCAGGGCATGCAGCAACTCGATTTTTCGTCGATCGTTATTCAGTAGAGGCGCTAATCTTCGGTTGATGCCCGTATTGAATTTTGTACCCGGATCATTGGCGTAGGCTTTGAAGAGATAGTCTTTCTCTTCTTCCGTCACCATTTCGAGACCCAATTCATCGTGATTGCGAAGGAACAACGCCCACTGTCCTTCCGGTGGAATCTCTGGCGTTTGGCTGATGATGTCCGTTATGGGATAATTATCCTCCGTGCGCAGCGACAGAAAAATCCTCGGCATGAGCGGATAGTGAAAGGCCATGTGACATTCGTCACCTTCACCGAAATAGCTGGCCGCATCTTCAGGCCAGAGGTTTGCTTCCGCTATGAGAATGCGGTTCTCATAGTGCTTGTCCATGTGCGCGCGGAGCTTACGCACGAACGCATGGGTTTGTGGCAGGTTTTCACAGCCAGTACCTTCTTCTTCAAAGAGGAAAGGTACTGACGACAACCTGAAGCCATCAACGCCTTTCTTCAGCCAGAAATCCGCGACGCGGATCATTTCGATCTGAACCTTCGGGTTGTCGTAGTTAAGTTCCGGAAGGTACCGTCCGAACCGGCTCCAATAGTACGCCCCCGCTTCTTCATCCCACGTCCAGTTGGAAGTGTTGGAACCCAACACCCGCGCATCAGCGTAGCGCGTGTTATCATCGCTCCATACGTAATAGTTTCGTGCAGCGCTTGATGGCTTTTCTTTTTTCGCTCGCTTGAACCAGGGATGTTCGTCGGACGTGTGGTTCAGGATCAGTTCGATGATGACGCGCATACCGCGGCGTTGGGCTTCCCGGAGGAAAGCGCGGAAGTCGGCCATCGTTCCATACTCCGGCGCCACTTCGCAATAGTCGGTTACATCGTAGCCGTCATCTCTTAGTGGCGAAGGATAGAACGGCAGTAACCAGATTGTATTGATGCCGAGGTCTTCGAGATAGTCAAGTTTCTGGATGAGGCCAGGGAAATCGCCAATGCCGTCACCGTTGCTGTCGTGAAAAGCACGCACGGACAGTTCATAGATGATGGCATCCTTGTACCAAAGCTTCCGACCGTTTTTCAGTTTGGCGCCCATCACTGATAGGATTCGTGCATTTCGAGCTTGAACAGGTGAAAAGGCATCACGTACGGGTCAAGTTCCACGTAGTTCCACTCCTGTGTCCAGGTATAGTGTTCATCCGTGACAAGATCGTGAAGCTTGATGTTAATCGGCCATTGCAGCTTCAGCGCATCCATGGGTATTTGCACATAGCCCGAATGTCGGGCATGCGGATCCAGGTTCACAACGATCAGGAAAATACTGTCGAGATCGTCAGTAGCTTTGAGGTAAGCAATGAGGTTTGGATTCTCAATGTTGAGGAAGCGAACATTCCACGTCGACTGAAGGGCGGCGTGTTCCTTACGCGCCCTGTTGAGGATCGTAATAATGTCCGTCATCCGGTTCGTCTTCTTCCAGGCATAATGCTTAATCTCGTATTTCTCTGAATCGAGGTATTCCTCCTTTCCTTCCACCGGAACATTCTCGCAGAATTCGTACGGGGGACCATAGATGCCGTAATTCGAAGATAGCGTGGCCGCGAGGGCCAGCCGTATGATGAAGATATTCTCACCCTGATGCTGCAGGTGATACGGGAGAATGTCCGGTGTATTCGGCCAGAAGTTGGGACGGAAGTAATTGCGTAGCTCAGTGTTGACGAGCTCATTCATGTACTCCGTCAACTCGCTGCGCGTCACACGCCACGTGAAATAGGTATACGATTGCGTGAACCCGACGCGGGCAAGCGCCGCCATCACCTTCGGCCGCGTGAATGCTTCCGACAGAAAGATGATGTCCTCATAGCGCTTATTCACTTCCGAAATAACCCATTCCCAAAAACGTATGGGCTTGGTATGCGGATTATCGACACGAAATATCTTTACTCCCTGTTCTATCCAATAGAAAAACACTGAACGAAGTTCTTCCCACAACGCCTTCCAGTCATCGGTTTCAAAATTAAACGGATAGATATCCTGATACTTTTTGGGTGGGTTTTCCGCGTATTGTATTGAGCCGTCAGGCCGCCTCCGAAACCAT
The DNA here is from genome assembly GCA_003242315.1 of Bacteroidota bacterium. Taxonomy (GTDB): domain Bacteria; phylum Bacteroidota; class Bacteroidia; order Cytophagales; family Cyclobacteriaceae; genus ZC4RG29. The sequence goes on from QGUY01000007.1 coordinate 28,709, forward strand.
TGCGGATGTTCCTTAACATACGGATGGTCTGGCGCGCATTGAAACGCTATGTCCATCGCGATGTCGATACCGAGCTTTGAAGCGGCTTCGATCAATGCGCGAAAGTCATCAAGAGTACCCAACTCCGGGTGAATGCTTTTGTGCCCGCCGTGTTTGCTCCCTATCGCCCACGGCGAACCAGGCTCTCCAGGTGTTGAACGCTCGGAATTGTTTTTCCCTTTCCGGTTGATTTCGCCGATGGGGTGTATTGGAGGCATGTACAGGACGTCAAACCCCATGGCATGAAGGCGCGGCAGGAGACGTATCACATCTCTGAACGTGCCGTGCCGTCCTCCTTCCAGCGCCGCAGACCGCGGAAACAGTTCATACCACGTGCTGAAATTGGCCTTCCGATGTTCGACGCGTATGCGCAACTCCGGGGAATAGAGCGCGACATGTTGTTCGAGTGGATGGTTGTGAACGATGTCGGCAAATTCACGGCTCAATACCTGCGCTCGGACTTCGGCATGTTTCGAGACGTCAGCCATCAGAGCGACGAGCTCTGCTATCCGGGGAGAAGCGTCTTCCTTCGTTGCGGCGCGCAGGAGTTCGCCTCCTTCGAGCATTTCCGCAGCGGTGTCCACGCCTGCGGCTGCCTTCTTGCGAAAGCCGTCATACCACGTGTCCAGATGATCGATCCATGCTTTCACAGTGAAGACGTACATTCCCTTTTCGGAAGCCGTGAACGACGCCTTCCACCGATCGTTGTTCTCATGAATCATTTCCACGCGGGTCCACTCCTGCATGGACTCATGGCGATACAACAGGACGGCCCGAATATGATCGTGGCCGTCAGCAATGATGTCGGCAGTTACTTCGACCTTTTCTCCTACTGTTCGCTTTGCGGGATAGCGGCCACCATCAACCGATGGTTGCACATTATTGATGAGAACCCGTACCCTTCCATCCACATCCGCAGTCATGCGTTGCGCGTTATTTGATTTTGAAAATGAAACAACTGTAGGGCTTCATGAGCAATTCAAAGCTCATATTCTCATCGAATCCAACCTCTACTTCTCTCCACAAAAGATCGCGCGCAATGTACACTGCTTCTTCATCCAATCCGGCAGCATCGGCTACTTCTGGTGGTATCTGAAACCGCACCGTCTTGGGTTCGCTGTTGAAGCTGTTTATCACCAGCATTTTTTCATCCGCGGCCACGCGCATGAACGCGTGTATATCCGGAGTGATGTTACCCTTGCTTACGTTATACGCGGTGATGTCGTAATACTCACCCGATGTAAATGCAGGGTTAGACCCTGCCAGGCTGAGAAGGTCCGTGTAGAACATGCGTAGTTGTTTTTGTTCAAGTGAAAGAAGGCCGCCGTCAAACGCACCGCCGTTCATCCACTTTTGGTGCTCAGGTACACCCCAGTAATCGTATATCGTTGTGCGGCCATCTTCTCCGGAGAAGCCTTCATCCCCCGCACCCGGCTCACCAACCTCCTGTCCGAAATAAATCATCACAGGACCCCGATCAATGGTCGCGCTGATCACCATGGCGGGACATCCTTTCCATATGTCGCCCGCAAAGAACCTCGAAGCCAATCGTTGCTCATCGTGGTTCTCCATAAAGTGGAGCATATTGTGATTGATGCCTTTTAGCCGTTGTTGAATTCCGTCTATTGCGACGGTACTGCCCTTTCCGCCCACCAGATTGCGGAGCGTGTCGTACAGGAGGACCTTGTCGTAAAGAAAATCAAAGCCACCCTGACTCAGATAGTCTTTGTATTGATCGGGGTTGTAGATCTCGGCAATGAACACAACTTCAGGATTCACTTCCTTCACCTGTGGTATCACCCAGTTCCAAAATTCCACGGGAACCATTTCAGCCATGTCGCACCGGAAGCCATCTACCTTCTTATTGGCCCAAAAGACCAGGACGTCCTTCATTTTGTTCCAGGTATCCGGCACAGGATCGAATGACTTTGCGCCTCCACCCTGAATGTCCACACCATAATTAAGCTTCACCGCTTCGAACCAATCGTCAACCGATGGATCGGGGCGGAATTGGTTATTCGCTGTCACCTTCGCCGGCGATTCGGTGTAATGACCTTGCATGCCGGGCGGCAAAGTTCTGCGAGGGGGTACGAATGATGTTGCCGGCAAGTAATAGAAGTTGTTGTTAGGACGATATGCCACAGTGGGATCATCGTCTTCGCCAAAGTCGCGCACACCTTCAGGTTTGTTGTCGGAGCGATAAGCACGCGCGACGTGATTCGGCACAAAGTCGATGATAACTTTAAGCCCCGCCGCGTGTGTACGCGCCACGAGCGCTTCAAACTCCTTCATCCGATCGGGAACGCTGACCGCGAGATCGGGATCGACGTCATAGTAATCGCGAATGGATTATGGAGATCCGGCGATACCTTTGACGACGGCCGGGTCGTCGGCTGGAATGCCGAACGAGGAATAGTCGGAAAGCGTGGCATGCTCCAGTACACCCGTATACCATACGTGGGTGACGCCCATTTCGCGAAGGGCAACGAGGGCCGTGTCAGTGATATCGTTGAATTTTCCAACGCCATTCACCTCCCGCGTACCGTATTTCTGATTGACTTGTGTCTTGTTTCCGAAAAGGCGGGGCAGCATTTGATAGATAATCATCCTTCCGGGCGGTTTCGGTGTATTCACAGGCGGAATTCTTTCCTTAGGTGAAGAACAGAATGTGAACAAAATTGGAAGACATAGACCTAGCAGCAGTACTGATCTTTTCATGAATACCCGATTTATTTTGAGCCGTTTTGTGAGGTTAACCCCGCCCCCATGACATCCCGCGGAATGTCACGACCCTGCAAACGATACCAATGGTCAGGGATCGATGTGCCTTCAATTTAGAAATTTGGTAAGGAAAAAAAAGCCCTCGGCGACCGAATAAAATGGCTGATAAAAATCATCAAACTTGCGATCGTTTCCAGCGCACAAGATGCATGGCAAGCACCGCGACACAGATCAGCAAGCCAAGGAATTCGCGCGACTCTTCAATGTAGGGATACTGCATTTTCGCAATATCGTCAAACAGCAGGCTTCTGTCGTCGCTTTTCATCCATTCCTGTACGCCGGGAAAAAAAGACACTGCATAGGCAATGAGAATCACGGCCAGTACCGCAGTGGCTTTGGGCATAAACACCTTGAACGCCGCGAGCACACACGACGCTGCCAGCAATCCGTAGATCACGATCCATATCAACGGATCGGGATCATTTACCTGGACGAAGGCGAAGATCACGAACATGACAGCGAGAATGAGATTGAAAATGCGCATGATGTTGCTTTGAGTTACGTGTTAATAAAAAAATGCCACACAAGGTGGCACTTTTTCATTTTTATGCCTTAGGAATCAAAGCATCTTTTTCAAGTTCTCGATGCAGATCCTTGCACTTTCGATGGACGGCCTGGTGAAGAACTCCTGCTCTACATAAAAGTGTTTCATTCCGGATAACTTAGCCTGCGCAAAGATTGCCTTGAAGTCAATGGCTCCGTTGCCGACTTCCGTGTTTCGCGAAGGCACTTCTTTGTCCTGATCCTTAACATGCCATTGCTCGAAGCGCTTAGGATATTTCTTGAAATACGCGATCGGATCATATCCTGCCGCAATTACCCAATAAAGATCCATCTCCATGCTCACGAGCTTGGGATCGAGTTCTTCAAGCATGACATCGAAGAGCAACTTGCCATTTCCGGCATCCTTGAATTCGAAGTCGTGATTATGATACCCGATCTTCATGCCATACTGCTTGCAGATCTCGCCGCCCTTGTTGATGGCTTCGCATACGCGCTTGATGCCATCAAGGGTGCGATCCTGTTCGGGAAGCCAGGGCACGCAGGCATACGACTGACCCAGCGATTTCGCATCGGCCACCGTACGTTCCCAGTCGTTCCGGACGAGGTCGATACCGAAGTGCCCGCTGACTGTTTGCATCCCAAGCGCCTTCACTTCATTGCCAAATTCGGCAACGGTGAGGCCAAATAACTTTCCGTCGCTGTAGCCGAACGTTTCAAGTTCGGTGTATCCGAACGACGCCAGTTGTCGCAAAATGCCTTTCGGATCGTTGTTGATAACGTCCTTAAGTGTATAGAGCTGAATTCCGATCCTGTGCTTCTTCGCTGCAGTTTCCCCCAAAGCGGGCACGGCAAGCATACCCGCCACGGCAGCAGCAGAGGCGTGGATAAATTCTCTTCGTCTCATGGTGGTTGTGGTTTTAGGTTGTTGAACTCCCAGGAATCACTTCTCCGTCTCACCATCCAAAGACAGCACGTAGCGTGCCATCTTTTCGGCATCTTCCTGGCTCAGGTTAGGATGCGGGTTCATCATGATCTCACCCCACACACCACTTCCTCCTTCAATAATCTTCTTTGCCAGCATCTTTACATTAGCCTCTGTAAACTCATACTTTTTCGCAACTTCAGTGTGTGCAGGGCCAATGATCTTGTTTGTTGGATGGTGGCAGGTCTTGCAGTCGTTGGCATCTACCAGAGCCTGTCCTTCAGCAATTGCCCCATCTGTGGCAGCGGGTGCCACTGTATCATTCTGTGCGGCTGCCTGCGGTGCCGAATCACCGGACTGGGGTTGTTCCTTTTCATTGCCGGGTATTTCGTATTCGCCGTAGGCATCGTCAGTTTTCGCTTCTTCCTTCTTACCACCTCCACATGATGTCAGCAGTGATGCAGACATTGAGAGTACCAGGGCAGCTGCTATTAAACGTTTCATAGTCATGATTATACTTTTCATTTAGTGAGTCCTAAAACACGCCGGTTGAGTTTCTGATCAATGCCAGCGGACGCAAAGTCGTCAAAGGCTTTTTCAGTAACGCGGATGATGTGATCTCTGATGAAGGGGGCGCCTTCCGCGGCACCCTGTTCGGGATGTTTGATACAGCATTCCCATTCGAGAACAGCCCATCCATCGTAATCGTATTGCGCGAGCTTCGAGAAGATCGCCTGGAAGTCGACCTGGCCATCGCCAAGCGAACGGAATCTACCCGGGCGATTTATCCAATCCTGGTAGCCACCGTATACACCGCTCTTACCTGTAGGATTCAGTTCCGCATCCTTGACATGGAACATCTTGATAAACTCATGGTAGAAGTCGATGTACTGGAGGTAATCCAGGTGCTGCAGCACAAAGTGGCTCGGGTCATAGAGAATATTAGCACGAGGGTGCTTGCCTGTAGCTTCCCAGAAGCGCTCAAAGGTCACACCATCGTGAAGGTCTTCACCCGGGTGAATTTCAAAACAAAAACAAAAAACACCTTTTGCGAACA
>QGUY01000491.1 GCA_003242315.1 Bacteroidota bacterium
ATATCGTCGCGGCCATCGGCGGAGGCGGTCATACTCCATTCCATATTCGACTGGCCGGAGCAAATCCACACCTCTCCTACCATGACATTGTTCAACGTGATCTCTGAACCGGACGTGATTGTGACCGTGTACGGCCCTCCTGCATCGGGCGTGGACAACGTCGCCATCCAGGTTCCCGAATTAGAGGCCTTGACCTTTACCTCTTCCTGGTTCCAGCTTGCGCGTATTGAAACGTCGACACCAGGATACGCCCAACCCCAGATAGGTGCTTGTGCGTTGCGCTGAAATACCATGTTGTCGCTGAAGAGCGCCGGCAACCGAAGTTGGGCATGCAGAGCGAGGGGGATAAGAAACAGTATTGTTAAGAGAAGTCTTGCGTAGATCATAGGCTTACGGTTAAGTTTCGCAAGATAATGATCGCCACGTATTAGAGGGGAACAGATTTGAGCCGTTCAACAATTTCAAGAACCGCCGGACACACGTGCGTGTTGCGATAGGCCAGGTCGAGAACCTGCACCATCTTCTTTCGGTCGGTATGCGGGTATTCCCTGCATGCGCGTGGCCGGGCTTCATACACACTGCAATGGTTATCCGGTAGCAGGAAAGGACACGGCGATGCAATCAACACATAATCGCCGTCCTCATCGATGCGCAGGTACTTTTCAATGAACGCTGAAGGACGGATGCGAAAATGCCTTGAGAGGCGCTCGATATCGTTCTGATAAAAGATGGGACTTGTCGTCTTGCAGCAGTTCGCACATTCCAGGCAATCGGTTGTGGCAAATACCTCCTCGTGAAGCTGGTGCACGGCACCGTCGAGTTTGCGCGTGTCGGCCTTTTTGAGAGAATTGAGAAATTTCCTGTTCTCCTTTGCCCTGCTCGCAGCCAGCAGGCGGTGCCGTTCCAGATCGATATTTGCCCCTTCCAAAGGTTAAGCTGTAAGTCGTAGCAAAATTAACCCTGAAGCAGAACTTTTTCGCTGCGCAAAAAAATTCGCTTCAGGGTCAAATGCGTTGTAAATGGAGTTGAAATTCAACCTCAACGTCGTCCTGCACCCGTATCAGGCCCATCATTTTACGGGGAGGTTGCAGTTTGAAATCGGAGAAGCACACGGTACGGGCGCCAGCAAGCGTCAGCGTATTGCCATCTCCGGAAATGGTGTAGAGAACGGGGTAGGTGCGGGTTGTGCCTGCCAGCGTTATTTGGACGAGCCCCGAAACAGTCCCAGATCTTACGGTGAGGATCTGGTGATCCAATGATAGAAAACGTATGGAAAGCCGCGGATGGCGGTTTGCGTCGAGGGCTTCGCGAAAATCTTTCGTGATCAGCTCATTGCCACAATCGAAGCTGGTAAGAGGAATTTGCAGTGCTTTTTGGGAGAACAGGATTTCGCAGTCGCTCTCACGCACGACGAACTGCAGCGTATCCTGGATCTGGTAGCAGTCTGTGCGGCAAACAAAGCTATTTACGTTGCTGGAACCTCGGATGATCAATTCGCTGCGGGCGTCGACGACCCATCTTTCATTGGAGCGATCCACCACAGGACTGGCGGAGATGAGGATGATGATGGAGATAAGCAGCGCGACTTTCATATCCTAAAGTTAAGAAAAGCCGCCCCGACTCGCATAGCTCGTCGGGGCAAGCCCGATCAAGAGCTCATCGGGAGCGGCTTTAACCCCCCGCTACAAACCTATGATACCTTCGATCACGAACCCGTCAAACTCCATTCCGTGACGTATGTCGGTGACCGGGTAGTCTTTGTATTCTTGTTTTACGTATTCAATCTTGAAGAGCACATTCTTGGTGAGGTACCAGCCGCCGGCCAATGCCATCCGGTTAACCGACACGTCGCCAAAAGACTCTTCACCATTCAGCGCATTGTAACGAGCGCCTACATAGAACCGATCGCGTGCAAAGCGGTAGATGCCGTCAATAGCGTATTGACTGTATTCGCGTTCAACAGTTTCGTTGGATGATTTACCCTTTCCACTTCGTAGTTACCGAAGAATTCGAGTCC
>QGUY01000492.1 GCA_003242315.1 Bacteroidota bacterium
TCCGGGACCCGATTTACCTGACACTGGTGGCTATTCCTGTGGCATATGTCTTCGGATTGGCTTCATGGCATTCCGTTGAGTACCCCTTCTTACGGCTGAAGCACCTGCTGCAGCCCCAGGCACATCAGACGAACTCCTGATGAGTAATCCGATAGACGTTTCTATTATCATCGTCAACTACAACACGTTCGCGCTGACCTGTGCATGCGTCGATTCAATCATCGCAAATACCAGGGAAGCACGCTATGAAATCATCATCGTGGACAACGCATCTTCCGAGGGTGATCCCGACCAATTTGTCCAGCGTTATCCGGACATAAAACTTATCCGGAATACAACAAATGTCGGTTTCGGGATTGCCAACAATCAGGGCATGGCGGTTGCAAAAGGAACGTACTTTTTGCTGATCAATTCGGATTGCTATCTCCTCAACAACGCAATTGACCTTGCACTCCAATTCGCTTTACAACGACCTGATACCAAGGTATTCGGTGCTACGCTGCTGAATGAAGACGGTTCTGACCAGGCATCCCATTACCCTCCGGTCAAAATTACCCTCTATTCTCCCATTCGATCTGTGTTGCTGGTGAATCCCATTGCCGGGCGTATTATTCGATCATCTCCCCTCAAACAACCTCCCGGAATTGGAGGTCTATACGGAGCGTATGTATGGCTACACAGGTCTGTTTACGAATCCGTCGGTGGATTCGACCCGGATTTTTTCATGTACTGCGAGGACACAGAATGGTTCAGAAAGCGAATCGCCAGGTCCTTCAAAATAGAGATTTGCGAGGAGGCAAGAATATGCCACCTGGGAGGAAGAAGCAGCGCACTTTCTGTGGTGAGTCCCCAAAACGTGCTGTCCTTTTACCTGTACTGGTACAAGATCGGCAAGCCGCATTTCTGGATATATACGGTCGGAAGTATCTTTAATGTCATATTCATTTGGATGTGTCTTCCCTTCATGAGTAAGAAAGAGCGCCGGAGGAATATCATCTATACGAAATGTGTCATGAGGTTCTTGCCGAAAATCCTTTTTGATATTCCCAGATATGACAACCGGTTTGCTTCAAGAGAAGCACCCTTAAGAGTTGATTGACAATCGGTGGTGACTTTGCGTGACAAGAATATCCTGCTGATTTCTCCCGAGCCCTGGAATCACATCAAGGTATCGAAGCACCACTATGCCATATGCCTGGGTAAGCGGGGCAATAAGGTGTTCTTCCTTAATCCACCAGGAAAAACACCGGCTGTATTGCCGACCCCCTATTCCAACGTTCAGTCCATCCACTATGAAGGCTTTCCAAAGGGTCTGCGATTTTATCCGCGCTTTCTGCAGCGGCATTTTATTGCCAAAAAGTTTCGTGAAGTTGAGGCTATGTGTGGGGGTAGGATCGATATCGTTTGGTCTTTCGACAATTCGGTCTTCTTTGATTTTGACGCGCTTCCCTCAAGAGTGCTGACCATCTGTCACATTGTTGATGCCAATCAAGACTTTGAATTCGAAAAGACGGCCGCCAGTGCGCGCCTCTGCCTCGGTGTCACGCGAGGAATAGTCGAACGTCTGAAGAAGTCAAACCCCCACAGCTTCTTTCTTCATCACGGCTGCGCGTCGCGGGAGTCTATCGAGGATGTAGAGATACAGGGAAATGATGGAGCTCGTGTTGGCTATGCCGGAAATCTTGACCTTCGCTATATCGACTGGAACCTGCTTGACCGCATTACTTCAGAACACATGCACGTAGCGTTTTACTTTGCGGGTCCTCATAGCAGAGATCATGAATTTGTGAATCGGCTGAGGCAAAAGCCTAATGTCTACTTTTTGGGATCCTTGCGATCGGAGCAATTACCGTCGTTCTACCAGCAAATGGACATCCTGGTACTTTGCTATCTTTCGAATGAATACCCTGACCAGCTTGCCAACACCCATAAAATGATGGAGTATCTTGCATCCGGCAGAATGATCGTCGCCACGCGCACGGAAGAATATCAGTCCCTTCACGAT
>QGUY01000200.1 GCA_003242315.1 Bacteroidota bacterium
CGGAAGCCTTGCTTCGATGCCTGGTGGCAGAGGGAGTTCAAACCATCTTTGGCTACCCTGGCGGAGCCATCATGCCGGTCTACGATGCACTGTATCATTATACTGATAAGATCAACCATATCCTGGTCCGGCACGAGCAAGGCGCCATCCACGCGGCGCAGGGTTTTGCTCGCGTAACAGGAAAAACCGGCGTTGTATTCGCCACATCCGGCCCTGGCGCTACCAACCTGATCACGGGCCTTGCTGACGCGCTGATCGATTCAACCCCGGTGGTCTGCGTAACCGGACAGGTGTTTGCTCACCTGCTCGGCACCGACGCCTTCCAGGAGACTGACGTGGTAAACACTACCATACCAGTCACTAAATGGAATGTACAGGTTGCAGAAGCCAAGGACATCCCTGCCGCTGTATCACGCGCATTCTACATCGCCAATAGCGGTAGGCCTGGACCGGTACTGATCGATATTACGAAGAATGCCCAGAACGAAATGATTGAGGAATTCACTTACGAAAAATGTAAGGGCATTCGTACATACCGACCCAAGCCTACGCTTCAGATGTCGCAAGTGGAAGCTGCAGCTGAACTCATTAACCAGGCGAAGCGTCCGTACATACTTGCCGGTCAAGGCGTGTTGCTTTCAGGCGCGGCAGAAGAACTAAAAGCCCTTTCCGAAAAAGCTGGCATTCCCGTAGCATGCACGCTGCTGGGTCTGGGAAGCTTCCCTACCGACCACCCGAACTACGTCGGTTTCCTCGGCATGCACGGAAACTACGGACCGAATGTCAATACAAATGAATGCGACGTCCTTATCGGCATAGGCATGCGCTTCGACGACCGCGTCACCGGCAACGTTTCACGGTACGCGCGTCAGGCGCGGGTTATTCACATCGAAATCGACAAAGCGGAGATCAGCAAGATCATCAAGGCTGATGTGCCCGTGCATGCAGATGCAAAAGAAGCACTGGCTGCCTTGTTGCCGCTCGTCAAGCCTGCGTCGCATTCTGAATGGATCGATAGTTTCCGCGAACTAAACCGGATCGAAGAAGAAAAGATCATCAAGAAGGAATGCAATCCCGACTGCGAAAAGCTGATGATGGGTGAAGTCATTCATCGTCTTTCCGAGATGACGAAGGGTGAGGCCATTCTCGTTACAGATGTCGGCCAACACCAGATGACGGCATCACGGTATTACCGGTTCCGCTATCCGCTCACGAATGTGACTTCGGGTGGTGCGGGTACCATGGGATTTGCCCTTCCCGCCGCCATCGGCGCCAAGATCGCGCGCCCGGACAAAGACGTTGTTGCTGTCATCGGTGATGGTGGTTATCAGATGACCATGCAGGAATTGGGTACCATTCTTCAGTACAAGATCCCCGTAAAGATCCTCGTGCTGAACAACAGCTACCTCGGCATGGTACGTCAGTGGCAACAGCTGTTCCACGAGAAGCGATACTCCTGTACCGAGATGGTAAATCCCGATTTTGTAAAGCTCGCGGAAGCATATGACATCCCGGCGCAAAGGGTAACGCGCAGGGAAGATTTGGTTCCCGCATTGAAAGACTTGCTCAATGCAAAAACAGCGAGCTTCCTGGAAGTAGTCGTGGGACGTGAGGACAACGTATTCCCGATGGTACCGGCGGGCGGATGTGTCTCGGATGTTCTCCTTGAACCGCCGTCAACCGCTCAGCAAAAGAAATAGTATTTAATTTTACACGATCATCATCATGAAGCAGGAATTCACGCTTGAAATCGCAGCCGACAACAACTTTTCGATCCTCAACCGGATCGTCAACGTGCTGAACCGTCGGCGCGTTCGCATCAAAAAACTCATCGCGCATGAGATTGAGGGCGACTTCTACCGGGGTGGCGCTATTCTGCTCCTGTACACGACAGCTGAAATGATGGAGAAAGTGAAGCATCAACTCGAAAAGCTGATAGAAGTCGAGTATGCCAACTACATGGAAGGCAGCGACGCGTATTATGAACGCAGCGAAAAGCACGGATGCCGTGTTCCTTCGTCGTCGCGCGCCATGACGGCATAGCAGCAAAAGTTTATATATCTAAAACATCACAAATTCAAAAAACAACCATGGCAAAGATCAACTTTGGCGGAGTCATCGAAGAAGTAGTCACCCGGGAAGAATTCCCGATGGAGAAAGCGCTCGACGCTCTTAAGCAAGAAACTATCGCAATTATCGGATACGGCGTTCAGGGACCTGCACAGGCACTGAACCTTAAGGATAACGGATTCAATGTTATCGTCGGTCAGCGCAAAGGCTCCAAAACGTGGGACAAGGCTGTTGAACACGGCTGGGTTCCCGGCGAAACGCTGTTCGAAATAGAAGAAGCGGCCAAGCGTGGCACGATTATCCAATTCCTTCTGTCGGATGCCGGTCAGATCGCACTGTGGCCTACCATCAAGCCTCACCTGACTGAAGGAAAGACGCTGTACTTCTCACACGGATTCGGAATCACCTTCAAGGAACAAACCGGTATCATCCCGCCGTCGAATATCGACGTGATCCTTGTGGCACCTAAAGGTTCGGGAACATCTGTTCGTCGTTTGTTCCTGCAAGGCAAGGGTATCAACGCAAGCTATGCCGTATTCCAGGATGCGTCCGGCAAGGCAAAAACAAAAGCTATTGCATTGGGCATTGGAGTTGGTGCCGGATATCTTTTCGAAACAGATTTCAAGAAAGAAGTATACTCCGACCTCACGGGCGAACGCGGTACGCTCATGGGCGCCATTGCCGGAATCTTCGAGGCACAGTACGAGGTGCTTCGCGCCAACGGTCACTCGCCATCAGAAGCTTTCAACGAAACCGTTGAGGAATTGACGCAAAGTCTCATGCCGCTGGTTGCCGAAAACGGTATGGACTGGATGTATGCCAACTGTTCTACAACGGCACAGCGCGGTGCCCTGGATTGGAAGAAACGCTTCAAAGAAGCCACTCTACCCGTGTTCCAGGAACTGTATCAAAGCGTCGCCTCCGGCCAGGAAGCAAAGCGTACTATCGAAACGTGCAGCAAGCCGGATTACCGCGAAAAGCTCGCTGAAGAACTGAAGGAGTTACGCGAAAGCGAGCTCTGGCAAGCGGGCGCAGCGGTGCGGAATCTGAGACCGGAAAAGGCTACCGTCGAAGAGAGCATGATCAACTAAGCCGTCCGGGCCACTAACAAGTGTACGTAAACGCCAATTTTTTTGGATGTTTGCTTTGAAGGACGGTACAAGTTTTCTGATCTTCGTATGTTTGCAAGGTTGTTAACTCAACTGCGCGTTCTCTAACTGACGAAGGGAATAAAGCCGCCCCGTGAACGGATTCCGCCACGGGGCGGTTTCGTTTTAGATAGCCGCCAACGAACTAACAGTTGTTATAACAGCGGACAGGATTAATTTAGAAACCCATACCGATACCGGTAAGATCAATGAGCCAGAAACCGAGAACATTGTTTGAAAAGATTTGGGATCTGCACGTGGTAAAACAGCGTGAAGGTTACCCGGACGTGTTGTACATAGACCGTCATTTTATCCACGAGGTGACAAGTCCGCAGGCATTTGCCGGACTCCGAAAGAGGGGTATTAAGGTATTTAACCCGTCGCGTACTACCGCCACAGCGGATCACAACGTGCCGACGTTAAACCAGCACCTCCCCATTCGCGAGGAGCTCTCCCGTCACCAGGTGGAGACGCTGAAGAAGAATTGTGAAGAATTCGGCATTACGATGTATGGCCTGGGCCATCCCTATCAGGGGATCGTACACATCATCGGTCCCGAACTGGGATTGACCCTGCCGGGGATGACGATCGTATGCGGCGACAGCCACACATCCACGCACGGCGCGTTTGGCGCGATCGCGTTCGGTATCGGTACAAGCGAGGTCGAACAAGTCCTGGCCACCCAGTGCATCCTTCAGCATCGACCCAAGACGATGCGGATTGAAATCAACGGCAAACTGGGCAAGGGTGTCGTATCGAAAGACATCATCCTCTATATCATCTCCAAAATATCCGCAGGGGGAGCGACCGGTTATTTCGTCGAGTACGCAGGTGAAGCCATCCGCAACCTCTCGATGGAAGCACGCATGACGATCTGCAACATGAGCATCGAGATGGGTGCACGCGGTGGTCTCATAGCACCGGATGATACGACCTTCGAATACATCAAGGGCAGAAAGTACGCGCCCCAGGGTGAGGCATTCGAAAAGGCGGTTGAACAATGGCGACAACTCGCGACGGATGAAGGCGCTACCTATGACAAGGTACTTCAATTCGACGCGAGCGACATAGCGCCCATGATTACCTACGGTACAAATCCGGGTATGGGGATCAAGGTTACTGACCGCATCCCGACCGTAGAAGAACTCAAAGACATCAACGAACAGACCTCCTTCAGGAAGTCGCTTGAATACATGGGCCTGGAGCCGGGCACACCGTTGCTTGGTAAACCTGTTGACTATGTCTTCATCGGCAGCTGCACCAACGCGCGCATTGAAGACCTGCGCATGGTGGCCAGCATTGTGAAAGGAAAGAAGAAGGCAGGCAATGTGGAAGTATGGATCGTTCCCGGTTCGAAACAAGTCGAGGCCCAGGCACGCGCCGAAGGACTTGACAAGATATTCGAAGAAGCAGGCTTCCAGTTGCGTCAACCGGGATGTTCAGCCTGTCTTGCAATGAATGAAGACAAGATTCCTGCAGGTAAGTATTGCATCAGCACATCAAACCGGAATTTCGAAGGACGCCAGGGTCCGAAGTCGCGCACCTTCCTGGCAAGCCCGCTCATGGCCGCAGCGGCTGCGATCACAGGGCGCGTAACGGATGTACGTGAGTTGGTGTAGCCATAAACACAGAAAAATGAGCAAGGAAAAATTCATAACCCTGAAAAGCACGGCGGTACCTCTGCCGATTGAAAATATCGACACCGATCAAATCATCCCGGCGCGTTTCCTGAAGGCTACGACCCGGGAAGGATTTGGAGAAAACCTGTTCCGCGACTGGCGCTACGACAGCGAAGGCAAACCGAAACCGGATTTTGTGCTGAACGATCCTCGCTACAAGGGAAAAATTCTCGTGGCCGGAAAAAATTTCGGCTGTGGTAGTAGCCGGGAACACGCTGCCTGGGCGCTCGCTGATTTCGGTTTTCGCGTAGTGGTATCCAGCTTTTTTGCCGATATCTTCAAAAACAACGCGCTGAACAACGCCGTTCTGCCGGTGACTGTGTCCGACGAGTTTCTCAATAAGGCATTGCGTACTATCGAGGCCGATCCCTCTACGGAAATAACAGTAGACCTCGAAAATCAGACAATCACTCTCGCTGATGGCTCATCAGAAACGTTCGACATCAACCCGTACAAAAAGACATGTCTGATGAACGGGTACGACGACATTGACTACCTGCTCAGCCTCCGCGATGAAATACGCAACTACGAACTAACACATTCGTGATTTAGCAATCGATGAAGAAACGCATAACAATAGTACCCGGCGACGGGATTGGCAAAGAGGTAACAACCTGCGGAAAGAATGTACTCGATCATATCGCGCAGGCGTTCGGCCATGAGTTTGAGTACGACTACGCATCGATCGGTCATGAGGCAATCGAGGCTACAGGCGAAGCCCTGCCGGAGGAAAGCCTCGCAACCATGAGAAAGGCTGATGCCATCCTCTTTGGTGCCGTAGGTCATCCCAAGTACGACAACGACCCCACATTGAAAGTACGTCCGGAACAAGGACTGCTTAAGATGCGGAAGGAACTTGGGCTCTATGCGAATCTGCGCCCGATTAAGTTGTTCGATGAATTGCTCGGCGCATCCAGCATCAAACCGGAAGTATTGAGAGGAGCTGACATTCTGTTCTTCAGAGAGCTGACGGGCGATGTATATTTTGGCGAACGCGGAAGAAAAGACGATGGCAACACCGCCTACGATACGATGATCTATCATCGTTATGAAGTGGAGCGTATTGCGCATAAGGCCTTTAAGGCAGCACAGACTCGTCGGAAGAAGGTTACGTCAGTCGACAAAGCCAACGTTCTTGAGAGCTCCCGTCTCTGGCGTGCAGTAGTTCAGGAAGTCGCTGCCGAATATCCCGACGTTGAAGTCGAGCACATGTTTGTGGATGCGGCTGCGATGAAGCTGATACAGAATCCCAGGAGTTTCGACGTTGTAGTAACCGGCAACCTCTTCGGCGATATCCTGACCGATGAAGCATCCCAAATCGCAGGGTCGATGGGTATGCTCGCATCAGCATCGGTTGGTGACAGCGTCGGATTGTACGAGCCTATTCACGGCAGCGCCCATGACATCACCGGCAAAGGCCTCGCCAATCCGCTGGCTTCTATTCTGTCGGCAGCGTTGCTTCTTGACATTTCGTTCGGACTCAAAGAAGAGTCGGAATGCGTGATCCGCGCCGTGGCACAGGCCCTGAAGGACGGGTACAGAACGCGCGATATCGCCGATAAGGACACGCCGTCCGACAAAATTCTCGGGACGGAAGCCATGGGTAACCAAATTTGTAAGAACATTCGCATGTTGGCCGCGGTGGACAGCGAGTGAAATTTTGCGTATCTTGAACCAAACACAATCAGCATGAGCCGGAAAATTGACATCTTTGATACGACACTCCGCGACGGAGAACAGGTACCCGGATGCCAATTGTCAACTGACGAAAAGATCGTCATAGCCAAAGCCCTGGAGGGGCTCGGCGTTGACATTATCGAGGCGGGATTCCCCATCTCGAGTCCGGGCGATTTCCTCTCTGTGATCGAAATCTCCAAAGCCGTCTCCACCAAGGTATGCGCACTTACGCGCGCCAAAAAGGATGACATCGATGTTGCGGCCGAAGCATTGAGATATGCCAAACATGGACGCATCCACACCGGCTTAGGCGCCTCCGACATTCACATTAAACACAAATTCAACTCCACACGCGAAAAGGTTCTTGAGCAGGGCGTGTGGGCTGTAAAATACGCAAAGAGCAAGGGCGTAGAGGTCGAGTTCTTTGCAGAAGACTCCGGTCGTGCTGATCTCGAATTCCTCGCCAAAATGGTAGAGGCCGTGATCGACGCAGGCGCGGATGTTGTGAACATCCCTGACACAACCGGATACTGCCTGCCTCACATGTATGGCAAGCGGATCAAATACTTGTTCGACAACGTACCCAATATCCATAAAGCCGTTATCTCAGTACACTGCCACAACGACCTTGGGCTTGCAACAGCAAACACCATCGCGGGGCTCATGAACGGTGCAGGACAAGCTGAAGTAACCATCAACGGCATTGGTGAGCGTGCGGGTAACACATCACTGGAAGAGGTCACTATGATCTGCCCCTTATACACATTTCG
>QGUY01000493.1 GCA_003242315.1 Bacteroidota bacterium
AAAGCTGGCAACCAAGGCAGCGGCATAGTCTTCGAAAAACTCCAGTACAATCCCGACACTTTTTCCAAATCATCCTTCATCACACCATCAACCAGCGAACAAAAACGGACTTTTTGGACAGCCCCGGGTTCCTGAGGCAGTGGCGTTTCTACAAACTAACCTACGGTTCATCCGCCGCATTACTCTTTCGCGGCACAAGCACGGAGAATACAATAGCGAGGGTAAGCGTTGCGATGATGACGGCGAACGAAACATACACGTTCACGTGAATGTTCACGATCTCCAGCATCATCTTTGCGCCGATGAAAAAGAGAATGATGGACAATCCCTTTTGCAGGAGGTAGAAGCGGTCGATAATACCTGCGAGGAGGAAGAACATCGCCCGCAGCCCCATTACGGCAAAAATGTTTGACGTGTAAATGAGGAACTCATTTTGAGTAATCGCAAACGCAGCAGGAATGGAATCGACGGCAAATATGATGTCCGTAGTTTCAATCAACACAATTACCAGGAAGAGGGGTGTGAACATCAGGCGGTTGTGTTTGCGGACAATAAACTTTCCCCCATGGTCTCCGGTTGAGAGCGGGAGATACTTCCGGCAGAACCGCATGATCGGATTCTTTTCCGGTTCGATCTTTTCGTCGCCGTCCTCGAAGTAGATTCGTATCCCGGAATAGATAAGGAATACCCCAAACACATAGAGAATCCATTCCAGTCGATGGATCAGATAGGCGCTGACGAAAATGAAAACGCCCCTGAATACGATAGCACCAATGATGCCCCAGAACAGTACCTTATGATAATACTCCTCGCCGACCTGGAAATATTTCAGAATCAGAAGTATGACAAAGATGTTGTCGATAGACAGCGCCTTTTCCGTGAGGTAGGCTGAGAAGTATTCCACCGCCGCTGTGGCTCCACCCTCATCGTAAATGTGTACTAGCACACCAAAAAGGGTCGAGATGACAACCCAAAAGATAGACTGGTACAGCGCCGAACGTGTTGATATTTTATGCGCCGCTCGGTTGAACAACCCAAGGTCAAGGACCAGGAACAGAATGATGGTTACGGAAAAGACGGCAAAGAGTACGGTCTCACGCTCGCTGTTAAAAAAAGTGAACAGGCCAATGTCGAGAATGGGTTGCAATGGAGCTAGTTCCTCAGTTGTAGTGCCGAATCAAATAATCCAAAAAGAGTCAAAATACCGCCTCCCAAACTCACAAAACTACAAATATTATTCAAATCTCTGAAAACAAAACTTTGGACCTCAGCGGCCGGTTCCACACGCCGAGCACACACCCTGGACGAGAACGTTAATCTCTTCCACACTGTAGTCGCGCGGCAATCGAATCTCCGGAACCTCTACGTCAAGACAGTTTGTTTGGCCGCAACGTACGCACTTAAAATGCAGGTGGTTGTGGTGGTGTTCCGCGACAGAGCAGTCGCCAACACACAGTGCGTACTTCAGCCCTCCCGCATCATCCAATACCTTGTGAATGAGTCCACGGTTAAGAAAAGTTTTCAGTGTGCGATACACCGTGACTCTGTCCAGCGAATCCGCAATCTCGTTTTCAATGTCTGCATGCGAGAGTGCATGATCCTTTCTGAGAAAAAGGTGAAGGATCGTTTGCCGGTTGGGCGTTGAACGCAGCTTATAGGTCTTAAGCAGGTTGTTCGCAGCCAGAGTATTCATTTTGTCAAGTTATGCTATTGAAATTGAAGTCTCAACAAATTTTGATAAATGCCCTGGTCGCGGGTTGCCAGTTCGCTATGCGATCCAGCCTCGGCTAGTTTTCCCTCGTCAATTACCAAAATGCGATCGGCTTTGCGGATGGTACTCAACCGATGTGCGATCACGATGGTCGTTCTGCCTTCCATTAGTTTTTCCAGGGCTTGCTGAATCAAATATTCAGATTCAGCATCGAGGGAACTTGTCGCCTCATCAAGGACCAGTATAGCCGGGTCCTTCAGGATGGCGCGCGCAATCGCTATGCGTTGA
>QGUY01000201.1 GCA_003242315.1 Bacteroidota bacterium
TCATATTCAAAGCAGAGTTCAAAGCCCCTTTCTTCGACCACTGCAGCATCAAACTCGTCTCGCGACATGGACGTCGTAAGCAATGGATAGTCCGGATTGTCTTCGTACCCGTTCGCACGGTCGATCACAGCGTTCACTGCGTCGACGGCCTCCTGCGTTGGACCTCCATTGGCCATGTTTTCTGCTTCCGCAAATATCAGCAGCACATCAGCGTACCGAATGATAGGAATGTTGATGATCGACCTCCCCTTTTGAAAATCTTCCCACGAATCGTACAGGTATTTTTGAATGCCCGGGACTTTATTGGGCAAGTCAGAAAACCTGACTCCGTCGTGATCCAAAATTTCCACATACGCATACTTCCGCGGCTGTTCAGGGTATACATTGTCAACCCACCAGATGTCGGCCGAATTGTCTCCCCATCCATATATACCTGACCATATTTTAGGGTTGGTAGCTGGATTATTGTTGTTACCGTTAAAGCTCCACATCATCTCCGGTCCGTATTTCGTTTCCATACTAAAGACCTTCGTGATGTCTTCCACGAGGCTGTACTTGTTGGATTGAATGACTTCTTTCGCCAGCGCTGCAGCCTTGGCGTAGTTGGACTGATCATTCATTGGTGCAGTGGCCATGGTCAGGTGCACTTTTGCCAAAAGACCCTTTGCCGCCCAACGGTTCGGCCGGCCAACCAAAGCACCCCAATCGTCCGGCAGCTTGTTCGCCGCTTCGGTGAAGTCCGACACGATAAGCTGATATACGTCGGCAATCGGTGCACGTGAAGGAAGATAGTTGAAGTAGTCAACCGTTTCTTCCGTGAGAAGGGGTATGTCACCAAACATTCTCACCAACTGAAAATAATTCCATGCCCGGAGGAATTTCAGTTGACCCATAAGCTGATCACGAACGCTTGCAGGTGCATTATCAATGTTACCCTTCACAATAGCGGCTATCGCAAAGTTCAGGTCCTTGATATTGGCATAATGCAAATTGTAAAACGACGCTCCGTGGTCGAGCTGAATAATTAGGTCGCCACCAGCGATTTGGTCATCATGCCTGAAAAGGTCAGGGTTATTGTCGTATGCATTTCTCCAGACCTGGAAACATCGGGACTGGCAGGTGGAAAGCACAGACTCAATCTGGTCCGGCGTCTGGAAGAAATTCTCGGGCGCAATAAAGCTCTTGGGGTTTTCCTCAAGATCAAAGGCGTCGCATCCCGCGAGCATGCTGACCGTCGCAAGGATCGCAGTAAGGAAGAGTCCCCGATTAATAATATTGGTTTTCATACTTATGGATTTAGAAGGTCAGGTCGATACCAAATGTGTATATCCTGGAATTAGGATAGTTGTTGTAGTCCGTACCGAGTTGCGCATCGTTGTCGGTATACGAACTCACTTCCGGATCCCATCCGGAGTAATCCGTGAACGTGAGCAGGTTTGTTCCGGAGAAATACACCCGCATGTTCGTGACGAACTTTTTCAGCGGGACGTTGTAACCAAGAGTCAGGTTCTTGAGACGAACGTAAGAGCCATCCTCGATATAACGTGCGTTGACATTCTCGCCACGAGCTGGAAAGACTACGGTATTCACCAACGGATTATCGGGATGGGTTGCATTCCATGCGAGACGATACTCCTCACGCGTCTTCTGATCGATCAGCGCCGGTACGTTGGTATTCTGATTCTCCGGCGTCCACCGGTTTAGCTTTTCAATGCCGTAGCCGTTGGGATATTCCCTTCTAACCCGGGCAACGTTGAAGATCTCGTTCCCCTGCGTTCCCTGAATCAGAAAAGACAGATCCCAATTTTTGAATGTTAGGGTGTTGCTGAAGCCAAAAATGTAGTCAGGCTGTGTGTTACCGATGACCATGAAGTCGTTGTCATAGTCGATCCTTCCGTCATTGTTCACGTCAGTGTAGCGGGGATCGCCGGGCATTTGTCCATACCTTCCGGCTTCTTCCTCCTGTCCTAGCTTCCAGGTTCCTTCATACCCGAAGCCCATGATTTGCCCAAACGGCTCTCCCTTGGTGAGGAACATGTTCGTGAGCTCCGTACCATGACCAGAACCGGTAGCGTAATAGGCAATGAAATCGTCTTCACCGAGGTCGAGTACAGTCGTTCTGGATGTCGTCACAGTGAGTGAACTTGTCCACCTCACAGGTCCGACATCAACGTTACCTCCCAGTGTGAACTCCCAGCCTTTGTTACCCATAGAGCCCACGTTGTCGATAATGCTATTAAGACCGGTTGATCCTGGAAGTTCACGCGAGAGCAACAGGTCATCCGTTACCTTGTCGTAGTAATCCACGCTCAGGGTGACTTTTCCGCTCAGGAAAGACATGTCTACTCCGACGTTAGTCTGTGTGGTCGTTTCCCATTTGAGGTTAGGGTTGGAAGCCGAAGCAATCTGGAATCCAATGTTGCTGCTTTCGCCTCCATCCCAGGGATAAAAGCCGGGGGAAGTAATACGGGCGAGCGTCCGATAGGGACTGATAGCTTGATTTCCGGTTTTGCCCCAACCACCACGGATCATGAAGTTATCGAATATGCCCAGGTCACGAATGAAACCTTCCTCCGAAAGGCGCCATCCAGCGGAGAATGCGGGGAAGTAAGCCCACTTGTTGTTCTTTCCAAAGACAGAAGACCCGTCGGCGCGATAGCTAACCGTGAAGATGTATTTGTCAGCAAAGCCATAGTTCACACGGGCCATGTACGAATTGATCTTTCGTTCGCTGAAAGATGAACTCGTAATTTGCTTGCTCGCACCACCGATGTTATACACGCCAGTTTCCTGAACCGTAAAGTTTTCGTTAGTGATGTTGGTGTCAAACGACCGGGAAAATTTGATTTCCTGTACAGCGACAGCATTGATGCTGTGCTGACCAAACTCTCTGACATACGTGAGCATGTTGGTGTTCTGGTAGCTGCGGGTCTGCGACATGTCAGATACGGCACGTCCTCCCACCGGCCGTCCAGTGACCGTTTTGTTGTTGTAGAACTGCGTCTGGTTCCAGTTGACAATGTTGAATCCTCCATTGACCCGGAATGACAAGCCTTTCGCGAGTTTGAAGTCCAGATAAAGGTTTCCGTTATTGGTCGTAGTCTTGTTCTGGATATCAGGTTCTACAGCACTGGCCACCGGGTTCCAGATTCCTGGCTCACCGTAGTCCGTGGAGGCTTCCGTATAGTTTCCGTTCTCGTCATAGACTGGCAGTGTCGGCGGAAAGAGAATAGCTCCAAGTATCGGGTTGCCATTCCAGTTCACATTGGCGCCGAAACGCGGACCGGTACGATCTTGCTGGGCGCCATACCAATTAAGACCGAAGCTTAGCCAGTTGTTGATCTCCGCATCAAAGTTGGTGCGCAGGGAATATCTCTTATAGCCGGAGTTGATAAGAATACCTTCCTGATCGAGGTAGGACCCGGAAAGAAAGTAACCGACCTTGCTGGCCTTTCCGCTGAGCGAGAGTTGATGGGTTTGAGCCAGGGCAGTACGATAGATTTCATCCATCCAGTTCGTTCCTCCGTTCCGTTCAAAGTACTGAATGTCTTGTTCCGTAAAGGGTGGCACTGGGTCGACATCCAGATTTGCTGCCAGCGCATACCGGTTCATTTCCCGCGCATACTCGGCGGCGTCCATCATCTTAATGCCTCCCTTGAGCACTTCAGAGATTCCGAATTCAGACGAGTATCCGATCTGTGGTCTTTCTGATCTCCCCTTTTTGGTTTCGATGAGAATCACCCCATTCGCACCTTGCGCACCATAAATGGCGGTGGCTGCTGCGTCCTTGAGTATTTGGATGTCCTGGATGTCGCGCGGGTTAAGCGACTTCAGGTCGCCACCCTGGAATCCATCGATCACAATGAGTGGTTGATTTCCGCCTTGTATGGAATTCATCCCCCTTATGCGGATGGTAGTGTTGCCGCCTGGCGCTCCATCCGTATTCAGTACCATGACACCTGCTGCCCTACCCTGGAGCATCTGGTCCACCCGTTGCGTGGCAATGGGTTGAATCTCGGACATGTTGATGCTGCTGATGGCACCCGTCACTTCGCCCTTCTTCATGGTACCATAGCCCACAACTACGATTTCTTCGAGCGCCTTAATGTCCTCCACCAGGGCAACATTGATCACACTCTGGCCGGCCACGGGAATTTCTTCGCTCACGTAGCCGACGTACGAAAACACCAGGACCGGGGCGTCCTCTGAGAGCGTCAGGGAGTAACGACCTTCAACGTCGGTTACTGTCCCGACCGTAGTTCCTTTTACCAGTACCGACACACCCGGAAGGGCTTCGCCGGTTCCGACCGCGGTCACTTTCCCCGTGACAGTACCTTGTGCCATCAAGGAGAAAGCGCCACCCCAGCACAAGAGCAGGATCATGCTCCTGATCAGGTAGGTAAAGCTTTTCTGCATAGAAAGAAATTTTTATGGTTAAGTCTGGAAAACGAACGATTTCGTTTCATTTCGTGAATATATACAATATTTACGTTTCATTATCTTTTACCAACAAAAAATTTGGTGAATCTTCCTTACAGATCAAGAAATCGCATAATAAAGCGCTCTGCAAAAGGCGTTGCAACGTAAAGCAAGCCTGAAATGAAACGAAACCATGAAGGTCTGATAAGAGGGAAACATGCCCGGCAAGGGCAAAAATACATGTAATTAGTACATTTATCTCATGTGCGGAAGTCCTGGGTCAGGGCATCTGCCCTTTGTAAGATACATCCAAAAGAAAGATTATGAAAGACTAATATGCTTTCGTAATATTGCGTTTTGGCTAATTCCGTTTGGTATCGTTGTTAGCGACGAAGGGGGCTCCTGTGGCCCTCTTCGTTTTCTGTTAGTTGTGATGATCCCGCACGAATACTTCATTGATCAGCCGGGAAAACGTGTTTGTCTACGATCCTTCAGTGATTGTCAAACAATTTTTCCGCCTCTCCATGGAAATGCTTCCTTGCGGCATGATTATCTGAACACCGCAAAACGAAAAAGATATGGATTTAAAGACCATCTGGTTAAATACCTATGATATACTCGCCTATCGCGTGACTCTGCATATCGCCTTTTGGGCATTCCTGCTGATATTGTCCGCAGGTACCGTAGTTTATCCCCTCTGGTTCCGGAGTGTGACCGTCGGCGTTAGCGCTCTCGCCTACTATCCACTGGCGTATGGACTCATTCCACTATACAGAAAGAAGCGACTGGTCCTCACATTCGCGGCAAGCCTGATGTATGCCGTAATAATATCCGGAGTACTGCTTCTCCTCAACCAGGGACTGTGGAGACACTACCTTAACTTTGCTGGAACTCCTGGCGTTTCTATACCTGATGCCCGTCCGCCGCGGATGGCGTTTGAAGTGGTTTACATGCTAGCGGCGTTGTACCTGGCCGTTCTCTCTCCACCCTTGATGGCAAAAGCCTTCCGCGAACTGTACAAGGAACAGACAAAAGCGCTAACGTTGGAAAAGGAAAACGTTCAACTGGAACTCGACTTCCTTAAAGCTCAAATCAACCCTCATTTTCTCTTCAACACGTTGAACAATATTCAGTCGTTCATAATAAACAATGAGCCCGACAAATCGGTCCAGTTGCTCGGCAGACTGTCCGAACTCATGCGGTTCACGTTATACGAAACGGGCAAAGACTTGATTTCCGTTTCGAAGGAGCTGGAAATTATCGAAAACTATGTTAGTCTGGAACAGAGCCGATGGGAGGACAAGGCAGACATCAGGTTGACTATCAACGGTGACGACGACGGGTACTGCATTCCGCCTTGTATCCTCCTTCCGCTCGTCGAGAATGCTTTTAAGCATGGAGTCAGTAATTCCATCCGAAAAGCCTTTGTAACAATCGACATCAGGCTCATCGAGTACGCACTTTCCATGACTATTCGAAATTCGGTAGAAAGCAACGGACAGGCGGACCTCCATCGTGGATCCGTCGGTTTAGCCAACGTAAAGAAGCGTCTCCAACACTTTTTCCCGCAAGACCATACCTTTTTCGCCGCACGGGACAACGGGACCTTCGTGGTCGAACTCCAGATTAACAGGATGAAGCCATGCCCGAGATGAGCGTACGATATATCATTGTCGACGATGAGCCGCAAGCCAGGCGCCTTCTTACAGCGTACCTTCAACACTTTCCACATTGGACGCACCAGGGAGAATTTGGAAGCGCCCTTGAAGCGCTCGAACGACTGAGAAAGGGAGACATCGACGTCATGTTTCTCGACATTCACATGCCCCATCTCAAGGGAACAGATTTCCTGCGCTCCTTCGATCATCCGCCGCTTGTAATCCTTACCACAGCTTACGAACAATACGCCCTTGAAAGCTACACGCTCCCCGTCCTCGACTACCTGCTTAAGCCAATCTCCATGGAACGTTTCATTGTCGCAGTGAATAAGGCCGAGGCAAGGCTGCGCGACCACAGTGGCATTAAGAGCATTCCCTCTGAGTTCTTGTTCATAAAAGCAGACAATCAAATACTTAAGGTTAGAAGAGATGAAATCCTTTACATCGAAGCTATGCAAAACTATGTACGACTCATCACCCGACAGCGTGCTCACATTGTCAACAGTACCATGAAACTAATGGAAACGCAGTTCACTCCACCGGACTATATCAGGATACACAAGTCCTACATTGTCGCCTTGTCTGCAATAACCCGTATTGAGGGCAACCGAATTTATTGTGGCGATATCGAGTTGCCAATAGGCGCGCACTACCGACCCCTTGTCATGCAATATATCAAGACAGTATAAACTGCCTCACGCAGTAACGACGGCCTCGTTGTCAATGTAAAATCGAACATTCGTGCTAAAGCATAACCTAAAATTGATCCTGCGTCATTTTTGGAAGCATCGGATCTATTCAATAGTCATACTCCTGAGCTTGACGGCAGGATTCACTTGCGCCGCCTTGCTGATAGCGTTCATTTCCCACGAGGTCAGTACGGACAAGTTTCACGACAAGCACGCCAGGATTTACCAGGTCACAAGCAAAGATCCTTTTCGGGGAACGGGCCGGATTCCGTTTGTTCTCAAATCATTCAGCGACTATGCCGTCTCCAATTACCCCGAAGTAGAAGCCGCTTGCCAGCTCAATAGCGTTTACGGCGCGGCACTAAGCAAAGACGACGTCTCATGGTCGAATTTTCTGATTGTAGCCGCTGACACCACCTTCTTTTCGCTATTCGATTTCCCCTTAGGCCGGGGAAACCAAAACAAGTGTTTGGCCCCCGGACAAATTGTATTGTCGGAAAAAACTGCAACCGCTCTTTTTGGCAGTGAAGAGGCACTTAATAAATTGGTAACCTTCCGCACAT
>QGUY01000202.1 GCA_003242315.1 Bacteroidota bacterium
TGCGGTAACGTTGCTCAGAATGTCGAGGGGAGTGCGGAGAAATGGGTAGCCCTTCGACAAGCTCAGGGACCCCCTTCGACAAGCTCAGGGACCCCCCTTCGACAAGCTCAGGGACCCCCCTTCGACAAGCTCAGGGACCTCCCTTCGACAAGCTCAGGGACCCCCCTTCGACAAGCTCAGGGACCCCCCTTCGACAAGCTCAGGGACCCCCCTTCGACAAGCTCAGGGACCCCCTTCGACAAGCTCAGGGACCTCCCTTCGACAGGCTCAGGGACCGTCCTTCGACAAGCTCAGGAACCTTCGACAACGCTAAGTGAACTAAAAAACTACTGTTTGTCGTCCTCTAACCACTAAGCCGCACCGGTGGCTGAGCGAGTCGAAGCCCGTTTAAATGTGATTATTACACGTATTCCAAAAAAATTGTACATTACGCGCCGCAACCAACCTTAGACGCGTAATGCCCTCGTTTGTCATCGGAGTCGACTTCGGGACGGACTCTGTTCGGACCGTAATTATCGACACTACCAACGGGACGGAGGTGGCCGCCTCGGTCTTTCACTACCCGCGGTGGCGTGACGGAAAATATTGCCGTCCCGATCAAAACCAGTTCAGACAACACCCGCTCGACTATCTCGAAGGCCTCGAAACCACAATACGCGACTGTGTCCGGCAAGCAGGGCAGGGAATAGAAAAAAACATTAAGGGAATATCTGTCGATACCACCGGCTCCACACCCGTTGCCGTAGATCGCACCGGTACCCCACTCGCGTTGAACCCGGAGTTCAGCGAGAACCCGAACGCCATGTTCGTGCTGTGGAAAGACCACACGGCAACTGCCGAAGCGGCGGAAATCAACCGTCATGCCGCTAACCTGAACGCACCCTACCTGAAATTCGTGGGGGGAATCTACTCCTCAGAATGGTTCTGGGCTAAACTGCTGCACGTTCTTCGCATCGACGAAGCTGTCCGTAAGGCTTGTTATTCCTGGGTTGAACACTGCGATTGGATACCATTCGTATTAACAGGCGGTAACGACGTCCACAAAATGAAACGCGGCGTGTGTGCCGCTGGCCATAAGGCGCTATGGGCCGAAGAGTTTGGTGGACTTCCGCCGGACGACTTCTTCTCATCGCTTGATCCGCTCCTCAGCGGATTTACCTCGCGACTGTTCCGCGACACGTATACATCTGACCAGGCGGCCGGAAGACTCTCGGATGAATGGGCGCAACGGCTCGGACTTACCACCGACGTCGTCGTAGGTGTTGGCGCTTTCGATGCACACATGGGCGCCGTGGGGGGACAGATCGAAGCGTATCACCTCAGCAAGGTAATGGGTACTTCCACCTGCGATATGCTCGTAGCGCCAATTGATGAAATGAACGGTAAACTGGTGCGGGGTATTTGCGGACAGGTAAACGGATCAATCATTCCCGGCATGATTGGCCTCGAAGCAGGACAATCGGCCTTTGGCGATACCTATGCCTGGTTCAGAAACCTTCTGTCGTGGCCGCTCGATCATTTGCTTGACAATTCCACACTTGTCAATGACGAACTTCGCCGGCAACTGAAGACCGAGATTACCGGAAATATAATTGCGGGACTTAGTCGCGAAGCTGCTGCACTACCGTTGGACGACGACGGAGAACTTGCGATAGACTGGCTCAACGGACGGAGAACTCCGGACGCAGACCAAACCCTTAAGGGTGCTATCGCGGGACTCAAGCTCGGCAGCGACGCCCCCAGAGTATTTCGCGCATTAGTGGAGGCTACATGTTTTGGTGCACGTGCCATTGTCGACCGCTTCCGTGAGGAAGGCGTACCAGTAAAAGGGCTCATCGGACTGGGCGGTGTTGCAAGGAAGTCGCCCTACATCATGCAGGTAATGGCCGATGTCATGAACATGCCGATCCGCATCCACCGCTCGGAACAAACGTGCGCTGCAGGCGCCGCCATGTTTGCCGCCGTGGCTGCGGGAATATACCCGCGCGTGGAAGATGCGATGAATGCTATGGGTCAGGGATTTGACGCCGAGTATAAACCCGATAGCTCAAGGACTGAATACTATGAAAAGCGATATAAGAAATACCAGGACTTCGGCGTGTGGCTGGAACGCAAGCGTCTCCAACCCGATTTAGTATAAGGATGTCGAAGTTCGATCATATCAGGGAAGCGGCATACAAAGCTAACGTTGATCTCCAGCGTTTGGGCCTCGTCATTCACACATTCGGAAATGTGAGTGCTGCCGACCGCAGTCTCGGTGTCTTTGCAATAAAACCCAGCGGGGTACCGTACGACCTTCTTACACCCTCGGGCATGGTGATTGTCGACTTTGACGGGGCCAAGGTTGAAGGGGAATTGCGGCCATCATCCGATACGCTCACACACGCAGTGTTGTACAAACATTGGGAAGGTATCGGCGGGATTGCCCACACGCATTCAACCTACGCTACGAGTTGGGCTCAGGCATTGCGCGACATTCCGCTATATGGAACCACGCACGCCGATCATTGCACGCACGACATCCCTTGTGCGGCACCGATGGCCGACGAAATGATCCGCGGCAACTACGAGTATCAGACAGGGTTCCAGATTCTGCAGTGCTTTGAGGAACGACGCCTGGATTATCGCGAAGTTGAAATGATTCTCGTCGGGAATCACGCGCCTTTCACCTGGGGCGCTACTGCTGAGAAAGCTGTCTACAACAGCTCTGTGCTGGAGGAGATCGCCCGGATGGCGTACCTCACGCAGAGTATCAATCCCCATGCGCAGCGCATGAAGGATGCTCTGATTAAAAAACATTACGAACGAAAGCACGGTCCGAATGCCTATTATGGCAACTGACCACTAACATGATGATGCAGCCCTTACGGGCAAGTAAATAATATAGAATGACCGATTTCAAGAACCCGGAAGCCTGGTTTATCACAGGCAGTCAGTTTCTCTATGGTGAAGAAACTTTGCGGCACGTAGCCGATCACGCGCAGCAGATTGCGGCGTCGCTCAATGATGTAAAAGGATTTCCTGTAAGGATCGTTTTTAAGCCCGTGCTTAAAACGCCCGAAGAGATAGCAGCCTTGTGTCGGGAAGCCAACAACACCGATAGCTGCGTTGGACTGGTAGCGTGGATGCATACCTTCTCTCCGGCGCGCATGTGGATTGGCGGACTCAAAATTCTCAGAAAGCCGCTTCTTCACCTGCACACTCAGTTCAATCGCGAGATTCCATGGAAGACCATCGATATGGACTTCATGAACCTGAACCAAAGTGCGCACGGCGACCGCGAGTTCGGTTTCATTATGTCGCGCATGCGGCTCCGTCGTAAGGTCGTGGTTGGACATTGGCAAGACCCTGCAGTTCACGCCCGTATGGAATCGTGGCTGCGTGCTGCATTGGCGTGGAGCGATTGGCAGGGAGGCCGCTACTGCAGGTTCGGCGACAACATGAGGCAGGTAGCGGTAACCGAAGGCGACAAAGTAGAAGCCGAGATTAAGTTTGGATATGCCGTCAATGGATATGGCGTAGGTGATCTCGTTGCAGCCATCAGCGAAGTTACTGACCAGGAAGTTGACACGCTTGTGTCAGAGTATCACGATCGTTACGCTGTCAGGCCTGAACTACAAAAAGGTGGAGACCGCCATGCGTCATTGCGCGAAGCGGCACGTATTGAGGCTGGCCTTCGTCAATTCCTGAAAGCCGGCAATTTTAAGGGCTTCACCGATACCTTTGAAGATTTGCACGGTCTTCCCCAATTGCCTGGTATTGCAGTCCAACGGCTGATGGAAGAAGGGTATGGATTTGGCGCTGAAGGCGACTGGAAGACGGCGGCGCTGGTGCGCGCCATGAAGGTAATGGCGACCGGTTTGAAGGGTGGGAATTCTTTCATGGAGGATTACACATATCACTTCAACGGCGCAGGTTCGATGGTGCTTGGAGCGCACATGCTGGAGATCTGTCCGTCCATCGCGTCAGGGAAACCCTCATGTGAAATTCATCCTCTGGGAATCGGTGGAAAGGCCGATCCGGTTCGGCTCGTTTTCGGCAGCGGTGCCGGACCCGCGATCAACGCCTCCATCATCGACATGGGCAACCGCTTCCGACTGCTCGTCAATGAAGTTGAGGCAGTTGCACCGGAGCACGATTTGCCGAAGCTTCCCGTGGCACGCGTGCTATGGAAGCCCATGCCTGACATGAACACGGGTTGTGCAGCCTGGATTCTCGCCGGCGGCGCGCATCATACATGCTATTCTCAGAATCTCACTTCCGAACATCTCGAAGATTTTGCTGAAATCGCGGGCGTGGAGTTCGTCAAGATCGACAGGAACACATCGCTCTACCAATTCAAGAACGAGCTGCGCTGGAACGAGGTCTATTGGAACAACTGACCTAACCTATGTGATCTATGTGTAACCCTATGTTCCCTATGTGGTCCAACATAGATTGAATTCGAACCGCATAGGTAACATAGACTCGCATAGGTCCCATAGATTACCCTGCCAGGAACCAACGGCCCACTAGTAAAGCGTTGGTAATTTCATTACTTTGGTAGCTCTATGGAAAGCCTGAAATTATTGAGGATTGACAGCGACTCCAGGATGCCGAAATACCGCCAGATCGTTAATTCAATCCTGGAGGAGATCGAAAAAGGGAGCTTAAAGGTGGGCATGCGCATCCCTTCAATCAACGAGATTTCAGAGGAATACTACCTGTCGCGCGATACGGTCGAGAAGGCATACAATTTTCTTAAGGAAAAAAAGATCATCGTATCGGCAAAAGGAAAAGGCTACTACGTGGCGCGCGCGGTGGAGTCATCCGGCCTCTCCGTATTGTTCTTAATGAACAAGCTCAGCTCATACAAGCTGCGCATTTACAACGCGTTTGTCGGCAGCCTGGGCTCACGCACGCGGGTCGATCTTAAAGTTTATCACTGCGATCCCAAAGTGTTTCTCAGTGAACTGGAAGAATCACGCGGCGCGTATGACTATTACGTCATCATGCCGCACTTCAAGGACGAAACGCTGAGTCATCGGACGGTAACGCCGGAAGTCCTCGAGGCATTGCGCACCCTTCCCGAAGAGAAGGTCATCTACATCGACAACATGGTTCCCGACCTGGAGGCGCGGTCGGCCGTCTACCAGGATTTCAGGATGGATATCTATGAAGCGTTGAGTGAAGCGATCGAATGCCTCCGCTCGTATCAGAAACTGATCCTCGTATATCCGCGCAAGGCGGTTTATCCTTATCCTACCCGGATACGTACCGGCTTCCAGCAATTTTGCTCGGACTACGATTTTCAGTTCGAAATACTGGATCAGATTTACACCGACATGGAACTGCAGTCGAAGGACGCGTACATCATCATTGAAGAGAACGACCTCGTGGCGCTTGTCAAGCAAATCCGCGATCGGGGCCTTACCATGGGAAAGGATATCGGTGTGATTTCATACAACGACACACCCCTTAAGGACCTGCTGGGTATCACCGTGATATCCACTGACTTCGACG
Source organism: Bacteroidota bacterium (assembly GCA_003242315.1). Taxonomy (GTDB): domain Bacteria; phylum Bacteroidota; class Bacteroidia; order Cytophagales; family Cyclobacteriaceae; genus ZC4RG29. The sequence continues at coordinate 5,503 of QGUY01000202.1, forward strand.
CGATGGGAGAGACCGCCGCTTACATGATCCAGTCGCGCAAGCAGGAAGTGGTCAAGAACGCCTTCCATTTTATCAACCGGGATAGTATCTGAATTTCTCCCCTGACAGTACAGGACAGCCCGTGCTACTGATGCGGGTATGTTTGGTAAATTAGCGAACTGCCCCATACCTATGGCATCATTCGACAAGAAAAGTCTGGTTTCCAAACTTGACGCCGTCAATGAATACGAACGGCAACCTGTACCGCAAGACAAGCTCAAGGGTTGGAAGAGTTTTATTGGAACTTACGCCGGCGAACATACTGCTGGTACGGAGTTCGTCCTGGGCCCACTCTTCGTTGCCCACGGGGTAGCGGCAGCCGATTTGCTTTGGGGGCTCCTGATCGGTAACCTACTGGCGGTATTGAGCTGGGCATATCTCACGGCAAAAATCTCGGTCAGAAAGCGCGTGACGCTGTACTATCAGCTTGAGAAAATAGGCGGGAAGAATTTCGCGCTCGGTTATAACCTGGTCAATGCGGGGTTGTTCTGTTTTCTCGCCGGATCCATGATTGCCGTCAGTGCAACGGCGATAGGAATACCATTTGATCTCACAATGCCGACGTTGAACGACATCTATCCCAACAGTATGGGATGGGTCATCACGGTGCTCGTGGTTGGGACGATCACGACGCTTGTCGCCATGTTCGGCTTCGACCAGGTAGCGCGATTTGCCAATCTCGCTGCGCCATGGATGATCATGATATTCATTGCGGCTGCCGTAGCTGTGCTTCCGGAGCTCGGCGTCAAGTCGTTTTCAGACTTCTGGCCCGTGGCAGAAAACACGATTTGGAAGGGCGTGCCTCTTGAAGGTCAAAGCAAATTCACCTTCTGGCATGTTACCTTCTTCGCGTGGTTCTGCAATATGGCCATGCACATCGGGATGGCGGATATGTCACTGCTCCGGTATGCGAAGAAGTGGCAGTATGGTTTCGCTTCTTCCGCAGGTATGATACTCGGTCACTACATAGCCTGGGTTGCTTCGGGAATTTTGTATGCACTCTTCCTTCAGAAGACGGCCAACAGTACAGAATTTGCGCCGGGACCCGTAGCCTACAACGCGGCCGGCATTGCAGGGGCGCTGTGTGTTATCATCGCCGGGTGGACAACAGCCAATCCAACGCTATATCGAGCCGGACTTGCCATCCAGGCGATCAATTCCAATTGGAAGACGTGGAGGGTGACATTTGTAGTAGGATTGGTGACTACCATCGCGGCGATGTTTCCCGCTCTCGTCATGAAGTTGCTGGAATTTGTCGCCCTTTACGGCCTTATCCTGATGCCAGCCGGAGCTGTGATCTTTGCGGATGTCTACTTACTGCCCAGGCTGGGCCTCCAGGAGGAGTATGCCGAACGGGCGGGCATACACTTCAACACCGCTGCCGCAGGTACCTGGATATTGACATTGTTGATTTGTCTTTGGTTGAACCTGAGCTTCGGCATCGAGATTTTCTTTGTCGGATTGCCAGGATGGTTTATCGCCGTTGTGCTGTATGTGATATTAAGTAAGTTGATACAAAAGCGTCCGGGAATCGCGTAAACATTGAGTCTATGAAATCCAGGATTATAATGTTCGTATCTTTCATCTTCCTTGCGATGACCATCGTCCCGGCATTTCTTGTGTTCGCGCAGGTTATGACCATGAGTCAGAACAAGACACTCATGTTCATAGGCACGGTGGGATGGTTTGTCACAGCACCCTTTTGGATGAAGAAATGATCCGATGAAATCTCACGCCGCAGGAGCAACACAGTTTCTTGCCGACCGGCCACGGT
>QGUY01000203.1 GCA_003242315.1 Bacteroidota bacterium
CCATACCCTTTTTTTCCCCGGCAAAACTGAGGATGAACAGGCCCTAGAGGGCGCCGTTTACGTGGGTGACGAGTATGATCTCTCGCCTAGACTGACGCTATATGCTGGCTTGCGGTATTCGTTCTACAATTATCTCGGTCCGAAGAGCGTCATTCAATACTTACCCGGTCAGCCGCGATCGGAAGGTTCTATGTTCGACACGCTTCACTATGACAAGGGCAAGTCTATAGCAACTTATCATGGTCCTGAACCGCGGGCTTCGATACGCTATATGCTCGGAAAGGATGCGTCGGTGAAGCTCAGCTATCAGCGCATGCGTCAGTATATTCACATGTTGTCGAATACCACTGCGATTTCTCCCACAGATACCTGGAAGCTTAGTGATTCCTATGTTAGACCACAGGTGGGCGATCAGTTTTCCATTGGATATTACCGGAATTTCAAAGCCAATACCATTGAGACATCCATCGAAGCGTACTACAAAACATTGCAAGACTTCCTTGATTTCCGCGGAGGCGCGCTGCTGACGATGAACCACAACATCGAGACCGACGTCATCGGGACACAGGGACGCGCCTACGGTGTTGAGCTTATGCTGAAGAAGGTAACAGGAAAACTCAACGGATGGATCAGCTACACGTACTCGCGCTCATTCCTGAAGACCGTAGGCACCGAAACAGGGGAGACGATCAATGACGGTCTGGAGTATCCCAGCAACTATGACAAACCGCACGATGTGACAGTAATCAGTAATTATCGCTTCAGCAGAAGGTTCAGTGTCTCACTCAACTTCACTTACAGTACCGGACGCCCTATAACCGTTCCCGTGCAGCGGTATGTGCTTGATGGCGCCGAGCGGCTGCTGTATACGAACCGGAATCAGGCCCGTATTCCCGACTACTACCGCTTTGACCTTGGGATGAATATTGAAGGGAACCATAAGATTCGCAAGCTGGCGCACAGCTCCTGGACGCTTTCTGTGTATAACATTACCGGAAGGAAAAATGCATACTCAGTCTTCTTCAGGTCTGAGGACGGTGAGATCAGAGGATACAGACTGTCCATCTTTGCACAGCCCATCCCTACAATAACATACAACTTTAGATTCTGAGCGAATGATCCGCACCCTCTCCATCTTATTGTGTTTCGTGCTGTATGTCGCGCTGAGTTGTGTCGACCCATTCAACCCACCTCAGGCTGAGTCGACTACCCAGTATCTTGTTGTCGATGGAATCGTGGATTTGGCTGATCCTGAGTCAAGGATCAGGCTGAGCCGATCCATGCCGCTGAATCAACGTGAAGCGCCGGTGCCCGTGTCGGGTGCGGAGGTAAGAATAGAACTTGAAGATGGCACATTATTTTTTCTTCCCGAAGTTGCCTTTGGAGAATACAGTGCCACCGGCGTCACCCTTAACGATGGCCAGACGTGCAAGCTGAATATTCTGATAAACTCAGTCGAGCAATACGTTTCGGATCCCGTCACGTTCAGGGAATCTCCTCCCATTGACAGCATAACATGGAGTTCCGACGGACGTGAAGTGAGTTTTGAGGTGACGACCCATGACGGCGAGGGCGATTCCCGATATTACCGCTGGAAGACGGTCGAGACTACGATGTACAACTCCACACACAACTCGGTTCTTATCTGGGACCCCGTTTTGGAGCAAGTAAGAAACCGGCTACCGGAAGAATGGATTTATTATTGCTGGAAAACCACGCCGTTCTCAGATATCGATATATTCAGTACAAAAGGGTTGGCGGAAGACAAGGTGATAAAGCATCGCATATTCTCAATACCTGCCAACAGCTGGAAGTTGGGTGTGAAATACAGTCTTCAGGTAAAGCAGTTCGTCATTGACCAGGACGAATTCAACTTCTGGACTGAACTGCGGAAAAACACAGAAAGCATCGGAACCATTTTCGACCCTCAGCCCACACAGGTGACCGGAAATATTAACTCGATTGATCCGGATATGCCAAAAGCCCTGGGGTATTTCAGCATAGGCCGATCAGCCGAAGACAGGATTTTTGTCTCAGTTACCGAATTGCCGCATCCCGACGGTGGCTACGAGCGCGCTCTGCCTATCTGCGATCCGTTTGATGTCGACACGATATTTGTGAGCGACTACCTCGCCAGCGACAAGTCGATGCTAATCATCAATGGTGTTACCCTGGGTGCTCCGTTTATTATTGCATACCTGAGCGCTCCGACATACTGTATCGACTGCAGGATTATTCACGGAGGTACTAACCGCAGACCCGAATTTTGGGAATAATCATTAAAGAAAATGACCTTGCTCCGTCTCTTCCTGATACTCCTCACATCTTCGCCCATAGCGCTGGGGCTCGCGCAGGGTATCACAGATCCTGGCAATAAACTTGACGCGTATCGCAAACAAAACCTCCAGGAGAAGGTATTCATTCATACCGACAGGACAACCTACATCACGGGAGATTACATCTGGCTTCGCGCCTACGTCGTTGACGGTTCCCTGCATCGTCCCCTGGGAATGAGCCGTGTTGTGTATGTAGAAATTCTCGACGCGGCGAATCAGGCAGTTCTTCAGGCTAAAGTACCGGTGAAAGACGGTGCGGGCCACACGTCGATGTTCCTTCCTGCAAGTCTTAATTCGGGAAACTACACGTTGAGAGCCTATACGCGCTGGATGAGAAATTATAGTCCGGACTTTTTCTTCCACCGCCCCATCACGATTGTAAATCCATTCAAGCCTTTGGGTTTGCAACAACAGGTTGTCAGTCAGGACCTCGACATACAGTTCTTTGCGGAAGGTGGAAACATGGTCGCTGGTATCGAAGGGAAAGTTGCCTTTCGTGTAGTGGACGCCACAGGCAAAGGCCTATCCTCCTTCAGAGGTTATGTGCTGACGGGCGACGAAGATACTGTCGCGATGTTTACTCCCGTTCGGTTTGGGCTGGGAAATTTCACAATCACACCTCAGGCGGGTGTTGAGTACAGCGCGGTCATTACCGATGGGCGCGGACGTGTGCTCGGACGTAAGAGTCTTCCTGTTGTCATGGAAAAAGGGTATGCGTTGTCAGTGTACGAGCAGGACGGCCGCGTTTCTATTGCTGTGCGTTCCAACGATCCGAATTCCACGCTGCAGCCGCAGGTGACGGTGATCGTTCACAACCGCCTTGCAGCAATGCAGGTGCTGCGCGGGCAGCTGTCTTCGGGAAGGACGGTCTTCAGGGTCGACAAAGCAAGGCTCCGCGACGGCATTACCCACATCACCGTGTTCGACTACGAGGGTCGACCTGTTTGCGAGCGACTGATCTTCAAGCGTCCCGAGAATTTGCTCAGCATTGAAGCGGTTGCCGACAGGAAGGTTGTGCAGACTCGCGACGCAATCAAAACCAGACTGTCAACCACTGATGCTCAGGGCCAGCGTAAACCCGCATCCCTGTCCGTTTCCGTATTTCGACTTGATTCGCTGCAATACGAAGAGCGCGTAAACATAGCCGCATATCTTCTCCTGACCTCCGATCTTCCGGGCACGATCGAATCGCCTGAATACTATTTCAGCGCAGCCGAAGATGCAGCCGTTTGTGCCGATAACCTGATGCTGACGCACGGATGGCGTAGGTTTACATGGCAGCAACTTAACGAGGAAACTGAGCACAAGTTCGAACCCGAGTATAGAGGCCATCTCATAACAGGTAGGTTGGTGAACGCGGAAGATGGCACCCCGGCACCGACGATTCCGGTTTACCTGTCCGTCCCGGGGAAGAGATTCCATTTTAGAGGAACGCAGAGCAAAATCGACGGAAGGGTTGTTCATGAGTTGGCCGACTTTTATGGTCCGGGGCAGCTCATCATTCAAACGGACTGGAGCAAGGACTCAACATACCGCTATACATTGGATAATCCGTTCGACAGCCGCATGAGTGATCGTTTCCCCGTGCGGCATTTCAGCCTGGATCCGTCGTTTGAGTCGACCGTCCTTGCGAGGAGCGTCAACATGCAGCTTCACAACGCCTATCGTGAAGAAGAAAAGAACAAGATCATTCCTCCGCATAACGATACCCTTGTTTTCTACAGGATCCCTGATCAGCAGTATTACCTTGACGACTACACGCGCTTCCCCGTGATGGAGGAAGTCATGCGTGAATATGTATCAGCGATCATGGTCAGAAAACGACAAGGAAAGTACTACTTCCACGTGCTGAACAACAAAACCAAGGAAATGTTCAGGGAGAACCCTCTCGTACTGCTCGACGGTGTACCATTGTTCAACGTTAATTCGATTATCGAATTCGATCCGTTGAAAGTGAAGCGACTTGACGTTGTGTCGACAAGGTATTTTTATGGCAGGACGTCCTATATGGGTATCACAAGCTACGCCACCTACACAGGTGATCTCGCAGGCTTTCAAATTGACAGACGCGCGTTGGTGGTGCCGTATGACGGCCTGAGCTGGCAGCGCGAATTTTACTCGCCTGTGTACGAAACGGAGGATCAGATCAAAAGCAGGCTGCCCGACCACCGTACGCTATTGTACTGGGCGCCGGATATCAAGACTAGCAAAGATGCGCCGACAGAACTGGTCTTTTATGCGGGTGATCTGCCAGGGACCTACCTCATGTTTGTTCAAGGCCTGACGCCGGATGGTATGCCGGGAACGGCGCAGCTTACGTTTGAAGTTGAAGAAAGAGATGTAGACTGATCAGACGAATTTCAGCCCTTCGTGAGACAGCTGTTCATAGCGTTTCCTGTCGAAGACATACAGAAACGCGCCCTTCTTTGAGCTTCCCTTTTCCTTTTCATCGAGTTTCTTGAGGATACCCAGGGACAGGATTTTTCGGCTGAAGTTGCGCCTGTCGAGTTTGGCCTGGTAAATTGCCTCATACAGGTTTTGCAGTTGAGGGAGCGTGAATTTCCTCGGCAGCAGTTCAAAGCCCACGGGATGGGTGGCGATCTTTTGCTGGAGACGCTCCACGGCCAGCTTTACCATTTGACCGTGATCGAAGATCAGGTCTGGCAGATTCTTTAGCGAACACCAATGGGGTTCGTGTTCCAGGTTCAGCTGCCGGCTATAGTCGGCAATGTTGATCAGTGCAAAATAGGCGATGGAGATAACACGCGCTGCCGGATCACGATTCACGTCACCGAAGCAGTGAAGTTGCTCCATATAGATGTTATCGAGCCCGGTGAGCCTTTTCAGGATACGCGCCGCGGCGTCGTTTACGCTTTCCCTGGCATCAACAAAACCGCCGACCAGCGACCAGCGACCGGCCTCAGGTTCAAAGCTGCGTTTAACGATGAGTACCTTGAGCTCGCGCCCATCAAATCCAAAGATGATACAGTCTGCTGCCACGAGCAGCCGGTCAGCTTTTCGGTAATGCTGTGGGGTCATTCACGCGTCGTTTGATCGAAGTCGGATAAGGCGTACTGTAATGACGGCTGACGCATCAACCGGTGAAGTACAGGTACGCGATCATGATAAACACAAGGAGCAGTGCGGAAGTGACCACATCCTTGGCAGTCCATGACGCTCTCGTCCTGCGGCGATCTTCTTCCGTCATAGTTGAGAATGTAAGTCCTGAAATCTTGTCGTACGCTGGTGCTGGTGAAGCATAGCTGACACCGATCATCACAAGGATACATACGATAGTGATCAGGAGGCTGTAGTACTGGAAGAAGGTATTGTTAACGATCCACAGGAACGAGCCCGGTTCGTAATTGAAGTTCTCCAAAAGTTTAACGGGCGTGTCGACAGCGAGGCGGAACAGACCCATGGCAAAGCCTACGATGAGCGCTGCAAGACATCCCTTGGCGTTTAGCCGCTTCATGAAAATGCCAAAGAAGAAGACGACGAAGATAGGAGGGGCAAGGTATGCCTGAACGCCCTGCAGGTAATCGTACAACCCCTTACCGCCCTGGATCACCGGGATCCACAGGAGGCCAACGACTACCATTACGGTTGTAGCTACACGGCCAATCCACACGAGGCGATCCTGCGACGCGTTCGGCCGCAGTCGTGAGTAAAAGTCCATCGTAAACAGGGTGGAAGACGCGTTGAATACACCGGCGAGCGAGCTCATCAGTGCCGCAAGGAGTCCGGCCACTACAATTCCGCGAACGCCAATAGGCAATACGTGAACAACCATCATCGGGAAAGCCTGCTGCGCATTGTCGCGGATGAGTTCACCGTTGGCGTCAAAGAGCGTTTCCTGAAGTACTGGGATAGAACCGCTCTTGGCGAGCGCGAAGCAGATCATGCCGGGGATGATAAAGATGAACACAGGCGAAAGCTTGAGATAGGCTGCCCAGATAGAGCCGCGCCGTGCTTGTGTTTCATCACGCGCGCCAAGCGTGCGTTGTACAATGTATTGGTCGGTACACCAATACCACAGACCAATGATGGGAGCGCAAAAGAGCATTCCCAGCCATGGATAATTATCATTGAAGTACCAGGCCATCCGACCGGGCTCTTTCACCGGCGCCCAGGTCGACTCTACGCCTGCAGGTACCAGCGGCTTCCACAGGTTGAACATTTCAGTGCCGCATATCTCGCGAAGCTTGTCCCATCCGCCAAGCGCTTCCAGGCCGTAAATGGTCACCATGAACGATCCAAAAATCAGGATAATGGTTTGGAAGGCTTCCGTGTATGCCACGGCGCGAAATCCACCTACCACGGTGTATAAACCGGTTAGAACGATCACGAGGATCGAACCAAACCAGAAGCTATCGAGTCCAAAAAAATCGAGGTCGGGGAGCAGTACGGCAAACACTACGCCGCCGGCAAATATGCCAACGGCGATCTTAGTCAACACGTACGCCACAAGCGAAATCACAGAAAGGAATGTGCGCGCCTGGGGCGAGAACCGACGCTCAAGAAACTCGGGCATCGTGTACACTCCCGATCGCATATAGAAAGGTACCATCACCCATCCTAACACCAGCAAACACCAGGCGTGCAGTTCGTAGTGCGCGAGTGCAACACCGTCAGTGGCTCCTGATCCTGCGAGTCCAACAAGGTGTTCTGATCCAATATTAGAGGCAAATATGGATGCACCCACAATGAACCAGCCAAGATGCCTTCCCGCCAGGAAGTAATCTTCTGCTGAGTCCTTTCTGCGCGCCATTGCCCAAATGGATACACCTGCGACAATCGCGAAATAGAGAAACACAATGATCCAATCGAGGGTACCGAGTAGCATAGTCTTAGGTTTACGTGGTGGTAGGTTGCGTAAAAGTTTGTTGGGAATTTTTAGGTTGGGGAATATTCCAAAATATATAAAAATTTAAAATAG
>QGUY01000204.1 GCA_003242315.1 Bacteroidota bacterium
CGCATGATGTCCCGAAACAAACACATGCTCCACTGCCGACCTGAACGTCGTCCCCTCAAACGGCGACCAGCCGCACTTGGCGAGGATGTTTTCCTTGTTTACAACCCAGGGTTTATTCAAATTCACCGCAACGAGATCCGCATAGTACCCTTCCCTGATGAAGCCGCGATCCTTTACGTTGAAAATCAAGGCGGGATTGTGACTCATCTTCTGAACCACCTTTTCCAACGTAATCTTTCCCTGATGGTAAAATTCCAGAACGGCGACAAGACTATGTTGAATTAGCGGTCCGCCGGATGGGCTTCTAAAATATGTGTTCTGTTTTTCTTCCAACGTGTGTGGCGCGTGATCGGTGGCTATGACGTCAATCTTGTCGTCCAGCACAGCGCGGAATACCTCGTCGCGATCTGCAGCGGTTTTGATAGCGGGATTCCATTTGATAAGCGTGCCCAATCTTTCGTAATCTGCGTCGCTGAACCACAAGTGATGAATACAAGCCTCCCCAGTGATTTTCTTTTTCTCCGGAGGCACATCATTCCCGAAAAGCCCTGTCTCGCGTGCCGTGCTGATGTGAAGGATGTGAAGTCGCGTTCCGTACTTTTTGGCGAGAGCGACCGCTTGTGAAGATGACTTGTAACATGCCTCCGCGCTGCGTATTTGCGCGTGGAAGCGTACGGGGAGATCTTCGCCATACTGCTTTCGGAAATGCTCCGTGTTCTCCCGTATCGTCGCCTCGTCTTCGCAGTGCGTAGCGATCAGCGAAGGGAACCGAGAGAAAAAGGCTTCCAGGGTTTGTATGTTGTCTACCAAAAGATTTCCCGTCGAAGAGCCCATGAAAATCTTCAGTCCGCAAACCCGGGTAATGTCCGTCTTCAGCGCCTCCTCAATGTTGTCGTTAGAGGCACCCATGTAAAAGGAATAGTTCGCCAGGGATGTTCGCCGGGCAATTTCATACTTCTCCTCCAGTAGGGCCTGTGTGAATACGGGCGGAATCGTATTGGGCATCTCCATAAACGATGTCACGCCCCCGGCTACCGCTGCGCGCGATTCAGTGAAAATCGTCGCCTTGTGGGTGAGTCCCGGCTCACGAAAGTGCACCTGGTCGTCGATAACGCCGGGTAACAGGTGAAGACCCTTAAGGTCGATGACAGTGTCAGCCTTCAACGACGACAGGTCTCCTCCCACGCGCTCAATCCGCGACCCTTTGATCAGCACATCGCCCGCAAGGGTCTTACCCTCGTTCACTATATTTGCGTTCAGCAGTAACGTCGTATTCATCGCAGTAAAGTAAATCCCTAAAGTGTCCGCCGCAAAGTCATTTGACGATTTTAAGCTAAACCCTCAGTTGCGTCGCGCGGTGGAAGACCTGGGCTACACCGAACCGACGGAAATACAGGTCAGAGCCATTCCGCCACTCCTCAGCGGGCAGGAAGTGATCGGCATCGCCCAGACAGGAACGGGCAAGACCGCCGCGTTCCTCCTCCCGATCCTCATGAAGGTTCGGTATGCTCAGGGTACGGAACCGCGTGCCCTAATCCTGGCACCAACAAAGGAGTTGGTCGTTCAACTCGCCGATCATGCAACAGCGCTCGCTCGCCACACCGATCTTCGGATTACCGCACTATACGGCGGTGTAGGTCCAAAGACGCAGATCGCCACGCTCGACGAGGGCGTCGACGTTGTCGTGTCCACACCGGGGCGGTTTATGGAGCTTTACCTGAAGGGGGCACTCAAGACGAAAAAGATCGCCTTCCTCGTGATCGACGAAGCCGACCGCATGATGGACATGGGCTTCATGCCACAGCTCAGGAAAATTCTAGAAGTAATTCCCGTAAAACGGCAGAACGCGCTCTTTTCTGCTACATTTCCGCCAAAAGTAGAACAACTCAGCGCTGAGTTCCTGGAATTCCCATTGAAGGTGGAAGTAACACCGCAGGCAACACCGGCGCGACAAGTACAGCAAACCGTTTACAAGGTTCCCAATCTCAAAACCAAGATCAACCTGCTGGAACACCTTCTTGCCGACAGTGCGTTCACCCGGGTAATGATCTTCACGCGCACCCGCCAGAATGCCGACAACGTGTTCAAATTCATCGAGCGAAAGAAGCTTGGACCCGTGCGTGTCATCCATGCCAACAAATCCCAGAACGCCCGCATCAACGCCGTGAACCAGTTCAGGGATGGCGCACTCCGCGTGCTGGTGTCCACCGATGTGACGGCAAGGGGCATCGACATTGCAAAAGTCTCTCACGTGATCAACTTTGATGTCCCGATCCTGTATGAAGACTACGTCCATCGCATCGGACGAACAGGCCGCGCATTCAGCGAAGGCGAAGCCATCACATTTGTTTCACCTGCAGAAGAATACCATCTCGACAAAATCCAGAAACTCATCCGCGAGACCATTCCCGTCAGCGAAATCCCGCCCGGCGTTGAAATAACCGAAACCCCCTTCGCCGAACGCCAGGCCATGGCCCGCGAGATCGATGATCAACGCCGCCAGGAAGATCCAACGTTCAGAGGAGCGTTTCATGAGAGGAAGGGCAAGGGAAAAGTGAAGGGGAAGAGAAGGTGATTGATTAGTGATTAGTGAATTGTGATTTGTGATTTGTGATTTGGGTCGTCAAATAGGAAATAGTCAGTAATGGATGGAGGTAGGCGTGCGGGAGGGCCCCTTTAGGGGATTAAGGGGCGTGCGGGGGGGTAATTGGTAATCGGTAATCAGGTAATCGGTGGAGCTGCGTCTGAAGGAATGGATTAATGATTAGTGAATAGTGAGTTGTGATTTTTGATTTGACCACTGATCGAAGTTTTTGTTGGGAGGGGACGGTTTGAGTTCACTCGTCTTTCTCTCAGCAAATACTATGTGCCCTATGTGTTCCCTACGTGCCCTGTGTGGTTCAAACATTTATTCTTTGAACCCCATAGATAACATAGAAATACACATAGAACACATAGATTATTTTAAAATCGTGACTCGTAGCTCGTTCACAGGTTCCTTCTCTTCATCTCCTCAACCGCATAATTCGCCGCTCTTGCACTAAGCGTCATGTAAAAGATCGTTGGGCTTTGATTTCCGGTTGAAGTCATGCATGCGCCGTCGGTAACGAATACGTTTTTGCAATGGTGCAATTGATTCCATTCGTTTAGCAGGGATGTTTTGGGATCGCGGCCCATGCGGACACCGCCCATTTCGTGGATGTCGAGACCGGGCGCTTGCTTGGTGTCGGTGGTTGTAATACTGGTACAGCCGGCTTTTTCAAGCATCTCCGAAGTCTGTTCAAGGTAGTCCTTCACCATCTTGTCTTCATTCTCGCTGTAGTCCACCGACGTAATCAACAGTGGTATCCCCCATGCATCGGTTTTGTCCAGGCTGAGTCGCACGTGGTTTTCTTCTCTTGGAACTACTTCTCCCTGCATGAACGAAAAAACTTGCCAGGGCCCAGGCTCGCTCATGGCCTCCTTGTACGCCGGACCGACATACTCGTGCAGGCCTTTGATATCACCTTGCCCGCGGCTGCCGACGAGGAAGGTGAGGAATCCTCCGACATAGTCGGTGTCCTGCTTGTCGACGTTTCGGTAGTTAGCGATGATGGGTATGGCCGGTCTCCTTCCGTAATAGTACTTGTCTTCAAAACCTTCGAATGTCGCGGACACCAACCCCCGGTAATTGTGAAACAAGATGTATTTTCCCAGGAGGCCGTTGTCGTTGCCGAGACCTTCCGGGAACCGATTCGATTTTGAGTTCAACAGGATAAGGTTCGTATTAAGACAGGAGGCATTGAGGAAGATGATCCGCGCAAAATATTCAGTTGCCTCCTTCGTGACTGCGTCAATGACGCGGACGCCCCTCGCTCTTCCTTTCGCTTCGTCATAGATCACGGAGTGCACAACGGAATGAGGTCGGATGGTAAGGTTTCCTGTCTTTTGCGCCCAGGGAAGGGTGGACGAATTTGAACTGAAGTAGGCGCCAAACGGACATCCCCGCGTGCAAAGGTTTCGTGCTACACAGCGTTGCCTGCCCTGCTCAATGTGAATGGGCTGGGGCTGGGTGAGGTGTGCCCACCGGCCTTCAACCATGAAGCGATCTGAGTAGCTTTCGGAAATCGTCTTTTGTATTTCCTTTTCCACGCAATTCATCCCGAACGGTGGGAGGTATTCGCCATCCGGGAGATTCTTAATGCCATCCTTTCCTCCGCAGACTCCGATGAATTTTTCTACATGTGCATACCAGGGCGCGACGTCCTTGTACCGTATGGGCCAGTCGATACCGTAGCCGAAGCGTTCCGGCGCGGTGAATTCAAAATCGCTCCACCGTTGACAGGCGCGGCCCCATATGAGCGAGCGACCACCTACCTGGTAGCCGCGGATCCAGTCGAATGGCTTTTCTTGTATGTACGGGTGCTCATCGTCCTTGACAAAGAAGTGCTCGGTCGATTCATCAAACGCGTAACAGCGGCTGACAATGGGATTTCGTTTTGTGACGTCCACCGGAAGAGTTCCGCGGTGTTCGAGTTCCCAGGGTGCGAGATTCGCGGTGGGATAGTCTTTGATATGCTCCACGGGTCTGCCACGCTCAAGCACCAGGGTCTTCAGTCCGTGATCACATAGTTCTTTCGCTGCCCAGCCACCGCTGGGTCCTGATCCCACGACAATCGCGTCGAATGTGTTAGCCTGTGTTGCCATTTTTTCAAAAAAAAAGAACCTTCCGGGTTTTGTTGATGAGGAGGTAATCTAGAATATCCTTGTGCGAAAAACAATGTAGTTGTTGAGTTGGTTGTCGCCCCCAGTTCTTCGCTCTCACACTCATCTCATACCATCCTCACCACATTCCGATCAGGTAATAACTAGGCAAATTATTATCTTTCACAGATGAGCCGACTAATTCTCCCTATTGTAATTCTCTTCCTCCTGGTGGCATGCCGCAGGGAGCAGCCTGCAACGCAGGCGCAAGAAAAAATCAGAGTGATCTTCGACACAGACGCCAACAACGAGTTGGACGACCAGCATGCGCTGGCTTACCTCCTCCTGAGTGGTGACGTATTCGCCGTTGAGGGCATTACGGTAAACGCGACGCGTGGGGGCGGACCGGTGGAGGAGCAAGCGCGTGAAGCCTACCGCGTGATGCAGCTGTGCGGTGTTGCGGACAGAATAAAATTGTTGAAAGGTGCTAATGGCACTTTTCGCGACATCGAGCCTGCCATTGACAGCGCTAACTTCGACGGCAAGGAAGCAGTGGATTTCATCATCCAGAGAGCCAGCGCAACGAACGACAAGCCGCTCTTCGTGATTGCAGTGGGAAAATTGACGAATGTGGCCCTGGCATTGCGAAAGGACCCATCCATCGCGCAACGCATTCGCCTGGTGTGGCTCGGCTCAAACTATCCGGAGCCGGGTGAATACAACCAGGAAAACGACACATCCGCAGTAAGCTATGTGGTGAAAACTTCCGTTCCGCTCGAGATCGCTACCGTGCGGTTTGGGGTTGGCACTGGGACCGACGCGGTACGCGTCACACCAGAGGAAGTGAGGGAACGCATGCCAGGCCTGGGACCACGCATTGAAGCAGGCATAGAAGGTCGGCACGGCGGCGTGTTCCACACCTTTGGAGATTACTCGGTCAGCCTTTTTGAAAATATCCACATGAGCGGCGATCCCCCGTCACGCGCACTGTATGACATGGCCGCAGTGGCGATAGTGAAAGACCCCTCGCTGGCGCAATCCGTGGAGATATCCGGACCGGTGTTGATTGATGGCCAATGGAAAGACCGGCCAAACAATTCGCGGAAGGTCAGAGTGTGGGAACACTTTGACCGCGATCGCATCATGAACGATTTTTACGAGACGCTGCGCAACTATGTGCAGGCGGACTCGATTTAGCCGTTCATGGAGATGAGGAATTCTTGATTGTTGCGTGTTCCCTTCATCTTCGACAGCAGGAATTCCATGGCCTCGCTGGAGTTCATGTCGCTCATGAACTTTCTCAGGATCCATACACGCTGAAGTTCTTCCTCCTTCATGAGCAATTCTTCGCGACGTGTTCCGGATGCAGGCACATCGATAGCGGGGTAGATGCGCTTGTTGGCGAGCTTCCGGTCGAGTTGCAATTCCATGTTACCGGTACCCTTGAACTCTTCGAAGATCACTTCGTCCATCTTCGAACCGGTGTCGATAAGTGCCGTAGCGATGATCGTAAGTGAGCCACCGTTCTCAACGTTCCGAGCCGCACCGAAGAAGCGCTTCGGTTTGTGCAGAGCGTTGGCGTCAACGCCACCGGAAAGGATTTTTCCTGATGAAGGAACGACAGTATTGTAAGCCCGTGCAAGACGGGTGATGGAGTCAAGGAGGATTACCACATCGTGACCGCACTCTACCATGCGCTTGGCTTTTTCAAGCACGATGCTGGAGACTTTCACGTGGCGTTCTGCTTGCTCGTCGAACGTCGAGGCAATCACCTCAGCCTTCACGCTGCGCGCCATATCGGTAACTTCTTCAGGACGTTCGTCGATAAGAAGTACGATCAGGTAGCACTCGGGGTGATTTTCTGCAATTGAGTTGGCGATTTGTTTCAGCAGCACCGTCTTACCCGTCTTGGGTTGTGCCACGATCATACCACGTTGTCCCTTTCCAATCGGCGCGAAGAGATCAAGGATACGTGCAGACATGTTGTCCGGTGTCGTACTCAGCTTGATCATTTCGTTAGGGAAGAGCGGGGTGAGATATTCAAACGCGACGCGGTCGCGGATTTCCTCCGTCGTCTTTCCGTTTACAGTCTCCACGCGAAGCAGGGCGAAATACTTTTCACCTTCCTTGGGCGGGCGTATCTGGCCGCGCACAGTGTCGCCGGTTTTTAGTCCGAAGAGTTTAATCTGCGACGGCGATACATAGATGTCGTCGGGGCTGGCCAGGTAGTTGTAGTCGGATGAGCGGAGGAATCCGTATCCGTCCTGCATGATTTCGAGAACGCCTTCGTTGGTCACGGCGCCGTCGAAATCGCGGATGTTTCCTTTTATAGGTCGGTCTTCACGCGCCTCGACTCGTGCGGGCTGTGTCATGGTATCTTCCCCGTCGTCAGAGTCGCCGAAGGAAGGCGGCGCTGCGTCCAGTTCCTGGTTAATTGATTCGAGCAGTTCGTCCGATGACATCTCCCGTTCTACGCGGGCAGGTGCGGTGACATTCTCACGCTTGCGCGGACGAAGCTTGCGTTCGGGTTCTGCTGATGCGGGCTTGGGTGCCGGGGCGGGAGCAGGCTCTTCAGC
>QGUY01000494.1 GCA_003242315.1 Bacteroidota bacterium
TTCAGTTTCGCTAAAGCCCTGGGATAGGGGACGGGTTTGTTTTCCAAGTCCATAAGATTAAATGGGCCCGTCAACCCCGGGTTGGCGTAACTGAAAAGATTATCGTTCGTAATATCCTGGAAGTTTTCGAAATTGTTGTAGACGCTGCTGATCGGTTGTGAGACACCGTCAATGATTGACTCCGCGTCTGTTTCCTGGATGTCGGCACGCTTGGGAGAATCGCGAATAGAAACGATAACGACGCCCGAAGTATTTTCGGCAATCCATTCTCTAAAGGCGAACATGAAGCGCACGGCATCAGAGAGTCCGAAGTTATCCGAGATACCAGCGTCCATGATATGGATCACAGGCTCCGTTGGTAGCGTCGTGTTTGGCGTGATGTAAGGAAACGTGGCGCACATGCGGAGGGCGGACAGAAAACGTAGGTTATCGCCGCCGTGATTTTCAAAGAGTCGCTGGAAGTCGACTCCGCTAATCTTCGCGTTGTTATACTCCTTCAATTCGAGAAGGTCGCTGTTCATGAACGCCGCGGGTTGGGCGCTAATGAAAAGCTTTCTGCCATCCGTAACAACTGTTGGCGCCATGATCACCATGGGAATGATGCCTTGCCGTTCAGGTTCGGCATACGCGCTGATGGGCTTGTCGAGCAACGATCCCGTGATCTGGTTGAGTTGTTCCTCAAACGTATAACTTCTGTCCCGCTGATAGTGCTGACCGGCATATTCGTACTTCGTGAAACCGACGAAGAGATCGTTTGCGAGGAGGCTAAAGATCAGTGGGTTCAGGTTGTCCGTGCCCAACCGTACAAGATGTTCCCTCGCGTAAGGGTTTACAGGTTCGCCCTGTAGTTTCTGGAGTACGAGCTCGCGGAAGTACGTAGCGCCGATAAGTCCACCGGATGCGCCGGTGATGAGGACAGCGTTTTCCATGAGTCTGCCCCCTGTGACACTATCAGCTGCCTGCAGCGCTGTCAGCGCCCAAAGGGCAGCGCGTTTTCCGCCGCCGCTGGCTGCGACGAAGACCATTTTAGGTTTAGTGGTACTTTCAAATTTGTTGCGCCAGTTGTTCAGGATGTTTATGGCATTGGAGCGATCATTTTGGATGGCGGTGCTGTCGTTCAGCGCGACCAGCCGCTCGATGTTGTACGGTGCAGGCGGGATTTCATAGTTGAGACCGAAGGCCACATATCGCTTTTCGAAAAAGTCTTGTCCGGCCAGGTGGTTGATAATGAGAAAGATTACGATCGCGGTTGTGATGGACCATCCTCCAAACCAATAGGCGAAGGCGCCGGCGAGCATGACGAAGATCGTAAGAAAGATGATAAAGCTGGCAGCAGCCGGAAGCTGGAAGACCGGATTGTCCTTGAACACGCCGAGTATGAGGACAACGACAAAGATCAGGACCTCTACGGCGACGAGGTTAAAATGATTCTGGTCGAATACCTGGATGATGGTGGCACGGTCATAGAAGCTGTGATCTTCCACCTTTTTGATTCGGAGTCCGTCGAGAAAATAGTCGACACGAATCTGCTTCTTGCGGGCAATGTCGAGTTTTTTCATTGCACTTGCCCGCGTCACCTGTACCTTCTGTTTGAGTTTCTCGTCGATGCGACAGACGACGTATTTGAAGATGTCCTTGTTGGTAAACCAGAAGTATGTGAAGAAGGCGAGCGTCATGATGACGAAGCCGGAAAGAAAACCGATGACGTCCATGGCTACGAGCCTGGGAGACGAATATTCATTGTTGCGCTGAAAGGCAATGATCTCCGCGACGTACGTGATAAGGAATACTGCCGGGATAAGGCTGTTGTTGATGCTGAACTTTGTGAATGGTCGCGCCACCGTGCCGATAAAAGTGAACCGGTGGCCGTCGGAGATATAGCAGGTAATGTGGAAGGCGACGGTGAATCCCGCGATTACCAGCCCCATAATAAAGAAGCTGGTGAAGTTGACCCGGTTCATGTATTCGGGGTCAAGGAAC
>QGUY01000205.1 GCA_003242315.1 Bacteroidota bacterium
TTAGGACGGTTTCTGTGGCTCGGGGATGTGTAAAAAGGACAAGGCGACATATTCGAGCGGATTAGGCTCGTACACGAATGCACGCGCGGTCTTGGTTGAGTCGGGCGTGCAAAGCACCGTATACTTCTTGTCGGGAGCGATCTTCCGAACATCAAAGACATTCTTGGACACCATCGACAACTGGTGAATAAGACTTGCCGGAACGTTGTAGCTCGCGAGGATGTCTCCCAGGAACTGGTTGCGCTTGATCTTGTCTTCGATTACCACCAGGTCGTCCACGAACATTCCGTACAGAATCGTGGGCTCCTTGATTTCAATATCAATGTGCAGGGAATCCGCATCGGTGTCTCCCATTGCCTCGGAAAGCAAATCCGTTTTCGACCCGAGGGCAACGGCAAGAACAACAGCAATACAAAAAGTGGCAGCGGAAATAAGAAGCTGGATCGGCAGTCTTTTCATGAAAGAGGTCTTACAAAATCAAAAAATAATTAAGGCCACAAAGTTAGCATCCCGGCTGTATTTGTTGGCTCGCAGTAATATTAGTCTAAAAAATTCAAAAAAATAACCACACCTGACCTTCCGGCGCATGTTTCAACGATAAAAGTCACGAACAAAATGTTAAAACCATATCTTGTTCGATGACACTAGTACCCGTCAATACAATTCACGGTACTTACGCTTACCCGTCTCCAAAAACTCCACGAAACGCGGCACGCTGCGGTCGTAAGCATAGGGCCAGGCAAGTACGCGCTCGTCTTTACCTACCAGCACGTAGAACGGTTGCGCATTGTTGTCAAGATTCGTGATCTGCAGGTCGGCGTTCTGTTTGCCGATCGTCTTCTTCACCTTGCCGTCGTGAGTCGACGTGTACCATTTCGATTCAGGAAGCACGGTTTTGTCGTCGACGTACAAGGCCACAATCACGAAGTCGTTCCTCAGCCGTTCGAGCACCTGGGGATCGGACCATACCACCGCCTCCATTTCACGGCAGTTGGTACAGCCGTGCCCGGTAAAGTCAATGAACAATGGTTTATCAAGCTCCCTGGCGCATTTAATGGCCTGGTCATAATCGAAGTAACCTGTAAGACCATGCGGCAGGTGGAGAAAATCGGCGTACAGCGGCTCCTCGCAGGCAGGATCCGGACTGGCTGATCCGGTACGCTGCGCCAGGTTAAAATCGTGGGTATACATTGGCGGCAA
Organism: Bacteroidota bacterium; assembly: GCA_003242315.1. Lineage (GTDB taxonomy): Bacteria > Bacteroidota > Bacteroidia > Cytophagales > Cyclobacteriaceae > ZC4RG29. The sequence continues at coordinate 1,201 of QGUY01000205.1, forward strand.
ATAACCGGCAAGGGCTTTTAGCGGTGCTCCCCACAGGCCCGGAATTAAATAGATCACGAAGGTAAAAACGCAAATTGAGAGCAACAGGCGCGGAATTCCCACTTTTTCGACCGGCGAGTCGCCGGGTAGGCGAATCTTGCCCAGCAGGTAGAATCCCAGGAGACTGAAAATTACAATCCAGAGCGCAATGTTAATATCCCGGTCCAGCAACCCCCAGTGATAGGCCTGGTCGGCAATGCTGAAAAACTTCAGGGCCAGGGCCAGCTCGAGGAATCCAAGCGTGACTTTCACCGAATTCAGCCAGCCCCCTGATTTTGGGAGGCTCTTGATGAGTTCGGGAAACATGGCAAAAAATGTGAATGGAAGCGCAAAAGCCAGAGAATAGCAAAACATCACGGCAATTGGCTTAATGATTTCCCCACCCGCTGAAAGGAACAACACGCTCCCGACAATAGGCACTGTACAACTGAACGACACCAGCACGAGCGTGGCGGCCATAAAGAAGATGCCGGTCAATCCTCCCTTTTCCGCCTGTTGGTCGGCCTTGTTCACCAACCTATGCGGTGCCGTAATTTCAAAAAGGCCAAAGAACGAGAGCGCGAATACTATGAAGATGACAAACACAAAAAGATTCGGCGCCCAGTGTGTGGCCAGCGCATTCAAGCCGTCCGTTCCCAGAAGCACGGCAAACAACGTTCCCGCCGTGGTGTAAATAGCGATGATGGAAATACCGAACAGCGAGGCCTTGCGAATTCCTTCTGCCCGACTCTGATTATCGCGCAGGAAAAAGGTCACTGTCATGGGCACCATCGGGAAAACACAGGGCGTGAGCAATGCGGCAAACCCCGCGAGAAATGCCACGAGCAGCAGCGCGCCAAAAGAACTCGTTCCATATGAAGCCTCACCTTCCAGGATCGAAGGATCAAGGATAGGGCCGCGGCTTGGACGATCCGCCGAGGGAACTTCTGCAACGGTGGCGCTATCCGCCGAAGGAGGGGTGATGTTCTCCACGACAGCTGGTTCCTGGGCGCGGGGTTCCGGTTCTTTCGGGATAGAGGCTGCGGCGCTTCCACTTACGTTGAGTTTGAAATTGAACTCGCCGTCGAACAGAACGCAGAGACCCTCTGCTTCCGAACAAACCTGCCCTTCGAAGGAGCCCGATATGGTAGAAGCTTCCGGGGAAAGGATTTTCAGAGTCTGCCGGAACTGCCCGGTGTTCTCAAATATCCTGACATCGCAACCAAAGGTCTTATCGTGCTTGGCTTTATCCCCGGGCGCGCGCAACTTTCCTACGGTCTCAAAACCGGCAACTTCGTCGAACGTCACCGTCATCGGGATTGGCCCGCAGTCGTAGTCGAAGTCTACCGAGTAGATATACCATCCGGGATCGATAGTGGCATTAAATACGAGTTCTACTTCGTCGCCCACCTTGACCTCTGTTGAGGTGATTTCCGTGGTCCAGTTCACCTTCCTAAGTATCTGAGAGGCTGCGGGAACCGCGGAGCAGCACAGAACGACGAACGCTATCAGGAATCGTTTGTTCATATCGATATCGGTAGCTTCATAAGAACCCGCCGGGGCTGGCTATAGTTCTGAGCGACGAAAGACGCTCTCATACGTCTATTTCAATCTGACCGCGAAGAAGGTCGTCAATGGTTTCGCGTTTCCGGATAAGCTTTGCCTCGCCGTTGATCACCATTACCTCCGCAGGTCGAAGTCGTGAATTGTAGTTCGAAGCCATTGAATAGCCGTAAGCGCCGGCATTGAGGATCGCGATAGTGTCACCCTCGCGCACTTCGTTGAGCTTCCTGTCTGCGCCAAACGTGTCTGTCTCACAGATATATCCGACAACGGTATAAAGCCGCTTCGATCCCGTCGGGTTGGAGACATTGATGATATGATGGTACGCGTCATACATCATTGGACGCACCAGATGGTTGAAGCCCGAGTTCAATCCCACGAAGGTGACGCTCGGTGTTGCCTTCACAACATTTGCGCGTGCGAAGAGGATACCTGCCTCGCTTACGATGTACTTACCCGGTTCAATCCACAGTTCCAGCTTGCGACCGTATTGCTCACAAAATTCAGCAAACGCTTTGCTCAATCGAAGCCCGAGGTCGTAGATGTTCGTGGTGATGTCTCCTTCCTTATACGCAACCTTGAACCCGCTGCCGAAGTCGAGGAAACGCAGGTCAGGGAAATCGCGGGCGACGCCGAAAAGAATGTCGGCCATCTTCAGGAAAATGTCCGTCTCCGAAATATCCGATCCGGTATGCACATGGAGACCGTTGACTTTGATGCCGTACTTGTAAACCGTCTCCATGATACGCGGCAGCTGATAGATCGATATACCGAACTTGGAGTTACTGTGTCCTGTTGAAATCTTGTAATTACCTCCGGCGAGAATATGCGGATTGAGTCGTACGCCGCAGGGGTAATCGGAGCCGTATGTCTCACCGAACTTCATCAGTGATGAGAGGTTATCGAGGTTCACCGAGACACCCAGCTTTACCGCCTCGCGTATCTCGTCAAAGCCGACACAGTTCGGTGTGTACATGATCTCGGAAGGCTTGAATCCTGCTCCGATAGCAATCTGCACTTCTTCTATCGACACAGCGTCAATACCCGCTCCGTGCTTTCTCAGCAGCTTTAATACGGACACATTCGTCAGTGCCTTAGCGGCATACTTTATACGAACGTCCGCCCCGGAGAAGGCGCCCTTGAGCGTCTTAAGCTGGTTGATGATCTTGTCGGCATCATAAACGTATAATGGAGTTCCGAACTCGCGGCAGATGTCCTCCACCGGAATTTTCTGTATCACATAGTTATAATCCACTAACTCCATAGTACGCTTGATAAAAGGCCAAATATACCAATGCCCGAAATTAATTTTCAGTCTTACCTTTGAACTATGAAATTATTTTATCGGGAAGAGGGTAGTGATGGGCCTGCGCTTGTAATCCTGCACGGCCTCTTCGGCTCTTCAGACAATTGGCTTCCCCAGGCGAAGATGTTCGCCGAAGATTTTCACGTATACCTTGTAGACCTACGCAATCACGGACAGTCACCGCATAGTGATGAATTCAATTACGATGTCATGGCTGATGACGTGGCGGAACTCATCGACGCTGAAGGTATTTCGTCGCCCATACTGCTCGGTCATTCCATGGGTGGAAAAACTGCCATGACTTTGGCACTCCGAAATCCTCAGCTTCCGTCGGCCCTCGTTGTTATCGACATAGCGCCGCGACGTTACCCGGATCAGCATGACAGGATCGTTGAGGGCTTGCTTGCACTTCGCCTTGCTGACCTGAAGTCCCGGCAGGATGCCGACGAGGCCCTGTCCCCGTACGTACCTGAACCGCCCGTGCGCCAGTTCCTGCTGAAAAATCTCAAACGGGAGCCGGCCGGGGGTTTTGCCTGGAAAATGAACCTGGACACCATTTCCAGCAATATTTCGGAGGTGAGCAAGGCGGTGGGAGATAGCTCAGTCTATTCCGGACCGACGCTTTTTGTCCGCGGAGCCAGGTCGAGTTACGTAACAGACGACGATCTGAAAGATATTCGCAAACACTTCCCCGGAGCCCGACTGGAAACGCTTGACACCGGACATTGGGTACAGGCGGAAAAGCCCCGGGAGTTGGTCGACCTGGTCAGGGCATTCATTAAGAACGAACTGAAGTAGTACAATAGGCCCTAATGGCGAAAGCGGTTGATAAGGTATAGGATCAGCGTGAGGAGGATGCTCAACAGTATGCTTGTTGTGATGGGGATGTACAGTCGGAAATTTTCTTTTTCAACAACAATATCGCCGGGCAGACGTCCAAACCATCCCAGCTTATCCGAATAATGAAAGATCAGGCCGGCAACCAGGAGCACTCCGCCAATAAGCAGCAGTATCTTGCCCATCCCCATAATCAACTAACTTTTCGTCAATGAATAACCGCGGTAAGTTGTACCTGATTCCAACGGTCATCGCGGACAATACCGCTGACAAAGTTATACCGATTCAGGTTAAGGACGCGCTTCGGTCCTTACGTCATTTTCTCGCCGAAGACATCCGCACGGCGCGACGTTATCTGGCAAGCCTCAAAATTTATGACACGGTAGAAAGTCTGACGTTCGAGCGGCTGGACAAGAACACATCCTACGACGACTTGCGGGAAATCTTTCAGCCAATATTCGATGGTCACTCGATGGGTGTCTTGTCGGAGTCGGGCTGTCCGGGCATTGCCGACCCAGGTGCCCTCGCGGTGCACTTCGCTCACGAGCATGAGATCGAAGTGGTTCCGCTCGTAGGGCCATCATCCATACTGCTGGCCCTCATGGCTTCAGGATTGAACGGCCAGCACTTTACGTTTCACGGATATCTTCCGGTCGAAACCCGCGAGGGAGCACGCATCATTCGGGAGTTGGAAAAAGAATCCCGACGCTCCAGGCAAACCCATATATTCATAGAGACTCCCTATCGCAACAATCGATTGCTCAAGAACCTGCTGTCAACACTTAACGAGGAGACATACCTTTGCGTGGCCTCCGATCTTACAGGGTCGTCGGAATGGATTCGCACGGCTACAGTGGGGCAGTGGAGAAAGAATCCGCCGGAATTGCCCCGGCAGCCGGCTGTCTTCTTAATGAATGCGTTCGTTGCAAAGCAATAACAACGGTCATCGAAAATCGGATTGCGACGCAACTTCCATCATTTTCGAATTAGGACAATTAGCCTAAATTTGCCACCTGTGTTCTCCTATATTGTAAACTCAGCCATTTAATATGCCTTATTTGTTTACGTCGGAGTCCGTTTCCGAAGGACATCCGGACAAAGTTGCGGACCAGATTTCCGACGCGCTTATCGACTACTTCCTGGCTTACGATCCCAATTCAAAAGTTGCATGCGAAACGCTGGTGACAACCGGCCAGGTCGTGCTTGCTGGTGAGGTGAAGTCCGAAGCCTATCTTGATGTTCAGGAAATTGCCCGCGAAGTGATCCGCCGGATCGGCTACACCCGAAGTGAGTACATGTTTGAAGCCAACAGCTGCGGAATTATCTCAGCCATCCACGAGCAATCTCCGGATATTAATCAGGGTGTCGAGAGGAAAAGAAAAGAAGATCAGGGCGCCGGCGATCAGGGGATGATGTTTGGTTACGCCACCAACGAGACGGACAATTACATGCCGTTGCCGCTGGAAATAGCGCACCTCTTGTTGCGAGAACTGGCAGCACTTAGAAGAGAAAATAAAGAAATGCCGTACCTGCGTCCCGATGCGAAATCGCAGGTCACTATCGAATACGGCGACGACAATAAACCGTTGAGGATCGACGCGATCGTGCTTTCTACGCAGCACGACGAGTTTGCGAAGGACAATGTGATGCTCAAAAAGATCAAAGAAGATGTAATCAACATCCTCATCCCTCGCGTAAAGAAGAAACTACCGAAACGCGTCCAGGCCCTCTTCGACGACAAGATCAAATATTACGTAAACCCTACTGGTAAGTTCGTTATCGGCGGACCGCACGGTGACACTGGTCTTACCGGCAGAAAGATCATCGTGGATACTTATGGGGGTAAAGGCGCGCACGGCGGTGGCGCGTTTTCGGGAAAGGACCCTTCAAAGGTCGACCGTTCCGGAGCATACGCCACGCGTCACATTGCCAAGAACATGGTGGCAGCCGGGGTGTGCGACGAGGTACTCGTACAGGTAGCATACGCAATCGGGGTTGCAAAGCCCGTTGGTCTGTACGTCAACACATTTGGCACAGCGAAAGTCAACCTTACCGACGGTGAGATTGCAAGAAAGATTGAGAAGCTCTTCGACATGCGACCGTACTTCATTGAAGAACGATTCAAGTTGCGTACACCGATCTATTCCGAGACAGCGGCGTACGGTCACATGGGACGCGAGCCTCGCATTGTTGAGAAAGTCTTCAACAAAGGCAAGCGGAATGAAAAGAAGATGAAGGTGGAGCTGTTTCCCTGGGAAAAGCTGGATTATGTCGACAAGGTACGAGCCGCCT
>QGUY01000206.1 GCA_003242315.1 Bacteroidota bacterium
CTTGTATCCGCTGAAGGTCGCATTCAAGGGTGAGCACCATAATGATCTTGCTGTCTCGATAGAACTTGAGTTGCGTGAACAGCTTCTCAAAGTATTCGAAATTCTCTCCGCAATACCACGCCAGGTCCGCCTGGCTGGTGGGCTTTTTGGCGTAGTAAGGAGGGTTGATGATTATCCAGTCAAATGAACGATCAGGCAAGTCTGTGAACAGATCTGAAGCAACGATTTCGAGAGGGACGTCGTTTGCAATGGCGTTTCTTTCAGTGTTTTCAATTGCCCTGGGATTGATATCCGAAGCTGTCACGCTAGCGCCCTTTTTTGCTGCAGCAATAGACAACAATCCAGTGCCGCAACCTAGCTCCAGTAACGTACTTCCATTCAAATCCTGTTCGTAGAGGAATTCACGCAGCAGTGTCGTGCTCGAAAAAAGTCCCGGATGGAAGACGCCGGGCATAACGTGTACGCGTATCCCGTCCTTGTTGTATACGCGCTCCCTGGACAGGTACCATTTCGTTAATGGAATAAGTACCAGGCCGGCAACGCGTTTAAGTACCTTTCGCATTGCTATTCCATCAGGAATCCTTCCAGTTCCGGTTGCCTGTATTTCCACAGACGCTGCAGGATTTTGAGTTCGACGGGAAATTTGAAAAGATTGTACCGATAGCGGAGCTCAGAAAGTCGCTGCATCAGCTTTCGCTTCAGCGGAGTCATTCGGAAATCAGAGACCGTAGGGTATCGGGCATTCAGGACAGTCTCGAATCCCAAAATCTTATCAACCATTGCCGGTGTCAGCCACGGCGTGAGGGGATTCTTTCGGAGATCGAAGTTCTGCCAGTGCGGCGCGAGCCAATCCTCCAGTTTTTCAGGGAATTTGAATCCTGTTGATGTAACCTGTTCATACAGTTCGGAGCCCTCGGTCGGTACAGGGCTGTATACATAAATGATAATCTCCGTTTCAGGATTGATGGCCTTGATTTGCTTGATGTATGCTATGTCGCGGTCTATCTGTTCCATTACCTTCTCCGGCGTCTCTGCTGGAAATCCGAGCACGAAAGAGTATTCAGGAATGATGTCGAATTTTTTCATTCGGTCGGCGAAGCGCATCATTTGCTCTGTGGTCTGTGTGCCGCCCTTGTCCATTTTCTTCAGCAATTCGTCGTTGCTCGTTTCCGCTCCGAAGAAAATCATCTTGCAGCCTGCTTCACGCATGAGCGCGAGCGATTCATCGCTGTATTTGTCGATCGTATCGATTCGCCCTTCACCCCACCATGAGATTTTTTCATCGCGGATCAGTCGGGAGAATGCCACGGTTCTTTTTTCATTGACGAAGAAGTTGTTGTCGTGAAATTCAACAGAGTCGACACCGTATTCATGGATGAGATACTTAATGTCTTTGTAGATCAGTTCGGCGGACTTTCCCTTCCACCTGGCATTATAGACAGGAACCACCGCGCAAAACGAGCAGGTGAAAGGGCAACCCATGCTTGAGTGATACGCGGTGGTGCGTTTGCCCAGAAATGTTCTCCCCAGGTAGCGCTTCAGTGGATAAAATTGGTTGAGGTAGTCATACGGCAAAGGCGGGAGTTGGTCCTGGTCCAACAGCGGCGCCAGGGGAGTTTTGATGATCTGGCCGCCGTTTTTGAAGATGAGGTTAGGTATCGAAGGTATTTCAGACGGGTTGTGTTCCAATGCATGCAGCAGTCGCGGGAATGCTTCGTCGCCGGGCCCGTTGACGATATAGTCGACATAACCTGAGTTAATGACGGCCTTATACTGATTTGAGGCAAAGTAGCCGCCCCAGATGGTTGTTACATTGGGATAGGCTTCTCGGATGCGTTTTGTGTATGGAATGGCCTGAGTGAGCTGGGGTCCCGGCATTACCGTGCAACCGAAGACGTTGTAGCCACTATCCAGGTAACGCTGCAGCACAGGCCAGGGATCCTGTTCCAGGTTGCCGTCGACAAAAACGTAGTCGTACTTGCCGTGGATGGATGCGCCAACCTGGAGAATTGAATTCGGTATGCGGTGCTTGCTATGCGCGCTGCGTGGGTTGAAGAGAATAATTTTCAACACGACCAGTGTATTAAGACCACAAGTCAATGTAGAACGCCGTACATTAACAATCAACGTGCAGCGAATAAATCTTCCTGAAGGCAACCCTTAGGTCGAGTTGCTGGTAGAATGTTTGATGCGCTGGGCGGCTTGTAGTAGCGCACGGCAATCGCTATGTTTCTTTTGATGTAATCTCCAACAGCCTTGGGATTTAAGCAATGGATTCGTGAAACGATATTAGGAATATCCATTCCTCAGGAATACGTGTGTATTGAGCTTGAAGGATTTCAGCATTCCTTGTCGTCATTTCTGACCTCAAAGGATGGCGTTGACATTGTTCCCGTCCGTTCAGACATTCTCCTTGGCTATCGACCGCTTATCCTGGCTTTTCCATTTGAGAGGTCCTCAAGGGAGGCAGCATGGTTAAGGGATCAGGAGGCCATCTGTTTGACGATGGTTAACGGTGGGTTTCATGGTAACGAGATGTGGCGCGGATTTCAATCGGACAAGTCTGCGGTAGCCAGAATCGTTTTGCGAAATATCCATGTGCGTGAATTTTTGGATCAGACTGTCGTTGTCTTCGAAGGCGTCCACGGAGAACACAAATTTCTTGGTTCGTGGCATCAGTTCACCAATCGTCTCCGGGAGCGATTCAGGATAAGCCGGCCCGACAACTACCTCGAAGGCAATTTGTATGACCAGGTGCGCATCGGCTACGCCATCCCGCGGGTAATCTCGATGATCACCGTTCAGGATGACGATGGGAAACTTAATATGTTCCCTACCGATCTGCACGGCGCTGTTGGAGAAGAAGGATACGCCGGTTCCATGCGCCATGGCGGCAAGGCGGACAGTCAAATCGAAAAGGCCAGTGTCATTGCCCTTTCAAACGTTCGGTCAGATTGGTTCCGAGAGGCCTATGCGCTGGGCAAAAATCACATGGCCGATCCAAAACCGGACTCAGAATTTTCTCTTTCATCAGTTCGCACTAAAGCGTTTGGCATTCCCTTACCCGCATCTGTAGTGCGATACCGCGAGCTTCGCCGTATTGATTCAATTGACGTGGGTATTCACAGAATTCATTTTTATGAAGTGGTTCACGAGGCACGAGTGGAAGACATGGAAGATACGCTGGCTCATATCCACTGTTTCTATGCACAATGGCGAAAGAACCGTGGTGTGCCCTCTGAATACATGATCCGATGAGGGTAGTCAGCTTGTCATATGTTGCTAGCAACGTTACGGACCCGGAAGCGTGGTTGTCGCGTCTGTCCTTGTTCACCGGCATCCTAAATCGTCTCACCAGGTTTGCAGCTGTAGCCAGCTTTCATTGTATTGCCGGCAATGCGGTACTAAGCCGTGGAAATGTGACGTACTTTTTTTTCAGACTTCTCCCGGGAGAAACATGGTTGCCCTTTCGTCTTCATCGCAGAGTAAAACGATGGGGCCCGGATGTCGTCATTGTCCATAGCCTTTCCTTCCCATTGCAGGTTATTTTGCTCCGCCTGCAGTTCGGCAGAAACATCAGGATCCTGGTACAGGATCACAAGGAAAGACCTGGTCATTTTTTGCGTCAGATGCTTCAACGGATGGCGGACAGGTGCGTCGATGCGTACTTATTTACCTATACGGAGCAAGCTCAGCCCTGGCTGAAGAACAGGATTATTGCGCATCCTCGGAAAGTAAAGCAGCTTTTCGAGGGGTCATCAGCCTTCGTCCCGTCGGATCGCGATGAGGCACGGAGAAGGACTGGCGTTGGACCAGGCGTTGTCTATCTTTGGGTGGGAAGGCTTGTGGCATTCAAAGATCCGGTCACGGTGGTAAGCGCCTTCCTTAGGTTCTTGAAGGGCGATCGTAAGGCCGACCTTTACATGATCTTTCAGACAACAGACTTACTCAATGAAATCAAGGCGCTGCTTGATGACCATCCAGACGCCGCATCATCTATACACTTGGTCGGAAAGGTCGACCACGATGAACTTGTCCACTGGTACAACAGTGCCGATTTTTTCATTCTCGGTTCCCACGATGAGGGAACGAACATCTCCCTGTGTGAGGCAATGTCGTGCGGCTGTATTCCGATAGTCACCGACATTCCCGCCTTTCGGGAAATGACCGGTAACGGCAAATGCGGTTTGCTGTTTCCGCCTGGCGACAAAGAGCGCCTGCTGAAGACATTAGTCGAAAGCGTCCGTCTCGACCTTGCTTGCGAGAAACAAAAAACTCTTAACCAGTTCCGAAGTACACTGTCGTTTGACGCAATAGCAGAGCGGTTGATTAAAATTCTTTCATGATTTCCTTCACACTGTCCTCCATGTTATGAACGAGAATCGACCTGAATTCCGTCCCGTTGAGTAACCTTGACGCTGATGCGATCATGTCGTACACTGAAGCGACAACGTGCCAGTTGTCGATATTTCTTTTTTCCGCCCACGCGAAGCTGATTACGTGACAGCCGGCATATAGGGCTTCAAGGCATGCCGAACTGTAGCCTTCATATTCAGAGGGATGCAAGAACAATTTGGACTCTTGCATCATCGAAAGCACTTTGCTGTGTGGGACTTCTCCCGTGAGGACAATGTTCTCTTCAAGCTCAAGTGCGCGGATGATTTTCCTCAGCTTTTTTTCTTCCGGACCGTGCCCACAGAGGACGGTCCGGATGTTCGGATGGCTTTCCTTAAGGGCAGCGACGACGGTAATGAAAATATCGTATCGCTTAAGCGGGATCAGAGACCCTACGCCCAGCACGTCGATGGTGCGGTCATGCCCAGGGTTAGGAGGGAAAGCAGCGGGGTCGATTCCCAGGGGTATTATCCTGGACGGCCGTTTCCTGTGGTTGCGTAAGAACTCATCAGCCATGAAATCCGACAACACAATGAGATGCTTTTCGCTTAGATTGACCCATCGTGCGTAAGGATTTCGCTTTCGTGCATCCTGGCCCATGACCCAACACTTGTGAATCAAATTGTACTTTCGCGCAAAGCGTTCGCCGATCAATGCGGTGTCAGCAAGCCAGAAGCTTAGAACGGCGGTGTTCTTTGTATGGAACAGTTGGTCGAGTTTTCGACCAACGCGCCGCCATAGCAAGGGACGAAATACTTTCCAATATGCGAGGCCTTCAAAGGGGATTACCCGGTTGCCGTGCCACGCATACTCATTCCGGTGGGGAGGATATTGAAGGGCCAGGATGGTGACCTGGATTTCCGGAAAAATGCCGTTGAGCATCTTCACAAACAATTGCTGAGCAGGTAAGCAGTGTGTATCCTGCTCATCTTTTGGAAAACCCGGTGAGATAATGATCAGATTTTCGATCGGGGGCATTTAGCAGCAAGGAATCGCCCAATAATAGCCAATTGTCTTAATTCAAAATACCCTTGTAGGGAAGTAATAAAGCTAGCCAACCGTGACGGTGGTTTCTTTGTAGTTTTATTAGGAATGATCGAGCGCATCTCCAACCGGATACGGAAACTGAATGCGATGTACTATCCGCAGCATATCTTTCAGCCACCGAAGTGGCTGGTGCTGGGGGTTAACAATACCTGCAATTTGCACTGTAAAATGTGCGACGTAGGCGTAAACTATACGCAAAGTAATTTCTTTGAGAATCTGATGGGGTCGCGGCCCGTCCACATGCCGTTGGACCTGTTTCGGCATATCTGCGACCAGGCGGCGCTCTATTTCCCAGGCGTGCGCCTCGGATATGCCTTCACCGAACCCTTGATTTATGTTCATTTGGCGGAGTCCCTCGAGTATGCTAAGTCAAAAGGGTTGTTTACGTCGGTTACCACCAACGGTCTCGGACTTAAACGATGGGCACAGGTTCTCGATGGGGCCGGATTGAGTGAACTTAACGTTTCATTGGATGGCCCTCCGGAAATCCACAACCAAATTCGGGGCAATAAACACTCCTTCGAGCTGGCAATGGAAGGAATTGAAGCACTCGCTGCCAGGAATAGTCGCATCAAAATCAGCATCTACTGTGTGATCACCGAATGGAATGCCGGCTACATTGCGACATTTCTCGAGCATCTGAAAGGCAAGAAGCTTCATCGTGTCGGACTGATGCATTCGAACTTTACGCCGCAGCACATTGCCGATCGTCACAACGATGTTTTTGGGGGTCTGTATCCCGCTACAGCTTCCAATGTGACGGACACGAATAACGATGCGATGCCTTTGGATAGACTGTGGGAAGATATACAAGAAGTGAAACGCCGTGCATGGCCCTTCACGGTGCGGTTCTTCCCTGAATTGAATTCGTTCAGTGGGTTGCGTCAATACTATCTGCAACCGGAAATTTTCGTAGGCAGACGTTGCATGGATATTTTTTCAAACATCATGATAAAGTCGAATGGCGATGTCATTCCTGCGCATGGCCGTTGCTACAATGTGAAGGTCGGCAATGTATACGACAACAATATTCAGGAGATTTGGAATTCTTCGATTATGGCGCAATTCAGAAAAAGTGTAACAGTTAACGGGGGCTTGCTTCCGGCATGTTCGCGTTGTTGCAGCGCTTTCGCCGGGTAACGCTACCGTCCCGCGACCCTCAACCATAATACCTGAGCCAGTCGCGCCCACCCCTTCCAATGCAGTGGAACGAGTGAGACGTAACGCTGAAAACTCTGAAATGCATCGCGTGGCTTTTCGGTTTCCAGGAACAACAAGCCCAACTTATAGTAACAAGTGCTTCTCAGGTTTCGGAAGAGTTTTTCCGAGATCATTTTCTGATCTCGAAACTCTTCAATCATCGAAAGGTAGTTGAGGTGTGATTGTACGTTTGCCGAGGTTGAGATGTTTCCGTCATGCTTTCTAATTGTGATAAGGCGTTCGTTCGTGAAGATGCCTGTGAATCGGTAACTCATCCGATAAAAATAGTGAATGTCCCTCGTGGTTCTAGTGTTTTCGTCCAGCAGGCCAATCTCTTCAATGACATTCTTCATGAACACCCAGGAAGACGTAAGCATACAGAACCTGCTATTTGCAAGTTGGGGACGAAACAGGTTGCCAACGAACAATACCTCTTTTTCCGGGAGCTGACTTGCTCCAGGTCCGAATTGTTCTCCATTGCTGACTATAAGGCGGGCCTCAGGGTATTGCCTCAGTAATTTCAGTTGGAATTCCAGCTTGTCGGGCCGCCATAGATTTTTTTTTTTTA
>QGUY01000495.1 GCA_003242315.1 Bacteroidota bacterium
CCGTGAAAAAAGTTTGAGTTTTCTTTTAAAACAAAGTTTGCCAGAACCCAGCCAAGACGCCTCCGAACATCGATGGGTCACCCGGTGAAAACGTTTACCTGAAAGCTGGCGCTGCGCCAATGGAGCCCGTCAAAGTAGCTGTGAACGGGCAATACAGAATGAACATTGACAAGGGGAACCAGCTCAGCGGAGGACAGCACATGACATTTGTTGGCAATGTGTCCACTCCCTTGCAAGGCTATTACAACGTGGTCGAACGTAACAACGACGCTTCCTTCAGCGCAATGACGAACGCCAACGGTGAACTGTGGTTGATCGTCGGTACGGACTCAGGCTTCGAGGGAACGACGACGCTCTACTATACAAGCATCACTGTGTTGCTTACTTTGGCGGACTGACGGAAGCCGTTTTGTCGGTAATCGGCAACTGCCCACTACCTGCTGTCAATTGAGCTTCAGCTCAGACTTGAAGGCCATCAAATGATTCCACAGCGCCTGATCCCAGCTAGAATCGGCATCCCATTTCGTTCCAAGGAATACGTTGCCTGATTCGATGTGTTTGAAATAGAACTTGAAAACTTTCGCGTCTGCTGGCAGCGTCTTTGTAATGGGCTCAGTGCCGTCAAACGCTACAGATGTGAACTCGCTTGCTTCCTTGTTGGCATCATAGCCAAGTAATTGACGGGCAATTGAACCACGGGCATGAACGAACCTGAGAATGTAGAGAAATCCTTTCGAGCGCAACTCACGCTCAGACATGCCCGGCTCTGTTAGCTGATATTTGAAAGGATAGGTCGCAAAGAGTTCTGCGAGACGCGCATCAAGCGCTTCGTCTCCGAACTTGGGCACGGCCAGCTGGTCAACCTTGAGATCGATCGCAAAAAACTCCGAGCGTCTTCCCACGATCGGATTAATGGCCAGGTTAGCTTCGGGATGAGAATTGATGAGGAAATTTTGTCTTGTCAGACTGTTGGCTGCGGTGCGATAAACATGCTTCAGCAATTCAGCAAGTTCTTTATGCTCCGCTGTCCATGCGGACTGACCCGGGTCAACGAAAGAAGGCTTGCTGTTGAAAGGAGTTATCAGGAACCGATATCCATCTGCAGACTTCTGCACAAATACCAGATGCCCCACATTCCTGCGGGTGAGATAGAGCGCCAGCGATCGTGAGGCATCAGCGCCGGCCAGCAGCATGTCCATATCAAACCATCCGATTGCATCGATTCCGGTGTCGGCAAACGATTGCTGAATGCTCTGCATTTCCTTCCAGGTCAGCGCGGGCGGATAGAGCACGACCGTGCGTGTGGCGAGCAGCTTTTCAGGAAGGGGTCCGTTTGGCGTCAGTGAAGACAGGAATTGCTCCTCGGTCTGAAAAGCCTGTGCAACCACCTGAGCCTGCGCTGATGCCAGCAATATGATAAGCAGAAGTGTTCTCACCTTTATTTGGAGTTCAAAAAAGAGAAACGATGCCGGCAGCCCGCTATTTCATTTCGCCGGAAAAAATCAACCATCGCCAAAAGTTACGGAAAACATTCCGAAAGTGTATTTTCGGCATATTAATGAAAGCCTAATGAAGCGACTCCTTTCCCTAACTCTCTTTTGTGCTTGTTTTACCGTGCAAGCCCAGGTAAGCCCAGCCCTGCAATCCAAAATCGATAAGATGGCCGCCGAAATAGAGCCAAAGGTCATCGAGTGGAGAAGACACTTCCATCAGAACCCTGAACTTTCCAACCGGGAATTCAAGACGGCAGAGAAGGTAGCTGAACATCTCAGGTCCCTCGGCATCGAAACGAAGACGGGCATTGCGCATACCGGGGTTGTAGGACTTCTGAAAGGTGGAAAGCCGGGACCGGTAATCGCGTTGCGCGCGGACATGGATGCGCTTCCTGTTACTGAAAGAAACAATCTTCCCTTTAAGTCGACTGCGACTGCAACGTATGCGGGAATGGAGACGGGCGTGATACACACA
>QGUY01000207.1 GCA_003242315.1 Bacteroidota bacterium
TTTTCCTATATCGGAAAAGCGCACTCTGTCCAATCCCTCGTCATCGAGATACTTGTCGAGTTTTTTGATAGGCTCAAAATCATTAAGCTCTCCGTTGCGAATAACGATGCCTATATCTGACACCAGTGTTTCTGAGAAGAGGCGTAGTGCCGGATTCAGCACCATGCGTAAATCCACGTCCGCGTAAGCTTGTCCCTTCAAGTGCTTATCGCGGATAAACGACTGGTTAAAATTCTCGAACACATAAAAGACGCTGTCAATGTGTATTCCAGCGAGCTTGGCGATACTTGAGACATTGACGCGTCCTGTGTGGCGTGCGTCGACGCGACCAGAAACAGAGATCGTTCCGCCCATCGACGTTAGACTGATGTTTCGCGTTACGGCTGTGCTGTTTTGTACGAGCAGATCGCCAGTAATGTCGCGCGCCTTGAACTTCTTATACCGAAGCGATCCCAGTTTGCAATTGAATTTCAGGTTGACGTCGTCGGAAATCCGAAACTCATATTCACCTTTCGTTGGATTTTCGGTGTCGGGGGAAAAGCCAAGTGCGAAGAGTTCATCCAGGTCGACGAACCGCGATTGAAGGTCGGCTTCAATGCCGATGGGCTGATCCGGGAAGAAAAGAAAAGCAACGGCATTCTTGAAAAAGCCATTGACGATGAAGTCGCTGTTGCCCATCCGTGCCCTTACGTTGCTCAGTGCCAGGTCGTGATTGTTGAACTGAAGGGTGCCATTGATGTCGCGCAGTGGAAACTTTTCCTTTCCGTACAGAAACGCGATGTCGTTCAGTTCGATGGATCCCTTCGCCTGCGCCTTTTGTGAGGATTTTCGATCCTTTAGCCAGGCCAGCCGCCCGGAAAAGGCAATGTCTGCTGTAAGTTCGCCCGATATGGTTGCGACATCCTTCACGGGATAGAGGTCGAACAGCGATGCGGCTTCAAGCACGCCGCGGAAGTCGAGTTGCAAATTGGGGTCTGAGAAATTTCGCACTGTCAGGTTTGCAAAGAACGACTTGCCGTTCAGTCTGCCGTTGATGTTTTTCAGCGTAAGAACAGCTTCTGCGGGGTTAGCGACGTGCGCACTGGAAAACGATCCGTCGAGGTTCGCCTGTTCGATGCGCGCACGCGACTCGGGATGGTAGATGGTGGCTTTGGTAAAGCCAAAAGACGCGGAAAGCGAAGGGCTCGTATCCCGACCTACCTTACCCTTAAGATGAGCATTGAAATGCATGTCGCCCTTGCTTCTGTAGCGCTCGAAGTGCCTGTACACTCTTTCAGGAGTAAACGACAATAGCGTTCGGATATCGGTGTCCCGACCCTCGACTTGCAGGTCGATGATGGCGTCAGTCTTCCATTCGTAGGTACCGCTTACCACGAATATTGAGGATTCAAGCTCAAGTTCAGAAGGGCTGATGGATATCTTGCGTAGGTCGTCGTCGTATACCAGGTCACTGTCAATGGTGAATTGTTTTCCGGCAAACAACTCACTTTTTCTGACGCGTATCTTTTCAGTGGTTACGTTGCCTTTCGCCTGGATCGCATACTGTGCACCGCGCGCATTGATGTTCGCCCGGAGGTTTGGCGCGTAAAAGATGTATTCTTCATCGGCGCGATAGTCGACATAACGCACGCGCGCATCTGAAAGTTTTACATCCTCGAGATCGAAATGGATCACTTTCGTCGTGTCACTCTTCGCGTTTCTTGTGATGGTGTAGTTGTTGACCCCGTTCGCGTCAATCTTCAGGTTTGTTTCGCTCCCTGTGATCGAGAGCCCATGAATGACAAGGTTTCCGCGCAGGGCTGCAATGACATCCAGCTGAAATGAAATCTTGTCGGCAGTGTGGAGGGGGTACATGCCCTCGTGACTGTCTTCGATGTAGACGTCGTGGAGGACGATAGACAGGTTCGGAAACCGGTCAAACCACGAAACGTCGGTCTTGCCGATCTTAACCTTCGTATTGAGACTTTGGTTTGCTTCGCGGATAAACTGGTTGATGATCCGTTCCTTGTACAGGACAATGATGCCCGCCAGAATGCCCACGACGACACCGCAAGCCAGCAAAAAGTAAAAGAAGATCTTTCGAATCCTGGCCAAAGTTCAAAAATGGTTTTACAAAGTAACGGGCAAAAGTCAAACCATTTTATGTCAGGCACAAAGAATTTAAGGGCGTGTTCGCCGAAGGGTATGTGCAGGCGACGGGATTAGTCGAAAAGCTGGGGCGGGTCTTCCGCCCGGCTCAGCAGTCTGGGGTCAATGGCTTTGTCGGCGCGCGCACCGAGCTTTTTGAGCTGTTCCACCCTGCTTACGAGGTTTCCGCTTCCCTCAGAGAGCTTTTTCATGGAGTCGTCGTAAAACCGCTTGGAACTTTCCAGGTGTCTGCCCAGTGTGAGCAGGTCTTCAGTAAAGCCCACGAATTTGTCGTACAGGTCGCCGGCACGTTTTGCGATCTCCAGAACATGTCGGTTCTGATACTCCTGGCGCCACACGCTGCGGATCAGCTGGAGCGAGGGAAGCAGCAGGGTGGGACTGACAAAGACGATGCGTTTGTCGAAGGCCTCTTCATACAGCGTCGGTTCCGTTTGTATCGCCAGCAGGTAAGCGGGCTCAAGGGGAATGAACATAATGACGAAGTCGAGGCCGTTTTCGCTGTAATTCCTCTGGTAGTTTTTGTCCGCCAGGAGTCGCATGTGCTGGCGGACGGACTGTAAGTGGGCTTTCAGGCTTGCCGCGCGTTGTTCGTCGTTTTCTGCGTTGACATAAGCATCATACGCCTTCAAGCTCACTTTTGAGTCGATAATGATGTGGCGGTTATCAGGAAGGTGAACGACGACGTCCGGTTGCTGCCGGCGGCCATTAGCGGTGACATACACTTCCTGTACCGTGTATTCGCGCCCTCGTTCGAGGCCGCACTTTTCAAGGATGCTTTCCAGAATAAACTCACCCCAGGCACCCTGAGTGCGTGTATCACCTCTGAGTGCGCGTGTCAGGTTGCGCGCTTCTTCACTCATCTGAAGGTTGAGGTCCTTAAGGTTCTTGAGTTCGTTGAACAGGCTTGCGTTCTTCTCGATAGCGTCGCGGTGCGTTTGGTCAATCTTTTTTTCGAACTCAATGATGCGTTCGCCAAGGGGTTTAAGCATGTCAATGAGTTGAGTCCTGTTCTGCTCAGTAAACTTCTGGTTTTTTTCCTCAAAGATTCGGTTGGCGAGGTTTTCAAACTCTTTGGCAAACTTTTCCTGAAGCGCCTGGGATTCCTTGTTTTGCTCGCGCAGCTTTTCTTCGAGGTTCCGGTAATCGGCTTCAATGCTGGCGAGTGCTTGTTTCAACTCAAGTACTTTCTCACGTTCTGTATCGGTGGCACGCCGCGCTTCTGACAGCTCCTGCGAAAGGAGCTTCACCTTTTCCGACTCCACAGCAACCGCAGTCTCATTCCTTCCCCTGAATATCAGCCATACGACTCCAGCTCCCAATGCAACACCAGCTATGAGGTAGATCAATTCCATGGCCGAAATTTCACCAGGAAGTTTGACAATTTGTGTCTATTCGGCGGTTCTTTTTTTGAAGTGTCTGAAAAAGGCACTTCTAAGCAATTACCGGTTGTGGCCGCATTTCTGTAA
Organism: Bacteroidota bacterium; assembly: GCA_003242315.1. Classification (GTDB taxonomy): domain Bacteria; phylum Bacteroidota; class Bacteroidia; order Cytophagales; family Cyclobacteriaceae; genus ZC4RG29. The sequence continues at coordinate 3,615 of QGUY01000207.1, forward strand.
ATTTGCCGACTATGGTTACTAAATCCGCGAATTTGCTGACTGAATCTGTGGCATCAAGCCAGGAAGCTATTGCGCTGGAAGATCGCTATGGTGCCCACAACTATCATCCTCTGCCTGTGGTGCTTTGGCGGGGGGAGGGTGTATTCGTATGGGACGTAGAGGGAAAGAGGTATTACGACTTCCTTTCCGCTTACAGCGCGGTCAACCAGGGGCATTGCCACCCGCGGATTATTAATGCGTTGATCACGCAGGCCAAACAACTGACGCTGACGTCTCGCGCGTTTCACAACGACAAGCTTGGACTGGCGGAAAAGTTTGTGTGCGAAACGTTTGGCTACCAGAAGAGCCTCTTTATGAACAGTGGCGCTGAGGCTGTGGAGACGGCCATGAAGCTGGCAAGGAGGTGGGGCTATACAAAAAAGGGCATAGCCGACAACCAGGCCGTGCTCGTATTCGCGACGGGCAACTTTCACGGTCGCACCACGAGCATCATCTCGGCGTCTACGGACCCCGATGCGCGTCGCGGCTTTGGACCTTATCTCCCGGGCATCGAGATCGTTGCGTACGACAATACAGAAGCGCTGGAGAAAGCATTGAGCAATCCAAACGTCTGTGGACTCATCGTTGAACCCATCCAGGGCGAGGCTGGTGTTTTTGTTCCCCGGGATGGCTATCTGAAAGCTGCGCGCGAACTGTGTACGAAATACAATGTGCTCCTTATCCTGGACGAAATACAGACCGGCCTGGCTCGAACAGGAAAAATGCTTGCGTCGGAATACGAAGACGTACGAGCCGATGTACTCCTGCTCGGTAAGGCTTTATCGGGTGGTGTGATGCCTGTATCGTGTGTACTCGCCGATGACGAAGTCATGCTGGTCATCCGTCCGGGAGAGCATGGATCGACGTTTGGCGGTAATCCACTGGCCGCGGCTGTTGCTGTTGAGGCTGTACAGGTTCTGAAGGACGAAGGCCTCGCTGATCATGCCTATCGCCTTGGAGTGCTCTTCCGTGAGCGCATGACTGAACTCGTGAACAAGACACCTTTGCTTAAGCTTGTGCGTGGCAAGGGATTGCTCAATGCCATCGTGATCAATGACAGCCCCGAATCCGATACCGCATGGAATGTTTGTGTGAAGCTGATGGAGCACGGTTTGCTGGCAAAGCCAACGCATGGCAATATCATCAGACTTGCACCACCTTTGGTTATCACAGAGGAACAGTTGGATGCGTGCTGTGATATTATCAGCAATGTTGTATTGAATTACCAACGCTCTTGATATAGATGCATTCGCAGTTGTAAAGCAGTGGCAAGGTTAGATTTGCTCACGATAGGGCTTCCTCGATCGGCGCTTCCGGTGCATTAATCCTTACGGAGGCAATGCCGTTCTCCATGCCGGACTGGCTTTCATAAGTTTGGCTTGAGCCGATTACCTGTCCGTTAGGGCTTGTTAGCGTAAAGTGGTATTTCCCGTTTGAGGTGTTTTTGCGCTCGTATCGTTCAGGAAGCGGTGCGTTCTTTTTAACCGACTCAATGCCGTTGAGGCATGCAGCTTTGCTTGAATAGCCTTCGCTGGTGAGTATAACCTGTCCGTTTGCTGCAAGGAGTACAAACTGAAATTCGCCATCCTTGCGAGTTCTGACTACAAATCTTCCCATGGCCGGTGGAATTAGGATCCTTCCATGAGTATACAAAAAAGCCGCGACAGTTACACGGCGATTCCGAGTTTCGTCAGGTCCTCCCGCAGTTGGTCGGGGCTGTGGAAGCGGATCACATTGAGTCCTAGTTCTTTACCTGCCAGGACGTTCTTTTCGTTATCGTCGATGAACACCGATCGCCGGGGGTCGACGGAATACCTTTCGAAGAGTATCCGGAAGAAACGATGGTCCGGTTTGCGCATTTTTTCGACCCCGGAGACGACAATACCGTCGAACCATTGGAGGAAGTCGAATTTCTTCAGCGCAATCGGGAAGCTTTCCGAAGACCAGTTCGTCAGCGCATAAAGGTTATGGTCCGTGCTTCTAACCTTGCGGAGGATTTCCACCGTTCCGTCTATCGGACCCGATATTGTTTCCTCCCAGCGGTCGTACCAAGCGCGGATAGGCATCTCCCATTCCGGGTGCCGTGCGATTAACTCGGCTGTCGCCTCGGCAAAGGATCGGCCCTCATCCTGCAAGTCGTTCCATTCCGTTGTGCAGATATTGGCGAGGAACCATTCAATTTCTTCCTCCGTCTTAAAAATTTTCCGATACAGGTACCTGGGATTCCAGTCGATAAGCACACCCCCCAGGTCAAAAATTACCGTGTCGATAGAATTCATGTATGGATAGGTTAACTCGGGTGCAATAATAGTGCTTTTATTCTCTCGAAACATTGCCCTTAACTACAGGTGGGAGACGCACCGCCGCGCGTCTCTACGGAACGACTACTTAGTTCCTGCTATAGTTGGAGGTGCCTCGATTCCACCCTTGTTCCCAAAAACCGCTGTGCCTTATTGTCAAAATCTTCGGTGGATTCGGTTGTGTAGAACGTGCGTGTGCCACCTCGGGTGCATAGCGCATCGATCTCGGGGTGGCGTTGAAGGTAGTCAGCGAGGCTGTCGGCCACGATGGGTCCCTGAACGAGGAGTTTGATTTCCTTCGGCAGAAATTGTCGGATCTTGTCGATGAGCAAAGGGTAGTGTGTACAACCGAGAATTATCGTGTCGATCTCTGGAGATTTTTCCAGCAGGTTTGTCACGTTCTTCTTGACAAAGTAGTCTGCTCCTGGGGAAGTATGTTCGTTCGCTTCTACGAGAGGAACCCACATCGGACACGCTTCCTGCCAGACTTTAATGTCCGGGAAGAATTTGTTGATTTCAATTACGTACGACATGGAAGTCACGGTGCCCTGTGTTGCCAGTATTCCTACGTGGCGTGTGTTCGAATGCATCCCTACGATTTCAGTCGTTGGCCTGATGACGCCGAGAACGCGATAGAGTTTGTCCATTGTGACCAGGTCGCGCTGTTGTATCGTCCGCAGCGCCTTCGCTGACGCCGTGTTGCAGGCAATGACGACAAGCCTTGATCCCATCCTGAAAAGATGCTGCACGCATTCCCACGTGTAGTGGTACACCGTGTCAAACGAGCGCGTTCCATACGGCACCCTCGCATTATCTCCCAGGTACACGAAGTCGTACTCCGGCAAGCGCGCAGCAATCTCACGGAATACCGTCAGCCCGCCAATACCAGAGTCAAATACTCCAATGGGTCCTGGGTTGTCAGCCGCCTTGTCCATCAATCAAAATCCTCAATCGCAAATCACAGATCACAAATCACAAATCCAAATCACAAATCACTAATCAAAATTCACAAATCACTAATCATCTTTTCCCACCGGCCTTCGACAGGCTCAGGCCCCGGCCTTCGACTCCACTCAGCCCCCGGCCCTTCGGCTCCTACCATGTTTGGAGAAGAGGAGAAGTAATGCCTCATAACGCCCTCCGCGCCCCTTAGTCCCCTAAAGGGGACCCAACGTGCGGTGATCCTAACTTCAACACTTCACTACTTCTTCTGGCTTCGACAGGCTCAGCCACCGGGCTTCGACTCCGCTCAG
>QGUY01000496.1 GCA_003242315.1 Bacteroidota bacterium
TCATTCACCTTGATTTGCGTACCGCTATCTTCAATGATCGCAAACATCGGGCACCTCTGTAGGCCAGTTGGAAGCCCCGTATCCTACCGCATGCCCGCCGGAAAGGCAAACCGGCTGGAAAAGGCTGGAAAGGCCACAGACTGTGCCATCCCGGGCATCGATGCCCAGCCAACCCCACCGACATTGACGCCCGCAGCAACGTGATCTGCACATACCACACAAAGTTTGCTTTGCCACGTTTGACATCACACAATGCGCCGTATGGCACGCCGGGAATCTGAATCAATGCGAATCGGTTGGACAGCCAGACGGCCTCGAAAGCATCCGCAATCTTTCCTGGCACGAGTTTGAGCAACTCCTGGCTCGCGACCACCCTGACGATGTGACGATTGCTCATCTCGCCTTGCTTTTGCGTTCATTAGTCGATCCAGCAGGCCATTTAAGACTTCCTTTGAGGCTAGTTCAGGATCACCCGCAAGCGCCTGAGCACGATCCTTCGCTTGACGGACCAGTGCTGGCATCAGTCCCCGTAAATCTGCGGCTTGCACTTCCACAGACAGACGCTCCTGTTCATCATCAGGCAGCGACAGGAACAGAAGCATAGCGGACGCATAGACTGTCCACATTCTTTTCTTACCGACGCGATCCACTATCGCCCTGATTTCATCATTGAGCGACTCGGGTAACGCCAAGTTCCTGTTTTTTTCTGTTCCATAAAGCTATATAAGCACAATTCTTTAACGAGGCATTAAGCAGATAAAAATGTTAATCAGTGCTTGGCATCATTGATGTTTGCCAGTCGCGGTACGTCACCTGATTGTTGTTTTCCATTTTCCAGATTGTTGGCCCACTACTTTGTCGGGCGAGGACAACACTGGAAGCTGCGCTGGCGCTCTGGAAGGGAACGTCCTCCACGAAGTAATAGAAATCCGCGTCTTTGTCGCGAAGTTTGCCTTCCGTAACTAGCTGGTCACGGAGCCCCGAAAAGCAGTCCATGAGGGCGCCGCCGCTCTTCGTGCTGTAGAATTTTTTTGTACAACGAATTCACCATCAATCACCTGCATGCGCGCGTTCACTCCGCCGTTGTCGATGACAAAAAACGGAGACCTTGTGACATCGGATTCTACGATCGACTCGATCTTAGGCCTAGGCTGAATCAGATGGAAACCGAGCACCGGCAGCACGATCTATAATTGTGACAAGAAAAACTCCATGTCCGCAATATCGCTTTCCGGCAAGCTCGGTGAAGAGGGATCATTACCATTCTCCAGCACACAACGACTGGCTTCGTGGGCCAGGCCGACAAGCCGGCTTTCAAGATACTTCACGTGTGCCTTGGTCAAATTCTCATCTTTGCTGATGATGAGAGCGCAGCGTGTCCTGAATTCTTTGCTTGCATCAGCCGCATGCTGTTTCAATCTGGCAAAGACGTTGTCACTTTCGCCAATGTACGCCCGCTCGCCATACGGATCATCGGGGTCAGGCCCCGCAAGAATATATGCTCCTGAACGCCGACACTCAGGTCGATCAGCCAAACGCTGAAGGTCCGTTCGGGGACAGATAACCACTTTGCCCGTCCAGTTCATAATTTCCGCTGTCAATATCCCGCTCGGCTTGCCATCAGCCAGAAAGATTCGAATCGTGCGTCCGGTCATGAGCATGGCATTTGCTTGAGGTGAGGAACACATCTCAAATGTTCGCATGTTGCGACCTACGGCGGGGCAACATCACGTTTGACAAGGGAGAACTTACAAGAAATGTGCGCAAACAAAAAAGCCCTTCTGCGGTTAGCAGCGGGCCTCGGTCAAAAAGCGGGTGATGGGAATCGAACCCACGACATTCACCCTGGCAACGTGACGCTCTACCCCTGAGCTACACCCCTGCCCCTATACCCATCTCCTCGGCCACGAGACGGACCCCTCTTTCGTTTGCCCCCTT
>QGUY01000497.1 GCA_003242315.1 Bacteroidota bacterium
CGGCGTCTTCCAGGTAGACTTTTACGTATCGCATCATCGCTTCGTGGAGCGCGTATTTGGGTTCCAGCATTCCCGGCGTATCACTGTAGACGATCTGGTAGTCGTCGCCGTTGATGATCCCCATAATCCGGTGGCGGGTGGTTTGGGCTTTCGGGGTGATAATGGAGAGTTGTTCGCCCACCAGGCGGTTCATCAGGGTTGATTTCCCCACGTTGGGCTTGCCCACGATGCTAACGAAACCGGATTTAAAGGGTTTTTCTGACATATGGAGGGCAAATATCGATCATTTGCGCGATATAGCGGCTTTCGGGGATCGAGAGTAAGAGTGAGTGTGGGGCAAAAGTTGCAGATGCAGACGCAGTTGCAAAGAGACAACCCGCCCCAGCGGGGCGGAATGTTTGTAGCCCGGGGCGAGACCGGAGGTCGAAGCCCCGGGATCAGGCGTTGAAGTTCACCGCGCGCCACAGGAAATCTCAGATCAGGGTAGGGCTTGAGTTGGCGCGCAATGCAGGTACGTTAATCAGCGTGAGTGTGAGAGCGAAGGACCAGTTGCATCTGCATCTGCCTCTGAACTTTGGTGCCACTCAACGGCAACGCTCCAAAAACAAAAAAGGCGACCAACGTCGCCTTTTCCTCGTAGCGGGGGCAAGACTCGAACTTGCGACCTTTGGGTTATGAGCCCAACGAGCTACCAACTGCTCCACCCCGCGATGTGATCACTTAGAAGAACCTCCTTTCAGGGGGGATCGTTCCAAATGAGGCCCCAAAAGTAGATTCTTCAGGGGGAAAAAGCAAATTTAGCCTGAGTGAACCAAACCTCCTATGTCAATTCAGCGATATTTAATTGGAATATTCCGAACTGAAAGTAAGCACCTTGCAAGGGCGATTCGAAATCCTGACAAGCTGCTGGCGTATTTCAGTTCTAAGTATGATCTAGATATAGGTTCAATTTCATTTAAATGTGTTGACCTGGCAAGGGGCGAGCAATTGAGACACGTTGTTCTGCTTTAGTCCCGTCCGGATCTCGGAGGTTAAGTTGTTTTTGGTGGATTGCCCATTGTCTGAATCGCGGATTGGAATGGATCGAGCTGATTACGCGGATTGATAAGGGACGGACTTCGCTCAATCCTTGAACTTAATCAGGATCGCGCTGTCGCCGTCCTCGGTGACAAGTGCGTCAAATTCAAACTTACCCTTTCTCTCCCGTCGGAGGGCTTTGTTTACCATCTCCTTTACCTGATCGGAGATGCTCTGCTGTCCTGCCAGCATCGTACTCACTGATGTATTCACTGTTTCAACGACCTCATACTCCTGGAGGGGCTCACACATTATGAAAACATATTTGCCGCTGATTCTTTGAACACGGGCAAGGTCATTTTCTTCGCTTGTTGTTGCTGCAATCGAGCCAATCAAGACAAGAGCAGCCAGAATTGTAATTTTCATGTGCTGGAAGGTTTTCGTTTGAGACTTAAAGGTAATAATAGAATACCCATAGGAATAAAAGGTGAAGGGTGTAATAGTACACATGCAAGGGAATTAGTAGTTCAAGAGCAATTGCGCTGGCCGTTCAGTGCTGGTGTTGCAGATTCCGCACATATTCTTGAATGCCCCTTTTTAGCGGTTCAAGTATGCGGTCATCTTCTCTCTCACACTCACACTGACTTTCCTCTTGCCCAGATCCGCTATCCTGCATTGCGCGCCAACCCAAGTCGTACCCGGATCTAAGGTTTCCTGTGGCGCGCTCCCTCCCCCCGACATCTATCCCGGGGCGGCGGCCTTCGGCCTTGCCCCGGGCTACAAACATGCCGGGGCTGTCCAAAAAGTCCGTTTTTGTTCGCTGGTTGATGGTGTGATGAAGGATGATTTGGAAAAAGTGTCGGGATTGTACTGGAGTTTTTCGAAGACTATGCCGCTGCCTTGGTTGCCAGCTTT
>QGUY01000498.1 GCA_003242315.1 Bacteroidota bacterium
GTTGCCTACCATCGACGTAAACCCGGCCGCCACGCCTGATACCCAACCGAACAACCGAGAGTCGGGAATGTCCTGCTTATGGCCACGCTCCAGCCAGATCATGATGGCGATGCTCACAACGATAATTACGGCCATTACCAACCGGAAAGTGTCATCATCAACGTAGCTACCGAAGACTGTACCAAGTATCACCCCCGCTGCTGCCCACGGGAATAATCGGCGCAAATGTTTCCAGGATGCGTGTCTGTGGTAGTAGATGACACCCATAGCGTCAGCCATTACGAGCATGGGCAGCATCAACCCGGCAGAGGCATGACCTCCAAATACGGCGGCAAGGAGGGGTACGGCCATCATGCCGGCGCCATGCACTCCTGTCTTGGCCATTCCTACCAAAAGTCCAACAAGGAGCAAAAAAGCAAATCCCTGGAGCGTGAAGTCGTACGAGAAAACTGTGAACAGCAGCAAGGAACAGAGTCGGAGTTTGGCCCGGAAAGTACAAATAAAAGCTGAACTACTGATTGAAAAGGTTGTAGAGCTCCAGGTCAATCTTGCCAGCGACCACGGCAAAGTCCTCCACCCGCTCCACAAAATCAAGGTCGTTCACATCGATCGTGAGTACCTTCCCAAGGTCGTACGACCCAATCCATTCTTCATAGCGCTGGTTCAGGTTCCGGAGATACTCCAGACTCATGGCGTTCTCAAAATCGCGACCCCTCTTCTGAATGTTCGCCACGAGCTTGGGGATGTCAGCCTTGAGGTATATGAGCAAATCCGGTGGGGGCGTCATGTCGATCATTGAGCGATACAAGTCAAGGTAGCTTGCATAGTCGCGCTCACTCATCAGGCCCGTGCTGTGGAGGTTGTGCGCGAAAATGTGAGCGTCCTCGTAGATGGTTCTGTCCTGAACGACAGTGCCGTCGCTTTGCTCGATTTGCTTAACCTGCCGGAAGCGGGTATTAAGGAAATACACCTGGAGATGAAACGCCCAGCGGCCCATGTCATAATAGAAGTCGCGCAGGTAGGGATTCTTGTCTACCGACTCATACAAGGGAGTCCAGCCGTAATGCCTGGCCAATCGGGCCGTAAGTTCTGTCTTACCCGAGCCGATATTTCCCGATATCGCAACGTGCCTGAGTTTGCGTTTCACCGGACCAAACTTATGGAAATTGGACGAATATAGATTTTGGAGGGATCAACAAAGATGTTCTACACCTGCCCACATTGCCGTTTCCCCAATTCCCGTTAATTTGATACCTTCAAACAAACGCATGTTGAATACTCCATCCTAGAGACCAGGTCATGAAAATTACAAGGAAACAGGCACTGAAGACTATGGCGGCCGGTACGCTTGCGACAGTAAGTGTGCCAGCGTTTTCAGCGGCGCTCGATAAGCTTGCGCCGTTGTCTCTCGCAGGCAACGTCAATCATTCCGTATGCCGCTGGTGCTATCAAAACATTCCGCTCGAACAGCTCTGTGAGGCCGCAAAGGGAATGGGGCTGAAGTCGGTTGAATTGCTCGGACCAAACGAATGGGCTGTCGCCATCAAATACGGACTCACATGTGCCATGTCGAATGGAAGTCCTCTCGGAATACCCAAGGGCTTTAACGATCCGGCTAATCATGAGCAACTACTGAAAGACTTTAGCGACGTTATACCTAAAGCGGCAGATCACGGTATCAAGAACGTGATCTGTTTTTCGGGAAACAGGAATGGTATGGATGACAAGGTCGGGTTGGAAAACTGTGCACGCGGACTCGATCCTGTCGTGAAACTCGCTCAAAAGTACAATATCAACATTGTGATGGAGTTGCTCAACAGCAAGGTCAATCACCCGGACTACATGTGCGATCATACACCGTGGGGCGTGGCCTTGTGCGAAAAACTGGGCGCGGAGAATTTCAAACTTCTCTACGACATCTATCACATGC
>QGUY01000208.1 GCA_003242315.1 Bacteroidota bacterium
ATGAGCCGTTTTAGGGGGCTGGGAATGTTGTTAAGAGACAGGTCCTGATCGATGATTTGGGAGAGGAAGTACCTTATGAAGGGGGTTTTGAGGGGACGTACGTACTCCCCGACCTGGCGTTTAAGGCCGTGCCCGGCCGCTCCTACAAACTCAGGATAACTACGGCATCAGACGAGATTTACGAGAGCGCATGGGAAACCCTGCCACCCGACCCAGGCGGTACGATGGGAGACATTAGTTTCCAGGAAACCGAAAAACTGACCTACAAAATCATCGCCGGCAAGAAAGAGGTTAGATCGGTGGCGGGAATCGATGTCATGCTGGAAGTGCCACCGCGGAATTCAGCTGATAAGGCGTATTACAAGTGGGATTTTACACCACACTGGGTTTTTGTCGCTCCTCTGCCTCCGCTCTTCTCATCCCTTAAGAAGTGCTGGGTGTATGGCCAGTATTACCTGAACGACTACCAATTGGAGGAGGATCACGGAGGAGGGTACAAGAAGAGACTCTTCTTTCTTCCCACCCATGAAAACGAGAGGATTTACGAAGACTTCACCGTTTTGATAAGACAACTAACGGTATCACCCGGATACTATCACTTTCTGAAAGAAATGCAGGAACAGCATCAGAGTGCGTTGCTTTCCGATAAGCCTCCTTTCAATCTGAAAACCAACATCGCGACTGTTCAGGGTGACCGTCCGGCAGTTGGATACTTTGCAGTAGTGCGCGAAGACGCTATCCGCTGGTATTTCAATAAGAGTGAACTTTCCTATCCTGTTGTCAACGACCTACTGGATGCGTGTACAGGGGAAGGACGCTTTGTCCCGCCTCCCGGATGTTGGGACTGCAGAGCATATCCTAACGGCATATCATCAACCGTGAAACCCTCTTGGTGGAGAGACTGAAACTATTTTTTGTGATCTCCTCGTGCGATAGATTCTGATTGGGAGAAGCATGAATTCCATTACCTTTACGGGCCTCGCACGGCCAATGCCCAATGTATGATATTGAGATTTAAGCGACGCCCTTATTCCCGTTGGACGTTCCTTCTTTTATTATTTCTCGGATGTGTTGAACCTTATGAGTTTGTCGTAAAAGACAATGAACCCAGACTTGTTGTTGAGGGGATAATTTCCGACAAGTCGTTTTTTGACACACAACTCTATCCCGCTGATGGACGACTCTTCTGGGTCAGATTAAGCACTACCAGTGACGTAAGCAACCAGCGCGTCCAACCCGTGACCGACGCTTCTGTTGTTCTGATCGATGATTTGGGAGAGGTGGTGCCTTATATCGGGGGCTTTGAGGGGAGGTATGTGATCGGGGACCCCGATTTCAAAGCGTTGCCCGGCCGCTCCTATAAACTCAGGATAACGACGGCGTCAGACGAGATCTACGAAAGTACATGGGAAACCATGCCACCCGATCCAGGCGGCACAATGGGGAACATTAGTTTCCAGGAAACTGAAAAGCTGACTTACAAAATCATCTCCGGCAAGAAGGAAGTAAGACCTGTAGCGGGAATCGATGTCATGCTAGAGGTTCCATCGCGGAATTCAGATGGAAAGGCATATTTCAAGTGGGATTTTACACCGCATTGGGTCTTTATCGCTCCTTTGCCTTCGCTCTTTTCTCCTGTCAAAAAGTGTTGGGTCTATGGCGAGTACTACCTGGCAGACTATCAGCTGGAAGAGGATCATGGTGGTGGATATAAAAAGAAACTCTTTTTTCTTCCTACCAAAGAGAACGAAAGGATTTTCGAGGACTTCACCGTTTTGATAAGGCAATTGACGGTATCACCCCGGTACTACGAGTTCCTAAAAGAAATGCAGGAACAACATCAGGGCGCGTTGCATTCAGACAAGCCCCCATTCAATCTTGAAACCAACATCGCTACGATTCAGGGTGACCGTCCGGCGGTTGGATACTTTACGGTAGTGCGTGAAAACGCTATCCGCTGGTATCTTAATAAGAGTGATCTTTCTTACCCTGTCGTCAATGACCTTCTGGATGCATGTACAGGGGAAGGACCTTTTGTCCCTCCTCCGGGCTGTACGGACTGCAGAGATTACCCCATGGGGATATCTTCAAACGTAAGGCCCTTTTGGTGGAGAGACTGAAACTTGCTTCAAAAAAAATAAGGCCGGCGTAATGCCGGCCCTACTTCTTTGTCCAGGATCGCTACCAATTATTCATTGGCATCATAGAGATCCCAGAAAATCTTTGTTGTCAACTTGTCGCCACCTTCACCAAGTGCTGCGACTGCGGCAGCGTAATTCGCCTGGTTGAGCGTTTGCTCTTCGATCGGGAAGGTAAAGCGAGTCGGGATGTCGTGCACAGATTCAATTTGCTCCGCAATGTTGAATATTGGATAGTCAAGCCTTCGCCAGGTGGTCCATCCTTCGAGACCCCTTGTATAGCTTGCAATCCAGGCCTGCGTCGCAATTTTCTGTCTCCAGCCATCCTCAGATTCATCAGGTGCTGTAGCATAAGCCACATCCGGACGAGCGAGGTAGGTGTCGACGTCGTCCTGTGTACCACCCCACTCGAGGATAGAATTCTTAATACCCATGTTATAGTACTCTTCAGCTGTAAGCGGTACGGCAAAGCCTCTTTCCGCAGCCTCTGCCAGGTAGAAGAGCATTTCGGTATAGGTCAGGATAAACCCGTGAAAATCCGGAGCCAGAATGTCAGGATGAATGTGGGAATAATTGGGGTAGGAATTGGAGTGTCCGTATATACCGCCAACGTATGCTCCATCCTTTTGAGTGAAGAAGAACTGTCTCCGAGGATCTTCAAGGTCATTCATGATGTCCACGATGGTGTTAGCCACAACATAGTCGTTTCGTCCCGTTGCTACAATCTCCTCGTAGAGAGGGTTCTGATTGGGAGAAGAGCTCAGGTAGGGCATCAGGGCGTCATCAGCTGAAGATTCGAAGATTCCTCCCGCCAGTGCAGAAGTAATAGCTTGTTCAGCAAGGGTGGGATTCACATCTGAGAGGATGATTCCCATTTTCAGCTTCAGGCTGTTGCCAAACTTAATCCACTTTTCTACGTCACCACCATAATAAAGGTCGGCTGAGCCAAAGCTTCCTTCACTGGGATCAAGTGCTTCAACTGCATCAGTTACGCGTTTCAGGAGGTCATTGTAGATGAAAGCCCCGTCGTCATACTTGGGATAGACATTTTCAATGTTAAGCGCCTCGGTATAGGGCACCATGCCGAAAATGTCAACCAGTTGATGCCAGGTATACGCTTCCAGCAGCTCGATAATCATGAGCCGATTTTGCTTGGTCGCTTCTGCCTCAGGGCCTTCTTCGACCGCGATCAACTCCTTGGCTTCCTTAAAATCCCTGAGCGCCTCGCGGATCATGAATCTGTAAATCTGCTCAGCGATGTTCCGAGTAACTACGTCGTAGTTAGCTTCGTCAATGTAGGTCGTTTCAGTCCAGTACTGTGCCCACAACTTGAACACGTTCTGGTTTACGTTGGTCTGGTTCACCTGGTCAGCCAACTCCTTTTGGGCGTTGGTGAACAAAGCGTTCCCCGCCGCAATCGCCGGATTCTTCTTGTCCGTATTGAATTCCTCGAATTTGTCGGTACAACCGACAAACACGGCGGTCAACACGAGAAGGGCAAAATATTTTGTTCTCATGATATTCATTCCATTTTCTTTTTAGAACCTGACATTTAAGGTGAAGCCATAGTTGTTCGTCATTGGCATTACACCACTTTGCCATCCCTGGATGTTACCGCTGCCCTGGCTTGCCTCAGGATCGGCATGGGGAAGGTTTTTGGAGATGATCCAAAGGTTGGATCCAACGAAGCTGATCGAGGCGCCGCGGATGGGTGTGCTTGACAGCAGGGTGGTCGGCAGGTTGTAAGTCAGCGACACTTCGCGGAGTTTCACGTACGATGCATCATAAACAAACCGTGCGTTGGGGCTAACTGCCCAGCCGTCTGCAGTATAGCGGTCACCTTCAACTCGTGTGGTGTTGGGGCTTCCGTCAGCGTAAACGCCAGGGTTAAGAATTCCACCACCTTCAGCAACGGGGCTGCGCTTCGGCACGCCGTTTTCATTGAGGCCGGCAGTTTCAGCATACAGCCCTGTTCCGATACCATACCAAAGGTCAAGCGAGAAGACGTCGCCACCTTTTTGCATGTCGATCAGGAAGCTGAGTGAGAAATTCTTATACGTGAGTGTATTCCGGATACCGCCAGTCCAATCGGGGTTGACGTTTCCGATAACATTATCGTTGGTAGGCGAAATCAGGTAGCGACCGTTCGCTCCAACCGTCGGTTGTCCGTCGGTATAGACATAGTCAGAACCGGTGATCGCGCCATAAGGTTCTCCCTTGCGCGCAACAATTGTAACGCCACCTTGCAGAGAGCCCAGCGAAAGGTTGGTCACTTCGTTGCCTGTTTCATCGGTGTACAGTTCTACAACCTTGTTCTCATTCTTAGCCCAGTTCAAAGAAATGTCCCAGGAGAAGTTGCTGGTTTGAACGGGTGTACCAAACACTACGAACTCTGCACCCCTGTTTTCCATCTCTCCGGCATTGATCCACTTTTGAAGATAACCGGTAGCCTGTGACACAGAGAGCGGAATTGACTGGTTGAACGTGTTCACCTTGTAGATCGAGAGGTCGACGCCCACTCTGTTTTCCAGGAAGTTCAATTGCAATCCTGCTTCATACGATCTGGACTTTTCAGGTCTCAGGTCGGGGTTGTTCTTGGATGAAGCTACAGTAACCAGCGAGTTGCCAGAGAAAGGAGCATTTGCAATGTAAGTGTCCTTTACGCTGAGCGGGGTCACGTCATTACCTACTTCAGCATAGTTCAGTCTCAACTTACCCAGTGACAGCCAGGGTGCATCCGTAAGTTCGGAGAACACGAAGCTCGTCGATATGGAAGGGTAAGAGTATGTGTTGTTGGCAGAAGGAAGCGTAGACGACTGGTCTCTTCTCAGGGTAGCATCGAGGTAGAGGAAGTCGCGGTAGCCAATGCTCACGCTTCCAAAGATTCCGTTTACGCCAATTTCATGCAGACTTTCTTCCGGAGGAAGCATCGGGTCGACACTGTTGGACAGGGCAAACAGGCCAGGTACGGCCAGTCCGCCGTTGGTTGACGCGAAGACCCGGTCGTTGCGGCTCCTTCTGATATTGGTACCGACAAACGCGGTCAGGTCAAAGTCGCCAAACTCCTTCGTGTATTTAACCAGGAGGTCGAGGTTCGTTTCATAGAACCGTTGGGTAAACCTTGAGTATCCCGACGTGATATCCGGGCGGCCAACGCCAAATTCGCCTGATCCCGACCCAACTTCCTTACGTTCTTCAACAAGGAAATCATAGGTGTCGATGGCGGCGCGGCCCATGATGCTGATGTTCTTAGTAATATCCCAGTCAATCTGAGTATAACCAATGATCCGGTTACGTTCGTCCGTTTCGTAGTTCTTGTAACGAACCCAGTACGGGTTGTCCCAATAGATCGGAACGAGGTCATCATAGTAGGCCGGGTTCCAGGTCAGGTTCTTGCCGGACTTGAAAAACAACTCCTTTTGTTCAATAATGTCGACATTGGTTTGGAACCATTGCCGGAATGACGACAGGATGTTGTCGCTGTATCCTGTAGAGGGACGACCCTTTCCATCAGTCTTGATATAGTTCGCATGAGCCGAAACCCTGAGGTTCTTCAGAACATTATAGGAACCGGTAAACACGAAGTTGTTACGCTTCAGCTTACTGTTCGGCATGATACCCGACATGTCGAAGTTCGTGTATGAGAACCGGTAAGCGGCATTTTCCGTCGCGTTGTTGACTTCAATGGTGTTGGAGAACGTCTTTCCGGTTTCGAAGAAGTCGATCGGGTCGTGAGCCGGAGCGACCCAGGGGGTAGGTTGACCGTAGAACGGCGATTCCGGGTAAAAGGCATGGTACTGGTATACCAGCAGGTTTGGATCGAATCGTTCGCCGCGCGAAGCATCTTCGTAAAGCGGAACCATCAGGTCATTCGTTCCATCGCCATCAATGTCAACTATTTCAAGGAAGGGATGCGTACCACCGCTGTAGTAAGGCCCATAACCTGCACCGTATTCTCTTTGATATTTGGGGAATGTTTCCTTGTCGACCTTACTGAAAGTAACGTTTGAGCTGAGAGAGACACCGAGGCCCTTGCCAGCGCTGCTCTTACCCTTCTTAGTGGTAATGAGAATTACACCATTTGCTGCGCGCGAACCATACAGCGCGGTTGCAGCAGCACCTTTAAGCACGGTAATGGACTCAACGTCGGCGGCGTTGATATCCGACGACGTGTTACCGTAGTCGTATCCATTGCGTCCAGTGGTTTGTCCGGCGTTGTTGACGTTGTTGTTCGCGATGGGTACACCATCGATTACGTACAACGGCTGGTTGTTCTTTGTCAGAGACGAAGAACCGCGAATCAACACGTTGGCAGATCCGCCAAAGTTCGTGTTGTTCTTGATCTGAACACCAGCAACACGTCCCGACAAAGCGTTGACGAAATTGTCGGTCTTAATGTTGCTGATCTCGTCGCCGCTGACTTCCTGCACAGCATAGCCGATCGACTTTTCCTCCCTTTCAATACCGAGAGCCGTGACAACCACTTCCGTCAACTGCGTGACGTCGGGTGTCATGATCACATCGACGACCGAGCGTTGGCCAATCTCAACTTCCTGAGTGACGAAGCCGATAAAGGAGAAAACCAGGGTTCCACCTGATTCCGGTACAGTGAGAGAGTAACTTCCGGTAGCATCGGTGACACTACCCATTGCA
The DNA here is from genome assembly GCA_003242315.1 of Bacteroidota bacterium. GTDB lineage: Bacteria > Bacteroidota > Bacteroidia > Cytophagales > Cyclobacteriaceae > ZC4RG29. The sequence goes on from QGUY01000208.1 coordinate 6,792, forward strand.
GTCCCTTTCAAAAGGACGTTTACACCGGGTATGGCCGCCCCGTCTTCCGACGAAGTAACCCTACCACTTACTGTTCGCTCCTGGGCCCAGGCACCGAATACAAGGGCCGCGAAGAAGCTAACGAGTAGAATCTTCTTCATAAGTTGTTGTTTAGGTTAAAACTAATTTACCCCCAAATTAAGGGGATAAATCGGAATAAAAAATACCGAACTTAGATATTTGATGAGTGGACCAAA
>QGUY01000209.1 GCA_003242315.1 Bacteroidota bacterium
CGGGAGCAGTTTCCTTTTCACCGCCATCGGAGAAGAAGGAGACGTCCTCTGCAAGAATTTTTTTCAGTTCTTCCTCGTCGCTTCTTTCACAGGCTTTCAGGAAGGCTTCCATAAGGCGCTGCTGTTGATTGTAATCCGCCTGGAAGCGCGACCGCGGGCGTTGGACTTTTTCCCGCGCTCTATGGAGGATTTGCCGGGCGTGATCTTCCGGAAGGTTGCACAGGTCTGCTATCTCACGGTAGGGGTAGTCAAATGCCTCACGAAGTATAAACACTGCCCGCTCGATGGGATTAAGCTTCTCCAGCAACGCAAGAACTGCGATTGGCAGCAGGTCTTGCGGATGCTTCTCCTGGGACGGCGTCTCACTCACTACCGGTACGGGCAGCCACGGGCCCTTATACAGTTCCCTCTCCTTCTTCGCCGCTTCAAGCCGGTCGATCGATTTATTGACCACTATCCGGCTCAAATAAGCCTTGGGGTGTTGAACGTCACGCCGTTTTTCGTACCATCCTTCAAACGCATCCTGTACGATATCTTCCGCCTCCTGGATATCACCCAGGATATTATAAGCGAGCGATATCAGGAGGGGCCGGTGTTGATGAATGCTTTCGTCCATAGGCACAAGTTATCAATCCAACAATAAAAGGCAATCGTTAGTGCCGATGCGCCATCAGGTGTCGAAAAAAAAGCAAATATCCCCTTCTTGCTAAAGTTTGCTAAATTTATGTAACAATCCCTCTCATTGTTAAATGAAGCGGTTGATCGCATCCCTCTGTGTCATTAGCTACGTTGCGCAAGCGAATCCAGGGATAACCCTGATAACGGAATGCGATAGTAATGACAATGTGTTCTTCTTTTATGAGGATGCGTTCAATACAGGCATCACCTCCGCTGAGATCATATTAAGCAATACACCTCGCACGTCCCCCTCCTACTTAACCATCCCAACCTCTGAGCCTTTGTTTATACATTTCGCAAAGGAAACGGAATTCTATCCCGTGTATGCGGAACCTGGTGACACTATCGTCATTCGCTGCACCTATGACAAGGACCAATGGTTCCATTTCGATGGAACGAAAGGCGAACGAAGTGAACTTCATCACGCGGCTCGAAAAGCAATTTGGATTCACATACCCGGATTTCAGCGGTTACCTTTCACCAATCGCTTGAACTTCGATTACTATTACAACCTCATGAATGAAAAATACGTGGCGCGGAAAGAATACATCGCGCAGCACAGTCATTTCATGCGCCCGGGTTTTACAGAGCTGCTGCTCAATACGAGTTACTACAAATACGCAAGTGCATTGCTTGCACCATACGCTTCCGTCTCGCCCGAACTAGACCTCAAGAAAATGCCGGACTTTTACGTACAAAGGTTGCTCGACCTTTATAACGAGTTTATTTCGCGACCGCAGGATCTTGAGAACAAATACTACCGATTTGCGTTGGGATCTTTTGTCAAGTTTCTAAACCGGGACCGGTATGATAACGGCTATTCGGCCGCCGACTTACTCCACTCATCGTACACGGAATTTAACGGCGACAACAGAGCGTACTTGTTGTACTTCTTCACTCCAGAGGAGGAGAACGAAAGCCTTATAAGAGCGTATCTCGAAAAACTCAACGGAACACAGACAAGCAAGTATATCGAGGAGTTAAAGCGCCGACTCGATGAGAAACAACAATTCTTCAAGCAGGAAGGCGTCCTGGCAACCGCTCTCACTGACACCTTGTTCCAAAAAAACACGGTGGCCTCCCTCCTTCGAAACTACTCGGGAAAAGTACTGTACATAGACTTCTGGGCCAGTTGGTGTGGACCGTGCCTGATGGAAATGCCGAACTCAAAATCGCTACAGGAAAGATTCAAGGGAAAAGATGTAGCATTCGTGTTTATATCGATTGATGACAATCCGAAGAAATGGACGCAAGCCATAGAAAAACTGCCATTCGATGACGTTTCCGGTGGACACTACCTGCTCAGGGAGGATAGTCCCCTGGCCACCAGCCTTGCAGTGCCGCCGATTCCCAGGTACGTGCTCATAGACAAACAAGGGAAAGTTATTTCGCTAAATGCGCACCGACCTGGGAATCCAAAGCTGGCCGAACAATTGGAACGCCTTCTCAACGACTGACTTTCACCTTAGTACAATCCTGGTGGTACCTGTTCCCTGCGAACTAACAACCTTCCCATAGTAAATCCCCCTTCTGAAACTACCCACATCCAATTGCGTAACCAGGTATTCCTCCAAAGGGCGATACAGTAACACGGTACCGTCCCGTAAATCAATATCAAAACAAAATCAGTTCGTTAGGCATTTGAATACGTCAATGGTCCTCTTGTTCTCCCTGAAATCTGGTATAGCAATGATAACGGGGGTGAGTTACTTTTAGTAGGATTTATCATTAACACTGCAAAACCCAATTCAAATTGTAAACAACGACACCACTTCAATAAATAATTTTTAATCTGAGAATACCCAACGGAGTCTATTAACCTCTCAAAGAGAGACATTGCTTGCGGCTATGGAACGCGAATCTTCTGTTAAGACATCCATTCCTCGTCAAGACGAGAGCATAGGAAAAAAATCAGACGACAATTTCCTCGTGCAACCGCCAACCATAACACTTCCTAAAGGCGGTGGCGCGATCAAGAGTATCGATGAAAAATTTTCGGTAAATGCGGTCAATGGGACCGCCACGGTCAGCATACCCTTGCCGACCGCTGAAGGCCGCGAAGGCGTAGCTCCATCCTTAAGACTCTCTTACAACTCAGGCTCGGGCAATAGCGAGTTTGGTCTGGGATGGAGCATTCAAATTCCATCCATTTCGCGCAAAACCGACAAAGGGTTGCCACAATACCTGGATGGCCAGGAAAGCGATGTCTTCCAGGTAACCGGAGCCGAAGATCTTGTGCCGGTATTGGAACGGAACGATGATTCGTGGGAAAATAAGACACCAACACATCCTGCCGAACATGGCGTTCAATACACCGTCACATTTTACAGGCCGCGCATAGAAGGTAGCTTCGCGCGTATTGAAAAGTGGGTCAACGAAACGAACGGCGACGTACATTGGCGCGCCATAAGCCGTGATAATATCCTATCGGTATATGGCATTGACTCTGAAAGTCGCATCGCCGATCCACAAGACTCTTCCAAAGTATTCAAGTGGCTACTCTCTTATACCTGCGACGATAAAGGAAACATAACGCGATATATCTACAAACCAGAAGACTTTGCAGGAATAGAAGAGCGGGTATTCGAAAGGAACAAGAAAAATCGCTGCACCAACACGTACCTCAAACAAGTACTCTACGGAAACAAGACTGCCTTCTATCGGGGCGATGCGGTGCCGGATGAGTCGGACTTCATGTTCAGGCTGGTATTCGACTACGGTGAGCACGCTTCCGAAGGCTTAGGCTTTCATACGGATATCGACCACCAGATTCCCGCGGACGTTTACATCCCTAAAAATGCCTGGACATACCGAAAAGACGCCTTCTCTAATTGCAGAGCCGGATTTGAAATCCGCACGTACAGGCGTTGCCGGCGCATCATGTTGTTCCATTGCTTCGAAGAACTGCGCGCGAACGCCGAGCCATATCTCGTTAAGTCCATGGAGTTGGTGTTCGATGAGCAACTAATGCTCGAAATTCCCAACGACAGCCTCGATGGCTTCTCCTATCTCGTAAAGATTATCCAGAAAGGACACAAGCTGAACAGTAACGGCACCACTTATGACTCCCGTGCGCTTCCGACGTTCGATTTTACCTACCAGCAGCTTGAATGGAACACAGAAATACATGACGTCACCGCCGCTTCAGCAGGACATGTCCCATCTCCCGCTGAGGGGCCGGCGTACCAGTGGACGGACCTTTACAGCGAGGGCATCCCGGGTGTGATGATGGAAGCCAATGGTGGTTGGTTTTACAAATTCAATCTGGGTAACGGACAGCTAACACCTCCTCAACTCGTAGCTCCGAAGCCATCCTTTTCAGGTTTGACCAACGGCATACTCAGCATTCGCGACCTTGCCGGAAACGGCAAGAAGTATGCTGTTGCATTCTCCGGAGGACAGCAGGGATTTTTCGAATTATCTGACGAAGATGAATGGAAGCCTTTCCGACCCTTTTCCCAATTGCCCGTCATCGACTTCGCCGATCCGAATTTGAAATGGATCGACCTCCAAGGCGACGGCATGCCCGACCTCCTGCTCACGGAAGAAGATGCCTTCCTGTGGTTTCCTGCGCGTGGTGAACGAGGCTTTGAAACCGGAGTGTATGCGCCCAAGGCAAAAGACGAAGAAAGAGGACCCACCATTGTCTTTGCCGATGCCGTCCAGTCGGTATACCTGGCCGATATGACCGGCGACGGGTTGACCGACATCGTGCGTATCCGCAATGGCGAGGTATGCTACTGGGCCAACCTGGGCTATGGCAGGTTCAGCGCCAAGGTAACCATGGAGAATGCGCCGTTCTTCGATCATCCCGAAAATTTTAATCCTGCTTATCTGCGGTTAGCGGACATTGATGGATCGGGTACTACCGACATTATATACCTGGGTCGCAAGGATCTAAGGGTTTGGAATAATCTCAATGGTAATGCATGGCGCGAGGGCCCTGTCATTGTCAATCCATTTCCCGACATGCACAGAGCGGCCGAAGTATCCGTAACTGACTTTCTGGGAACGGGATGCGCCTGCATCGTATGGTCTTCTCCCCTGCCCGGCGATTCACCTCGCCCACTAAAGTACATCGACCTTACTCAAGGCAAAAAGCCCCATTTGCTCATTGGCTGGACTAACAATCTGGGCAAGCGAACAACAATTCAATACAGGTCGTCCACACAATTCTATCTCGACGATAAGAAAAAAGGAGAACCCTGGGTAACAAAACTGGCCTTTCCCGTACAAGTTGTATCGCAGGTGGAGGTATGGGACGACATCGCCAGGTCGCGCTTTGTAACCACGTATTCGTATCACCATGGCTGTTATGATCATGCGGAAAGAGAGTTCAGAGGCTTTGCAAGAGTTGATCAGCTTGATACCGAAACGTATTCGAATTTTGTTCGAGCCGACAGCGGGAACATAACCGATGAATCCCTGCATCAAGCGCCGGTGCTTACGAAGACGTGGTTCCACACCGGTGCCGTTATCGCAAAGGCGGAGATTCTAAAACAGTTTGGTCACGAATATTTCAATAACACAGCATTCACAGAACACCATCTCCCGGATGCGTACGTGGAGTTGCCCGCAGGTATCAAAATCGAAGACCTTCCTGCCGGAGAATATGCGGAGTCGTTCAGAGCGCTCAAGGGAATGATGTTGCGCAAGGAGGTGTATGCACTTGACGGCTCTGATAACGAAACAATACCCTACAGCGTGGTCGAGGAGAACGGATACATAAAAATGTTGCAGCCCCGCGGCAAGAATAAATACGCTGTCTTCATTCCCGCCACCAGTGAAACCATAACCTATCACTATGAAAGGGTTCCTTCAGACCCGCGGATCAAGCACGATGTTAACCTCGAAATAGACGAATTCAATAATGTAGTCGTGAACGCCAGCGTGGTCTATCCGCGCATGATCAATAATCCGGAGTTGCCTGAGGAACTTAAACAGGAAATTCAACAGCTTCCTTCAACAGTAAAGGCCGCGCAAGCTGCACTTCACATACTCGTCAACGAGAACAGCTACACCAACGACGTCGACACAGATACCGAATACAGAGTGCGATCCAATGCGGCCACACGAGTGTGGGAGCTGACCGGCGCCAAACCCGCAGGCACCTATTTCACGGCGCAAGACCTGAAGGATTTCGTGAATGCTGCCGAGGAGATAAAGTTTACCGATGTCGCTAACCCCACTAAGGTCCAGAAAAGGATTCTATCACATGAACGCACACTGTATATTGGCGACGATGCCGTTACACCCCTGGCCTATAAGGAACAACATTCCAAAGGGATTCCGTACGAATCGTATCGGCTCGCCTTTACCAGTACTCTCCTCAATTCTCTTTACAGTGGGAAGGTGGATAACGCCCTTCTCACAGCGGGACAGTACAGACTCAGTGCCAGTTTGAAGCCATTGTTTCCGGCCTCCGATCCGGATGATGAATGGTGGATACCATCGGGAACAACGGGGTATCCCGCTAACCCGGAAAGCCATTTCTTTCTGCCTGATCGCTTCATCAACCCTTACGGAAAGACGACTACAGCTGGCCTCGAAACTAAGTATCATCTGTACGTTCCCGTGCTGCAGGATCCCATCGGGAATCAGACCAGTGTGATAGCGTATGATTTTCGAGTGCTAAAACCTACCGCCATAAAGGACGCGAACGACAATATCAGCGAAGTACGCTTCGACATATTAGGTCTCGTGGTAGGTACAGCGCAAAAGGGAAAAGGAAATGAAGCGGATGATTTTGATGGCTTTGTGGAAGACCCTGATGAAGCCACTATTAACAATTTTTTCAACGATCCACACGCGCATGGAGCAGCATTGCTGCAACACGCTACGGGAAGGATCGTCTACGACATTCACCATCTGCCGACCAGTGCTGCTACCATACTTCGTGAACGCCACTTTCAGGATGTGACCAACAACGGCGGTCCCGACAGACTGCAATACAGTTTTGAATACTCCAACGGGATGGGTAAGGTACTCATGAAAAAAACCGAGACTACGCCCGGCAATGCCCGCTTCATCGATGATGCAGGGCAATTGCAATCCATTGATACGACACCCAACCCGCGATGGATAGGGAACGGTCGCACCATTCTGAACAACAAAGGAAAACCTGTAAAAGAATATCAACCCTATTTCAGCACAACACACCGGTTTGAAGATGATAGCCGACTGGTGGAGGTTGGTCCCACGAATATTCTGTTTTACGACGCTTTGGGCAGACTTATACGCACAGAACAACCCATTGAAAAATTCTCAAAGAAGATCAAGGTGGATGGAAACAAGAAAGGTAAGATTTTAATGAAACCATAAGTCAAAATCCGTGG
>QGUY01000499.1 GCA_003242315.1 Bacteroidota bacterium
TTACTTCGAGGAGTTTGCCATCAAGGCTAAAACGCTTGAATGCGTTGCGCGTACGATCGGTAACCAACAATGTCTCTGTTCCCGATCGCTTGTCAATGCAAATACCGTGTGCGTTATCGAGGTGCTCATCGCCGTCACCACGACCACCAAACCACGACAAAAGTTTTCCGTTGCTGTCGTAATGCAGTATGTACTGAGCACCGTATCCGTCAGCAATGTAGAAGTCGCCCGCATCGCGAACCGCTACCTCCGTCGGCACGAACTCTTCTGCCTTTGTATAAACTCCTGATTCGCGCGGCCAGTCGATCGTGAGAAGAACCTTTCCGTCGAGGGTAGTCTTGAATACCTGGTGGCGGTTCGTGTCGGTGATGAACAACTCGTTGTCGCCGAGCGTAAGGCCATGCGCACCCGGATAATCGTGACCCCAGCTTCCCTTGAGTTTTCCTGACGTTGAATAGATGAGGATGTTGTTCTTTGTCTCGTTCGTGAGCAGGAATACCCGACCTTTACTGTCCTGAATCATCTCGTGGCAGTCATTTACGGGATGGGTAGCAGGATCCAATTTTCCCCAGGCATTATCCATGCGGTACTGCATGCCGTTATGGCCGTATACAGGTCCGGAATTCTTCGCGAACATGTCGCGACCGATGAAGACGCTTCCTATCGCAACGACAGCGCTTTGTTTAAGCAAGGTTCTTCTTTTCATATGGGTGGTATCAGGCTATCAAATCGTTCACGACTCTACCGCTGACATCGGTAAGCCGGTAGCGTCGTCCAAGGTGTTTGAAGACGAGGCGTTCGTGATCGAGGCCCATCAGGTGAAGGATCGTTGCATGAAGGTCGTGAACATGCACGGGATCCTTGACAATGTTGTATCCGAAATCATCCGTCTCTCCGTAAACAATTCCAGGCTTCACGCCACCGCCAGCCATCCAGATGCTGAAGCAGCGAGGATGGTGGTCGCGCCCGTAGTTGTCCGGCTCGAGTTTACCTTGTGAATAGTTGGTCCGACCGAATTCACCTCCCCATATCACAAGCGTTTCATCTAGCAGGCCGCGTTGCTTCAAGTCCATAACGAGCGCAGCGGATGCCTGGTCGACATCACGCGCCTGTCCTGCCATTTCGTTGGGAAGGTTACCATGTTGATCCCATCCCTGGTGATAGAGCTGTACGAATCGCACGCCACTTTCCGACAGCTTGCGCGCAAGTAGGCAATTCGCGGCGTAGGTACCGGGGACGAGGCATTCGGGCCCATACATCTTGATGATGGAATCGGGTTCGCGCGACACGTCTGTTATCTCCGGAACGGCGGTCTGCATCCGATACGCCATTTCGTATTGCTGAATGCGTGTTTGAATTTCCGGATCGCCCATTTCCTTGTAGCTCATTTCATTGAGCTCCGCCAGCTTGTCGAGCATGCGGCGCCGGTCCGTCATGTTCATGCCTTCCTGATTGTTGAGATACAGTACCGGATCCTCGCCGCTGCTGAACTGTACGCCCTGGTGAATAGAATCCAGAAACCCGTTCGTCCACAGCTTGGCGTACACGCCCTGGCCGTTCCCTTTTCCGCGTGATAGCAATACGCAGAATGCGGGAAGATTCTTGTTCTCGCTTCCGAGGCCGTAGCTTAACCAAGCTCCCATGCTCGGCCTGTTGCCCTGCTGGGCGCCTGTCTGGAAGAACGTGAGGGCAGGATCGTGATTGATCGCTTCAGTGTACATAGAGCGAATGATGCACAGCTCATCTACGATCTTGGCCGTATGCGGAAAGAGCGAGCTGATCCATGCTCCGGAGTCGCCGTACTGGTGAAAATCGTAATACGATCCAACCAATGGAAATGACTCCTGGTTGGATGTCATCCCTGTCAGTCGCTGTCCCATGCGAACGGAGGCGGGAAGTTCCTGCCCCATCATTTTGCGA
>QGUY01000008.1 GCA_003242315.1 Bacteroidota bacterium
AGGGAGGCGTTGAGTCGTTTCAAACCCGCCAGCACCCGCGTCTGTTCCGGTTCGTTTTCCACGCCGTCATTCTTATAGATCACCTCCACAAACAGGTTCGTCATCATGTAGATGTACACCTTGCGCGAGTCCTTTTCGCGGGTCCCCAAAAATGTGCCCCTTTTCTTCAAGGTTTGCACCTGCTTCTTCAGGGAAAGCCGGGTAAAGAAAAATCTGAAAAACATGATATGGTTTGGTTTGTACCATATCTGACGCGATTTTCAGGCCATTGCACAAAAACCCCCAAATTCAACGGATTTCGAGGTTTTTGAATAGAACCGGCCCCTTTTTGGGAAAAAATTTTCAAAGTGGGCCCTAAAGGAGCTCGTTTGCGAGGTTGGCCAATTCCGATCGCTCGCCTTTTTCCAGGGTGATGTGCGCGTACAACTCGTTCCCCTTGAGGCGGTCGATCAGGGTAGACAGCCCATTGCTTTGTGAATCAAGATAAGGGGTGTCAATCTGATGGACGTCGCCCGTAAAGATGATCTTAGTGTTTTCGCCTGCTCGGGTTACAATGGTCTTGACTTCATGAGGTGTGAGGTTTTGTGCCTCGTCCACTATGAAGCAGATGTTGGAAAGGCTTCGTCCCCGAATGTATGCCAGTGGGGTGATGACCAGCTTCTCCAGGTTGACCATCTCAGTGATGCGCTGATATTCCTTGTCAGTCTCGTTGTACTGGTTCTGAATAAACTTCAGATTGTCCCATAGCGGCTCCATGTAGGGATTGAGTTTCGACTTGATGTCGCCAGGCAAATATCCGATGTCTTTGTTGCTGAGGGGCACGATGGGCCGCGCGAGGTAAATCTGTTTGAAGTTTCGCTTTTGTTCCAGGCTTGCCGCAAGCGCGATCAGCGTTTTGCCCGTCCCGGCCACGCCCTGCATGGACACGAGCCGAATTTCTGGCTTGAGCAGGGCATGCATGGCGAACGTCTGCTCAGCGTTGCGTGCCTTGATGCCATACACCGATCGCTTTTCCACGTGCTCCACCATTCCGTTCAGCGGGTTGTAGTACGCAAGCGCGGATTTTTTGCCGCTCTTGAGAATGTAGTAGTGATTCTTGTACTCCGGTGGTCCTCCGAGAATTTCTTCAGGAACGCAATACCCTTTCTCGTACAAAAGGTTGATCATGTCGGGATCAACATTATCGATAATCGTCTTTCCCGAATACAGCGATGATATGTTCTGTACCTTGCCAGTCGTGTAGTCTTCAGCCTGAAGGCCGAGGGCCTTTGCTTTCAGACGGAGGTTTACATCCTTGGATACGAGAATAACTTTCTTGTTCTTGACCTCACGCTGGAGTTGAAGTGCTGCGTTGAGAATGCGGTGGTCGGGCTTAACTTCATTGAACACGACGTTTGCGTCAATGGCACTGTTTGTGTCCATCAACACCTTGAAGTTGCCTTTACCCTTTCCGTTGATAGGATTCCACTGGTGAAGCATCTGGCCGTTGGCCAGTTTATCGAGAAGCCTTATGAACTCCCGCGCTTCAAAGTTCTTGTTATCGTTGCCTTTCTTGAAGTTGTCAAGCTCCTCCAGAACCGTGATCGGTATTCCGATGTCGTGTTCGTCAAAGTTGAGGATGGATTCGTGTTCATATATGATTACGGAAGTGTCGAGTACGAAGATCTTTTTCTCCTTCCTGGTTTTAGACATGCGTCACAAAGAACTTGGTTTACGAAATGTAATTAAAGGCAGTGAAAGCGCCAGATAATTCAGAATGTTTTTTTGAATCATGGCGCCAACCGCGAGTAGCGGTCGCCCGATCCATGTGGTGTAACAAAGAGCACGCGAGCGAGCACCAGGAGGATAAGCTTGCGTGATGCCTGATCACGGGAAAGCTTTCCAAGGCTCATGTACTCCTTTAGCGTGATGAACTCGTGCGCATCGAGGTACTGCATGAGGATTTTTTCGTGTTCACCATAACGAAAGTGAATGTTGCGCTTTTGTTGTGAGCGACGTACGATCTCGCGGACCTCGCGGCTCGCGCGAATACTCTCGGCACCTACGCGTACAAACGCTTCCTTAACACCGTCGCGCAAGACAACGTGCGGTTTGCGCCTTCCCTCAAGAATGTCGTACCGCAATACGGATCGACCGTTGCCCAGCGGAATAACCTCTTCATGAAATCGCAGCATGGGCCGGCAGGATGACAGTGCCTGGCGAATGACAAACGCTTCTTCTTCGGGATGACGGAGGCCGGGTATTGTTCCGTCGTCATCTACGCCAATCAGCACGGTGCCTCCTTCCGTGTTGGCGAACGCGACCATTTCCCGAACGATCTTTTCAGGGAAGGTTGCCTTTCTCTTGAACTCAAGGTGATGGCCTTCTCCGTGCGCGACAAGTTTCTTCAACTCACGCAGACGACGGATATCGGGTGGTGCATGATCCTTTAACTTTGTCGCGGACATGAACGGAAGTTTCAGAATTTCCCTCCTGCAACTTCATCGTCGTCATCATCTTCTTCGCCGGGCCGGGGCAGCGTAAACATGCTGCTCAGCAAATCCTTGAACTGATGGCCCACGGTCAGATTGTGTTTACTGATCAGGCTGTATTCCGCCAGACCGTGCAACGCAAACTCCATCAGGAACAACTGCGTGGCTGTGTCCTTCTCCCTATGAAACTCTTTCACGAGATCGAGAAGTCCCGGAACGCTCTTCAAAGCCGCCTCATATTCGCTTTGCGGCATATCGTGAAGGAGATCCACCGTATTGCCATCGCCGAACCAGTTCGTGATTTTACGATAAGGACTTTTCTCTTTCTGCTTTCGGAACTTGTCGGGATCCGGGAAGTAGTTGATAAACTGCGAGCGGATGGCTTTCCCGATCAGGTTTTGAGCCACAATTCCGGGACCTTCCTGTTCGCCTTCATACACTAACTCGACCTTTCCCGTAATGGCCGGAATTACGCCGACGAAATCTGAGATTCGTATGGCAGTGCTTTTTTCGTTGTTGAGAATTGCCCTCCGTTCCGCCGCTGCCATGAGGTTTTCGTAAGCCGATATCGTAAGGCGCGCGGACACCCCGCTCTTTGCATCGACATACTCACTCTTGCGGGCTTCGACAGCAACCTGTTCGATGAGGTCCCTCGCGATTTCGAGCACCGTGACGCGCGTTGCCGGGTCAGCCGGAAGGTTCGCTTCCTGCGCCGTGATCTGCTTACCGATTTCAATGGTCTTCGGATAGTGGGTGATGATCTGGCTGTCGATACGGTCCTTGAGTGGTGTGACAATGCTTCCGCGATTTGTATAGTCTTCCGGGTTGGCCGTGAACACAAACTGGATATCAAGCGGAAGCCGAAGCTTAAAGCCTCGTATCTGAATATCGCCTTCCTGAAGGATGTTGAACAGCGCAACCTGTATTCTTGCCTGGAGGTCGGGAAGCTCGTTGATCACGAAGATGCAACGGTTCGATCTCGGGATCAGTCCGAAGTGGATCACGCGTTCATCGGAGTAAGGTAGCTTGAGTGTCGCCGCCTTTATCGGGTCGACGTCGCCTACCAGGTCGGCGATGGATACGTCCGGTGTTGCGAGTTTTTCCGTGTAACGCTCGTCGCGGTGGAGCCAGGCAATGGGTGTATCATCACCCTCCTGTGCTATGCGGTCTCTGCCGTATCGCGAGACCGGGTTGAACGGATCGTCGTTAAGCTCTGAGCCTTCGATGATCGGGATGTATTCATCCAGCAGCCGAACCATCAGCCGGGCAAGGCGCGTCTTTGCCTGACCGCGAAGGCCAAGAAGGTTAATATCGTGGCCCGCCAGGATGGCGCGTTCAAGGTCGGGGATAACCGTTTCTTCGTATCCCCATATGCCTTCAAACACCGGCTCTTTTCGACGGAGTCCAGCGATAAGGTTTGCTCTGAGTTCTGCCTTGATGGACTTGGGTTTGTACCCCGCCCGTTTCAATTCGCCCAGCGTACTAATAGAGGTGAGATCGCGCATGAGGCTATCAAGTTTTTAGGTTGTTTGGCGCAGGAGTTCTTACCAGGTTTTCCTGCGGTTTCGCTTAAAGTCTTCAAAAACCAGGTTACCCAGGCCCTGGACATTGCTGTAATACGCATTGCCATTGTTGGTCCTGGTGAATTCACGAACAAAAGCCTTAAGGTAGGGGTCTGTTGCAATCATGAATGTAGTTACCGGTATTTTTATTTTGCGAAGTTGTGTGGCCAGGTTGAGTGTGCGTGCAAGAATTTTCTCATCAAGTCCGAACGCGTTCTTGTAATATCGGATACCCTGCTTGATGCATGTAGGCTTCCCATCCGTGATCATGAAGATCTGCTTGTTGGGGTTCTTCCTCCGCCGCAAGATATCCATCGCAAGTTCCAGTCCCGCTACCGTGTTCGTGTGGTATGGTCCAACCTGCAGATAGGGCAGGTCCTTGATTTCAATCTGCCACGCATCGTCTCCGAATACGAGAACATCCAAAGTGTCTTTCGGATACTTTTTGGTGATAAGTTCGGCCAGCGCCATGGCAACCTTCTTCGCCGGAGTGATCCGGTCTTCGCCGTACAGGATCATCGAGTGCGAGATGTCAATCATGAGCACGGTCGACGTCTGGGTCTTGAATTCGCTTTCTATAACTTCAAGATCCCGTTCGGTCATGAAGAAGTTGTCTACGCCGTGATTGATCTGGGCGTTGCGCAGCGAATCGGTCATCGCGATCTGTTCGGGCGTATCGCCGAATTCGTAGTCGCGCTTCTCCGTAGTTTGCTCATCGCCGCGACCGCTATGGACCGTATTGTGTTCGCCGCCGCGCGCCTTACGGAGTTTGCCAAAGATTTCTTCCAGTGCCGACTTCCGCAGGTGTTGCTCACTGCGGGCTTTGAGTTTTATCTCACCGCGTTCTGTTTCGTCAGTGATATAGCCTTCTCGTTTGAGCTGTTCGATGAAATCCCCGATGCCGTACTTCTCGTTGGTAAGTCCGTATTGCCGGTCGAGTTCAGTGAGCCATTGCAATGCTTCCGCCACGTTGCCGGACGTGATCAGCACCAGCTGCATGAAAATCTTCAAAAGCTTTTGAAAGTCGCTGGAGGCTTTTTCGGGTGGCGGAACGTATTGGGTGAAGCGATAACCGGACATAGCGGGCGGTTCTGCTGATTTTCCTTAATAAACCATTTATTTCGGAAATCTGTTTCTCGCCCGAAATTTTATTTTTTTCCGGTTTGGGGGACCCATGTAAGGTATTGAGGCTGAATTGAGTGTGGAAACGTCACCGGGTCGTTAGTTTTGGAATTCATGCATCAGTGAAGCCATGAAACACATTTTTTACGCCCTTATTCTTGTAGGAATGCTTGCCCTGGCGTCGTGTTCCTCTTACACTTGTCCTACCTATTCCAAGGTTCCGGCCGCAAAAACGGAACCGCAGGCCAGAATCTAGGAGCGGAGGGGTAATGCCGCGGGGGTCGGGACCCCCGGGGTTATTGCTGCTGAGCCTCTTGAGGTTTCCTGGATCGCATCGTACCGTAGATATAATCCCACAACGGCGACGACACGCCAAACACAATTTCACCGTCTTTGTAGTGGTGAATTCCGTGGTTTATCCACAACGCTTTCAGAAAGTTCTTAGGCGGCTGAAAAGCGTGCACCATGTAATGTATGGAAAGATAAAGCGCGTAGCCTACCAGAAAGCCGGGCAAAAACGCAAACGCAAAGTCGCCCATGATTACGCGGAAGACCAGCAGTAGAATTGTTGCCAGCGTGATGCTCAGGAGGGGCGGCATGGCCAGCCGATCCTTGTCCTTCGGAAATTCGTGGTGCACTCCATGAAGCGTGTATTGAAGTTTCGCCCGGGTTTTTGTATAAGTGGGCATGTGAAATACATAACGATGCACCATGTATTCCACCCACGTAAATGCGAGAAGTCCAAGGAAGAACAACCCGATGGTTGTTAACACTGAAAGCGAAGTGTGGACGACGCTCCAGTAAAGCAGCGCAGATGAATAAATTCCAAAAATGATCAATGGAACCGATATGTGCGTTCTCGACAACCGTTCCAGGATGGGATTCTTGAAAAGTTGCTTTGTCCCCTTGTTCTGTGGTTTGATCTCGGCATTCATCTTCCCTATATCCATTTTGGCCATAAATTTAACCCTACCCCCACTTTCTGCAAAATGATCTTTGTCAGGACAAAGTTTTCACCGCCGTCCTGTCGATTACCCTGGCGTAAAACTGTTCGTACCGAGGCATAACCTTGCTAATGTCAAACTCGCGTGCCCGCGCCCACGCATTGGCCTTGAAACGCGGAAGATTTTCCTTGTCGAGGATCAGCAGCGAGTTTCGCGTCATGTCTTCAATGTCGCCGACCGCACTAAGGAAGCCGGTCACACCGTGTATGTTCAGCTCGGGTAGTCCACCAGCGTTGGTTGAGATCACTGGCACCTCGCAGGCCATGGCCTCCAGGGCAGCCAACCCGAAGCTTTCCTTTTCGGATGTCATAATAAAAAGGTCGGCCACGGAAAGAACTTCTTCCACCGCCTCCAGCTTTCCGAGGAACCGCACGTCTTCGGAAATTTCAAGTTCGCGGCTCACGATTTCGGCACTTACACGCTCGGGTCCATCACCAATCATCAACAGCTTAGCGGGAATTTCCTTCCTGATCCGGGCAAAGACCCGAAGCACATCGTTTATACGTTTTACCTTTCTGAAGTTCGAGATGTGCACGATGAGCGCCTCGCCGTGAGGACAGATGGCCTTCTTGAAGTGATCCTTTTTCATTTTGCGAAACTTCTCCATATCGACGAAGTTCGGTATCACTTCTATCTCCTGAGTGATCTTAAAATGTTGAAGCGTCTCCCGCTTCAAGTCTTCCGACACTGCGGTTACACCGTCTGACTCATTAATACTAAATGTAACGACTGGTGCATACGAAGCGTCCTTACCCACGAGGGTGATGTCCGTGCCGTGCAAAGTAGTCACCACCGGTATGATGGTGTTCTCTGTCCGCAAAATCTGCCGTGCGAGATAAGCGGCCGATGCATGAGGAATCGCGTAGTGAACGTGAAGCAAGTCAAGCTTCTCATTCTTCACGACGCTGACCATCTTACTTGCAAGCGCCGTTTCGTATGGTGGATACTCAAACAGTGGATACGTTCTGAAGTCTACTTCGTGGTAGAACAGGTTCTCGTTGAGGAAGTCCAGCCGACTTGGCTGGGAGTATGTGATAAAATGAATTTCATGACCCTTTTTGGCCAGGGCTTTGCCCAACTCTGTCGCTACTACACCGCTGCCTCCAAATGTTGGATAACAGACGATACCGATCCTTATTGGATTCACTTCAAATTACTGTTTAACGTTTCGAGCTGTGTACGGTACGCCAGTGGCGTACCCGCGTCATGAACCGGCCGCGTCTTGGTACAATAGCTGAATATAGACTGGTAAATGACGTCCTGAATCCGGGAACGGATATTCAGGCTTAAAAGTTTATTGTTGGTCATTTTGGGATGTACCCGGTTCGACAAAAATACATACACAAGGTCGAATTCCGGGTCGACCCAAACACAGGTTCCGGTAAAACCCGTATGCCCAAAGGTGGAGGGAGACGCAAACAGCGACGTCGGACTGTTCCAATCGCTCTGCGCTGCTTTATCCCAACCCAGACCCCTACGACTCGTATCGAACTGCTTTCGGGTGAACAGCCGCACCGTTTCCGGGCGATAGTACCGAATCCCGCCATAGTATCCTTCCTGCAAGAGCATCTGCGCCAGCTTCGCCAGGTCGTTTGCATTGCTGAACAATCCGGCATGCCCGGCTATCCCGCCGACCAACGCCGCGCCCTGATCATGAACCGTTCCTACCAACAGCCGCTTCCTAAACAGGCTGTCCCGTTCAGTGGGTGCGATCATCTCCTTGGGGAATCTCCTTATCGGAAGATAACCCATTGACGTGGCGCCAAGCGGTTCATACAGATTTTGTTGCAGGAATTCTTCCATGGGCTGGTTCAGCATGGTTTCTGCAAGTTGCTGGAGGATGTAAAAGCCCATGTCGCTGTACCTGTAATCATAAGGTGTTCGCACCGGCTTTTCGCGAACGCGTGACGTAACAACCCAACTCCATACACTGTCCCGTATCGCCGCATTCGCGTAGAGACCCTCGGCAACGAGATAGGGAAAACGATTACTTGCAATCGTATCGTAATAGCCGGGCAGGTATTGACCGCCTTTCATGGTCTGTGCCCAGAAGGGAAGGAACGGCCACAGGCCGGCCTGATGTGTTAAAATATCCTTAAGGGTAAAATCCCGCTTGTTCGAATTGCGAAGACGCGGCAGATAGTATGAAGCCTTCCGATAGATGTCGATAAGACCGCGGTCGTACAGGAACATCACCGCCTGGAGTGTTGCAGCTACTTTCGTGACGGACGCGAGGTCGTAGATCGTTTTATCTGTGACGGGCGTGAGGGTGTCATAAGTAAGGTGTCCGAAAGCTTTTTCATAAACAACTTTTCCTTTTCGCGCGACGAGCACGTAACAGCCCGGCGTGGCCTGCATAGTGATCGCTTCTTCAGCAATTGATGCGATCTTTTCCAGCACGCGGCCGTCAAGTTCTACGTCTTCAGGATACGAGTATCCCAAACGCTGAAGGCTTTGCAGTACATCGCCACTGCCAGATGCATAACTCCCGACAGTGAGGGGCAGCATCCCATCTGTCGCAAGCGCACCAAAAATGCTTTGTGGGACGATCTGACCCATGGGGCCGGCTTCATATGCTTCTATTACCGTGGTAAACTGCTGGAGCGATGTAAGCCACAGAGGAGAACCAAACACGGCGAGTATGATTTCCTGATCCGCCTGCAACCTGGCGAGCTGCTCCATTACCGGAGCGTAATTGTTAGGATCAGCAAACAGTCCTACGATGATCGTCGTAAACGATTTTAACCGATCGGCCAGCTCTGCGATGCTGTCGCTACTAGCGACAAAATGTTCGGCAATGACATACTTGTCTGTTATGTCGGTGAATGTGTTGGGAGCTGGAAGGCCTATAGTGACTGTCGCAAACTTTCTGTCTTCCAGAAAACGCAGCGGGAGAATAGCCAGTTCGTTGCGCACGACGGTAACCGAACGCTCCAGCAACCGTCGCTGCAATTGACGGGCGTAGTCGGTATCCAGTGACCGGGCAATTTCATACGACGGTGTCGTCTTGTGGTTATGAAGGCCCAATTCATATTTGGTGGCGAGAATCTTGCGTACTTTTTCGTCGAGTAATGCGGCGAACCGAGGATCTTTACGCACAAGCCGTCGTATGCGCCGAATGGAAGCACCAATCTGGTCGGGAAAGAGTATCATGTCGTTGCCAGCCTCAAAGGCGAGCGCTTCCGCCTCACCGTCGCGGAGACTTCCCGACGACCGCGCAATATCGCGCGCGTTGACAAATACCAGACCATCGTAATTCATGTTGGTCCTGAGCCACTGACCAGCGTAGATCGATGACAACACTGAGGGTGGAAACCGATTCTTCCGCGCAACGCGCTTCTTCTCAAAGAATAAGGGGAACTCTGTGGAGGCAGTGAGAATGCCGCCTATACCCGCCCGAAGCATCATGCGGTAGGGATACGTTTCCGCCGAGTCGATAGATGCCTGGATCACGGGTAGTTCATCTTTTTTCAGTTCGACAACCGTTAACCCCTTCAGAGGAAAGTTTTGCGCGCATGCTAGCACACCCTGATCTTGCAAACCCCTGATGTAGGCCACTGCCTTGGCGGCTATATTATTCCGATTATCTCCGAATGATCGCTCCAGCGTATCAAAGCGCGTCGCCGTGAGAACTTCTGCCGGTGGTGCGAAGTTGATATGAAGCCCGAGCACTTTCATTTGTCGCGCGATCTCCGCGCCCACTTCATAAATCAACCGGTCATCACGGATCGCTCCCATTCTCATCGGGGTTGTGAACGTCATGGTACTGTCGAGTGTATTTCCCAACCCGTTGGCTGCGTTAATGCCCAGTATCAAAGGGGCGGCGGCGATATCGCGCACTTGCGATTGAATTTGAGAAATTTGCACAGGGCCACCATCCATGATTATGAGACCACCCGGTTGATGATTTCGAATCGCGCTTCGCAGTTCCTCGAGATAGTTGTCGTTTGATTTTGCGTAGACCGGAATCATGAACAGCTGGCCGATCTTTGCATCTTCATCCAATGTTTGAAAGACGCTGTCGACCCACTGATCCCTGGGGTTTTGGGCTGGTGCTGCTGCAAAAAGGCCCAAAAGGAGGGTAAGAAGGCAGTAAACTTTTTTCAGCATCCGGCCGTTACGGTTTTTGTAAATAAACGATTATAAGGCAATTTTGCGTTTCCGGAGGTCAAAAAATAGAAGTTAGCTGCGTGCAAGATGAAATTCCCTTCTTTTTTAAGCAAGATACCAAAGCATAAGAGGTTCAACTTCACGCCGCGCTTTTATGATGAGAGGGAGTACGAACTCAAAGAACGTGAAGAACGGATTCGTAAAGAACTCGAAAGCCGCAAAGCAGCAGGTGAACCGACAGAAGATATTGATCCGTCGTTGTTCGGATACCGTGAAAGGATAGCAGGCTCCTTCAGGTCGTCTTCGCGTCGCTCGATTCAAAGCAGCCGTTCAAGTCCATCGACGGCTCTTATCCGTTTTGCAATATTCACGTTCCTGGCGGTATGGGTAATTGTTTACCTGGAGTATGGCAATATCGCGTTCTACGGACTCCTTGTGATCTTCCCGTTATACTTTCTCATGCGCGGCGGCAGCACGCAGAGTCGCCGCTAAGTTTCTGATTTCACATGCCCGACATCATCCAATTGTTGCCCGACGCCATTGCGAATCAGATAGCAGCCGGGGAGGTGGTGCAACGACCGGCGTCAGCTGTGAAGGAACTGCTTGAGAATTCCGTCGATGCCGGTGCACGTCGCATTACCTTGATAATTAAGGACGCAGGCAAATCCCTCATCCAGGTTGTCGATGACGGCATCGGCATGTCAGAGACTGACGCCCGGCTGAGCCTTGAACGGCACGCTACATCCAAGATTCGCAAGACCGAAGATTTGTTCACGCTTCGTACCATGGGTTTCCGCGGTGAAGCGCTTGCTTCCATTGCCGCAGTCTCGCAAATGGAACTGAAGACGCGTCCTGCCGACAGAGAAATCGGTACACTCATATATGTAGAAGGATCGGAAGTGCGGAGACAAGAACCCGTCGCTGCGGAAGTTGGTACCAGCGTCAGCGTCCGAAACCTCTTCTTTAATATTCCCGCCCGGAGAAATTTTCTTAAGTCAAATTCTGTTGAATTGCGTCACATCAACGAGGAGTTCCAGCGCATTGCGATTGCACATCCGCACATTGCATTTACGTATTATATCAACGACACGCTGGAGTGTGAACTCCCTCCGGGAAAACTGAGTCATCGCATTGTTTCACTCTTCGGAAAGTCGTACCAGAAACAACTTGCTCCGTGCAGTGAAGAAACGGATCTTGTGAAGCTGCACGGCTATGTCGGTCGGCCGGACGCTGCCAAGAGAACCCGTGGCGAGCAATTCATCTTTGTAAACAATCGCTTCATTAGGAGTAACTACCTTCACCACGCCGTGATGACGGCCTTCGAAGGGCTCCTGCCGGAGGGCGCCTATCCATTCTATACCATATTTCTGGAAATAGATCCGCGTCACATCGATGTGAATATTCACCCTACAAAGACGGAAATCAAGTTTGACGACGAACGCTCTATATATGGAGTAGTTCTCGCCGCCGTGCGACAGGCTATCGGTGCGCACAACCTCATGCCCGCTATCGACTTTCAGGAAGATGTAAACATTATGACGCGCCTGGAAAAGGCGTCGTCGGAACAGGCGCGGGAGATTTATTTCGATGAGCGGTTTAACACACCCCTGCAGCGCAGCAACCTCAAAAGGTGGGAGGAGTTGCTTGACACTTCAACGCTCGCACAAGCCTCAACGCAGCCGGTTCGTGAACTGCGGTTTGAAAGCGCAGTCAACCAACCCGACCAACCAACAGCCGTGGACCGCTGGCTGGTGCAGCTCGACAACCGGTATATCCTGCGTCAGGTGCGCGCCGGGCTCATGATCGTTGACCAGCAAGCGGCGCACGAACGCATCCTGTTCGAGCGAAACCTCGATCGGCTTATGAACCGAAGCGGAGAAAGTCAGCAGTCGTTATTTCCGCAAACGGTGGAGATGAGCCCGGCTGATTTCGCGCTGATATTAGAGATGACACCAGAGATCAGAGCGCTGGGATTTCGGTTTGAAGTATTCGGACGTTACTCCTTCCTGATCGAAGGAATCCCCGCCCATGTCAATGCCGGTCGCGAAAAGGAGCTGTTCGAAGGGCTTCTTGAGCAGTTCAAATTGAATCAGGCGACACTTTCACTGCCGATCAACGAAAATCTGGCGCTGGCGCTGGCACGCCGCGCGTCCATACGCAGCGGACAGCCCCTCCAAAAAGAGGAAATGGCCAGCATCATAGACCAGCTTATGGCCTGTCGGACGCCCAATCTGACGCCTGACGGAAAACCAACGTTCTTTATTTTTGAGTTTGGCAAAATCGAAAGTTACTTTAGCCGTCCTTAAATCTGCGATTAATCCATCCCTATGTTCAGACTCACCCCCGTCGTAAAGAATCTGATCGTAATAAATGCGCTCGTATTCCTGGCCCAGCAAGTGGCACCCAACGCGGAATTCTTCTGCACCATAGCCGGCCTCCCTTACGCGGACTTCGGGGCCCTGGTTCCCGGGTTCCTTTTCCTGTGGAGTTACAAATCCGATTGCTTTAAGCCGTACCAGTTGTTCACGTACATGTTCGTTCACGGCGGCTTCTCGCACATCTTTTTCAATATGCTCGCGCTGGCGTTCATAGCGCCTACACTCGAGACATACTGGGGCCCAAAGCGATTCCTGGCGTTTTACCTGATAACCGGAATAGGTGCGGCAGTATTTAGTATCTTAGTCAACTTTTTCTTCGGCGCAGGTGAGTTTGGCGTCATGGTGGGCGCTTCGGGCGCCATTTATGGAGTTTTGATGGGTTTTGGCATGACTTTCCCTAATATGGAGGTGATGCTGCTGTTCCCACCGATTCCTATAAAGGCCAAATACCTCGTCTTCCTGCTGGGCGGCCTGACGTTCCTTATGGATCGCAGCGGACAGGTGGCACACTTTACTCACCTCGGCGGCGTTGTGGTAGCGTTTGGCCTCATCATGGCGTGGCGCAAACAGGGAGGGAGGTACTGGTGAGACCGATGAAGAACGGAGGATCAAATGCTCGACGACTTTAAACAAGCTTTTAATCGTTACAACAACGCACACGTTCAGATCATCATCATCAACGTGGTGATCTTCCTTGCACTTGCCGTCCTCAGAGTATTTTCTGCTATTCTTCAGGCCGACGGGTTCTTCGAGTTCATTCACCATAACATCGCCATACCCGCGTTGTTCTCAGACTTCGTGGAAAAACCCTGGACGATCATCACGTATGCATTTGTGCATGACCTGTCAGGCATCCTCCACATCTTCTTCAACATGCTGATCCTTTACTGGTTCGGCCGTCTTTTCGTTGAATATCTCGGCAGCGACAAACTGATCGCAGTGTATGTACTCGGATTTCTTGCGGGAGGCATAATGTTTCTGCTGGCCTATAACCTGATACCGTATTATAAACTAAACATACCCGCAGGCGGCATGGTAGGCGCCTCGGCTGCGGTAAACGCGGTAGTCGTCGCCTGTGCGACACTCTTACCGAACTATACGTTCTTCCTGTTGCTGCTGGGACCCATTCGCATTAAATACATCGCGGCATTCTTCGTTGTGGTTTCCTTCATCGGCACCGTAGGAACCAATGAGGGAGGAAACCTGGCGCACCTGGGCGGTGCCCTCATCGGATACTTGTACATCAAACAACTCAAGGCAGGGCGCAACATCGGTGGATGGGTCACTTTCGTGCTCGATTGGTTTAGAAGAATGTTGAAGCCCGAGACGCGCGTGAAGGTTACCTATCGCGGGCAGCGAAAGAAGACGAAAGAAGGTCGCAAACCCGCTACGGATCGCGTCTCACAAGACGAGATCGACGCCATTCTGGACAAGATCTCAGAAGGAGGTTACGAAAGTCTGACACGGGAAGAAAAGGAAAAACTGTTCAACGCGTCCCGGAAATAAGCGCTCGAAGCGCTGAAGTTAATATCTCCGGCTTTTCCTCGTGAACGAAATGGCCGACACCTTCAAGCGTCACCACACGGTCATTAGGGAATAGTTTGCGCCACTTGTCAAGTTCATACGGCGGCACGAATTTGTCGGCCATTCCCCACACAAATGTTTTTGGTATGTTTTGCAGGACGTCGAACTTCTGCCTGATCGATTCCCACCACTCGCCAGCGTCAACAATCTCTCTTGCGAAAGCATAAGTACCGATGCGTGACGCTGCATCCGGCAAAGCACTGCGGTAGTGATTGTGTATCTCGCGTGTGAGCTTCTTACGGTCGCCATACGCGGCAGGCATCACGGCGTTAACCGGAAAATTCAATCGGCGGTACATAAACCGACCCAGCCACGTTCGCATTATCCGTGCGGGCTTGCTGTAGTGTGGATCGCCTGACAAAGACCAGCACCAGGTGTTGGTGAGCAGTATAGCCTTCACGTTCTGGGGATTTCGCACCGCATAATGAAGCGCGATGCCGCCTCCGAAATCATTCGCGACAATCGTGATGTTTTGCAGACCCAAAGCCGCGATAAACTGCTCCAATCTTTCCGCGTGTGCTTTGCAGGTGTAATCTTCTCCCGGAGGTTTGTCCGACAGTCCAAATCCCAGCATATCCGGAGCAACGCACCGAAACGTGGTTCGCAGATCGCCGATCACATGCCGATAGCCGAATGACCATTCCGGTGTTCCGTGGGTAAAGAGAACGACATCTCCACTTCCTTCGTCGACGTAATGGAGTTCGCATTCGCCGATCTTAAGCCAATGAGATCGGAAAGGAAAAAGGGAGGGGTCAACCCACGAAGGCGCTGTTTTCATAAACAGGGTTCGCTCCAAGATAGCAAGGGGAAAGTGATATTTCCAATGGTGGTCGGTGGTGGGAGCTGATTTGCGATCTGCGAAGTAGCTGTTAGTACGGCGCTACTGACACCGATAACTAACGCGACAGAAATAGTCATCAAGAATTCCCGCTACCTCTTCAGGAGTCTTGTAAGCAATGCTATCCAGGAGATGCATGTTGAAGTTTTCAATAGCGGTGTAGTAGGCATTTTCGGTAAGTGAATACCGTCGGATCATTTCGTTCTTAAACATGGGGTCCGCTACAAGTCTGGCGTACGCTTCAACCTTTTGGTTGGCTTCAAGGTACCGGAACAGCTTGCGTTTTTCCCGCTGTGCTCGTGAGAAATAGTCGAATGCGATGCCGGCTTCCGAAGCCAACGGTGCCGGTCGTGATATCCGTTGCTCAACCTCGGCTTTATCCTTAATAAGGGGAGACCGGACAAAAGGTGCTGTTACGAGTACCGGGTGGAGGTATGTAACATCTTCTGTCATTACGATGATGATGTCTTCCTCATCAAGGATAACCGGAAAACGAACGGGGCGATAACCAACGCTGCTGAAGGTAAGGGTATCGAATGGTGCAGCGACGATGCTAAAGGCGCCTTTATCATCCGTGATCACGCCACCGGCGCCACTGGCACGAACGTGAACACCGGGAAGGGCTTTGAAAGTCAGCGAATCAATAACAATCCCGCTGACCCGAACCTGTGCGTGCGCATGCGGTGGCAGACCGAAATTCATGACGATCAGCAACGCTAACAGCGCTAAGATTCTTCCCCGGCAGATTCCTTTCATCCACTCTTGTTAGCCAGCTGCCCGCAGGCGGCATCGATGTCCTTCCCCCGGCTCCGCCGTATACGGGTTGTAATTCCGTTGCGTTCCAGCAATTGCATCAAACTCTGAATTACTTCCTCCGATGCTTGTCTGAACGTGTCGTCGCCGATGGTATTGTACTCGATCAGATTGACCTTACAGGGAATGACTTTACAGAACTTGAGGAGAGCGGCCGCATGTTCCGGTGAATCATTGATCCCTTCCCAAACGACATATTCATACGTGACCTTCCGTTTTGTGCGCGAATACCAGTAGCGCAACGCATCGGCAAGGTCTTGAAGCCGATTCGATTCGTTGATCGGCATTATTGAGGAGCGTGTATCATTAAGTGCGGCGTGTAACGACACTGCGAGATTAAACTTGACGTCATCATCTGCCATCTTTCGAATCATACGAGCTATACCAACGGTGGATACCGTAATACGCCGCGACGCGAAGTTTAATCCATTTTGTGAAGTGATCTTCTCAATAGCGCCGATCACATTACTATAATTCAGCAGGGGTTCGCCCATTCCCATGAAGACGATGTTGGTAAGGGGGCGACCGAAGAATAGCTGCGCCTGGTCGCGAATCGCTACAACCTGATCATAAATTTCGTCTACTGACAGATTGCGCATGCGTTTGAGGCGTGCGGTTGCACAGAACTTGCAGTCAAGGCTGCAACCCACTTGCGATGATACACAGGCCGTAATTCGGCGCTCGTGCGGTATGAGAACGGACTCTACCACCAACCCGTCATGCAATTTTACGGCATTCTTGATGGTACCGTCGGCGCTGCGTTGCATGCGGTCGATGTGCAGCAGGCGGAAGGAAAAATTCTCCTTTAGCAGTTCGCGCGTTGCCAGCGACAGGTTCGTCATTTGATCGAAATCCCGTGCGGCCTTCATCCAAATCCACTCGTACACTTGCTTTGCGCGGTATTCCTTTTCGCCGTGGGCCACGAAAAAGGCTTTCATCTCGTCAAGAGACAGTTTTCGAATATCCTGCTTTTCGGCCGTTGTGATCATGGTGCAAAGGTACGCAAAAGCAAAGAAGGGCTCAGCGGTCTGGCAGTCGGACAAAAATGCGGGTTTCGCAGGCCCGGGACGCTTCGGAAAACACGAGGGAGTCGGCGCTCAGTCGATCGACGTCGTACGCGCCAAGCAACAATCTCGATTTCTTGTCCAGGAAGTAGATTTTGCCTTCGCTAAAGCGGTAGAGAAAGGTGTTTTTCTTCGAGGAACGCCTCGTGTCGAGCAGCCGGATCGTTTCCTCGCCACTGTTGTCGTCCTTGAATTCGATCACGCTGGGTGTCCCTGAGGAGCGACTGCGAATATCTTCGAGCAGGTCGCTCGTGGCCGCATCTTCATCCATTTCGTCCTCAAGACAGGTGTTGTGGCGAACAAGCTGCCAGGTACCTACTAACGATTGCGCCGCCGATCGGAGGGGGAGGGACATAAAAGCAGCCAATATTGCGATCGAAAGGGCTTTCATGGGCGCTTTTTAATTGAAGTAAAGTTAGCCAAAATCCGTTGAAAAGTTGCTCATTTGCGGAGGAATACCCGACCCTGGGGTATCCCGAAAACGGGCCATTTTGCGGGGTTCCTTCATCGGCACGCCGCACATTTGACTTTGTGTCTTGATATGAAGAGCAATGCAATCGTGCTGACCGGGGGCTACCTGGACACCAACCAGGCAAAAACTGCCCACGGCCTGATCCGCGGTACGGATCGTTTTACTATTCGCGCTATCATCGATCCGGTCTCCGCCGGTCGCGATGCAGGCGAGGTCCTCGACGGCAAACCCTGTGGCATCCCTGTGTTGGCATCCTTACAGGACTATTTCTCGCAAGGCAACCCGGATGCGCGCTATTGTATCATTGGCGTCGCCACCAAAGGCGGGGTCATTCCCCCGGAACTGCGCGAACAGTTGCGCGAAGCGCTGCTCGGTGGCCTCGGGCTTGTGAATGGTCTTCATGAATACATCAGTGATATTCCCGAGCTTGCTGACCTCGCGCGTGAGAAAGGACTGGAGATAATCGATGTACGCAAGCCCAAAAAGGCAAAAGACCTCCATTTCTGGACCGGAGAAATCGCCACCGTGCGAAGCCCGAAGGTCGCTGTGCTCGGCACAGACTGCGCGCTGGGGAAACGCACGACCGCGCGAATCCTCACGGACTTGATGAGAAACAATGGCTACACCGCTGAGATGATTTACACGGGTCAGACGGGATGGATGCAGGGAGCAGAGTATGGTTTCATATTCGATTCCACACTCAACGATTTTGTATCAGGTGAACTCGAGCACGCCGTTGTTCGATGCTACCGCGAGCGAAAGCCCGACATCATCTTTCTCGAAGGACAATCTTCACTTTGCAATCCCAGCGGGCCCGCGGGTGCCGAGTGGATTGTATCAGCCGCCGCCGATGGAGTCATTCTTCAGCATGACCCGACAAGAAAGAAATACAAAGGATACGAATCATACCCCGCGCTCATACCGCCCCTGAAAGATGTAATCGCAATGATCGCCATGTACGGAGCGCCGGTATTGGCCATTACCGTAAACACATCAGGCTTGTCTGGCGAAGAAGCCCGTCAGTGGTGCGACCGTACGTCGGAAGAACTCGGTATCCCGGCGGTGCTGCCCTTTGATGACAGCGTTAACACGTTGGTGCCCGTACTGCAGAAACTGATTGTGCAATCTAAAATCGTGGCATGAAGATTACAGGAATGTCTTCGTGGGACGCGGACATGGGTAATACCCGACCGTATACCATCGCATTCAAAACAGTTGAACAGGTCCGAAACGTATTTGTAGAAATCACGCTGGAGAACGGCATTACCGGCCTGGGCGCCGGAAACCCGAGTGAGTATGTCACGGGCGAAAGCTACGAGTCGTGCCTGGAAGCCATACGCGAGGCGAATGGCAGTTTTCCGGTGGGCCGAGACATTCGTGAGATCCGTCAATTGACCGACGAGCTCGTCGAGCGCCTCCCCAAAAATCCCGCGGCTCGTGCTGCGTTTGACATCGCCCTGCATGACGCATATGCCCAATTCCTTGGGTTACCCCTTGTTCGGGTGTTGGGACAAAAGCATAAGTCGATGCCAACGTCAATAACCATCGGCATCAAGAATGTAGATGAAACGCTGCGTGAAGCGCGGGAACACGTAAAGAACGGATTCACTATACTCAAAGTAAAATTGGGGAAGGACCTCGAAGAAGATGTTGAACGCCTCGTAAAACTTCGCGAAGAGTTTGGAAAAAAGATCGTGTTGCGAATCGACGCGAACCAGGGTTATACCGTGGAGCAGACGATCGACTTTTATCACAAAACCCTTCAGCTCGATATCGAACTTATAGAGCAACCGCTTGCCGCGCGCGCTATCGAAGAGATGCGCAAACTTCCGGGCTCTATCAAAGAAAAGATTGCGGCGGATGAATCGCTGCTCACACCTGAAGACGCGTTGACACTGCTTGCTCCGTCTAGAGCCGCGGGCATTTTTAACATTAAGCTGATGAAATGTGGCGGTATATCGCAGGCGCTCAAGATTGCTGACATCGCGACCGCGGCGGGTATCGATCTTTTCTGGGGATGCAACGATGAAAGTATCATCAGCATTGCCGCCGCGTTGCACACGGCTTTTGCTTGTCCCCAAACCCGGTACATCGATCTGGACGGAAGCTTTGATCTCTCCTCCGACATCGTGACGGGAGGATTCAAGCTCTCCGGCGGTGTGATGTCATGTCTCGATGAACCGGGTCTGGGTGTTAAGCGAAAGTGATTTTATTCCCCAAGAAACTTGTCGCTAAGTTTCTTGTACTTCTTTACATCTTTCGGCTTTACCTTCTTGCCGTTGACTTCCATGCTGTCGTTGGTCCAGCGGACGGAGTATAATTTTTCGTCTTTGCCCAGATAACCGTCTTTGACCAGCTCATCCCTCAGCGCTTCGTTGAATGCGTGCTGCTTTTTCATCAGCGTGTGCAACTGACGGTTTGCCAATTCCATTTGTTTGTGAGCGGCAATAAGCTGGTCGTGATGTTGCCGGGTATACACGGGCTTGAGTTTATTCAGCTGGTGCATCTGCATTGCCTGGTGCCGAAGCGCCTCTTCCTGCAAACGCGTTTCATTAAGGAGCTTCGACTCTTTCATTCGCTGCATCATTTGCTCCATTTGCCGCTGCATGTCC
The DNA here is from genome assembly GCA_003242315.1 of Bacteroidota bacterium. Taxonomy (GTDB): domain Bacteria; phylum Bacteroidota; class Bacteroidia; order Cytophagales; family Cyclobacteriaceae; genus ZC4RG29. Next base: position 20,031 of record QGUY01000008.1, read on the forward strand.
CTCATTTGCCGCTCCAGGCTTTCGTGCCACGACTCGTCATTAAACTTTTCCTGCAGGCGATCCATCATGCTCTGAATATCCTCGCTGTGTTGTTTGTAGAAGTCGGAGAAGCGGTCCTGGAACATTTTCTCCAATTCCTGGCGGAAGGCCTTCACGTCGTCCCTGAAAGGCGGCATGCTATCGATCATGGGATGAAAGTAAAATGTATGCGGACGCATCAGGGAGTCGAACTTAAATTGAAAACCGTAGCCGAAGCCGGAGTCGGGCTTTAACATGAAGCTTGAATCCAGTTCCCAGTCAAAATCGAAATCGTAGTCAAAGTCAAGATCGAGATCGTAGTCAAACTTGAAATTTTGTTTCATCGCCTCGCGGAGTTCCTCATCTCCTTCAAAGCTTTCAACGATCTCTTCATGAGGTTGACCATCTTCGCCGATCGTTACCGTTTTCTTGCGTTTCCATACGGCTCGTTTTTCTGTGGGATTTCCGATCGTGTCTGACGGAGCAATCAGTGGAGCAACGAGTGGGGCAACTTGCAACCGACCTCTTTTGGCGGCTTCGTCATGCGCGGGATCTTTGCCGATCGTCAGCCACGACATGCTTATCACGCCAACCACCGTTAGTATCACCGGAACCATCCATTGAGGTACCGGGTTATTGCGCTTGGATTTTTCCATAAAGCGTTGAATGCGATAAAGAAGATTGTTCTTTTCACCTGTAAGAGAGACAGCTAGTGCCGGCTTGTTCAGCCGTGTGGTCTCCAGGTATGTCAGCGCTTCGGCATACGTGCGCGGATGATAGCGGTTGACAACCTGGTCGTCGCAGCAGTATTCGCGTTCATTGCGTGCCGTCGACGAGAGCATCCAGACAAATGGATTGAAGAAATACAACACCTCCAGTACCGACTGAAGTGAATTGATAAGAAAGTCGTGACGCCGTATGTGCGACAACTCGTGAAGCAGCACAGCTTCAACCTGTTGCTGCGAGAGCCCGGTGAACATTCCCACCGGCACGAGGATCACAGGTTTGAAAAAGCCGACAACCGCGGGTACCGTGATTCGATTGGATTCAGCGAGGAGGATGGCAGTCTTTATTCCCAACTCACCCTTTATGTCCTCAAGCAATCCGCTCCACGGTTCCGATACCGGAACGGCGGTCGCACGCAGGCGCGTAATGTAAGCCCAGCCGAAGGCGAGACGTAGCGTGAACAACAGCACGCCCGTCATCCATAGGGCCAGGATTGTCGGCATTTGTGCTTCGATAGAATGCGCGGCCTCGCGGATGAATGTTGCAGGCGCCGGAGAAGAAGGTGATTTAACGACGGGAGCGATAACAGCGTGATAGTAGGCGGTTGTACTGCGGGTATCTTGCTGATCCGGAAGCGACAACGATAGTGTCACGACGCTGCAAATGACGATTAGCGCCAGCCCTGAGAGGGCGACGGCGTATCGAACATTTGGGCGATTGGACGGTATCCAGTGCAGCGCAAGTTTTGCCAGGAGCACGACTACCAAACCCTGCCAAAGGGAGTGAAGCAAGGTCCATCCGATTGCTTCAGCCAGGGGATGCGTAAACGTGGAGAACAGTGTGTTCATTTTTCACCTCCTTCCAGTTGGTCAAGATACTTCCTGATGGCATCCAGTTCCTCCGGTGACGACTTCTGATTGCCCAACGCGCTGATGACGAGCTGCGCGGCAGAGCCCTTGAACACTTTGTCGATGAACTTGTCGAGGATCTGCTTCCGCGTGGCTTCTTCTGAATGCACGGCTTTGTAGAGATGAAGCTTACCGCGCTTTTGGCGTGTCACAGTCCCTTTTTCATGCATAATCTGCATCAGTTTCAGGATAGTCGTGTAGCCATTGGCAGCTTCTCCCCCCAGAGCCTCGTGCACCTCGCGCACGGAAGCAGGTCCCTTTTCCCACAAAACCTGCAGAATTTCCAGCTCTTTGTCTGTTGGTTTGATGTTTTCCTTCGTCATATTACGAATCAGTTCGTACGACAAACTAAAGGAAATAACGGCTGTGAAGCAAGAATGTTACGAAAAAATTCGTAAATAAAATTACCGTCGATGGGGTGAAAACAAAAACGCCCTCTCGCGCGGGGTACCGCCACGAGAGAGCGTTTTAAACCAAACCCCTCAAACCAACCACCCGTTCCGGGGAGGAACGGGGTTTTACCAATCCTTAAACCTACTTCTTTTAACAGTGTTGCCGTTCATATGGTTTCAACGACGAGAAATTATTGAAAGAATTCTCCTCAGCTTACTACCTCATCCGGCGTGAGATTCTCGAAAACGAATTCCACTTCATCCCGAAGGTCCACGAGGATCGCCGCATCGCGCTGAACTTCTCCGGACAGAATCTTCCGCGACAGTTCGTTCAGAATTTCGCGCTGCAACACGCGCTTCAATGGTCGTGCGCCATACTGCGGGTCGAATCCGAGTGTGGCAAGCCGATTTCTCGCGGCGTCTGACACTTCGAGCCGGACACCATTTTCCTCGAGGCGTTTCTGGATCAGGCCGACCTGGATGTCGACGATCTTGCGGATGTCGCGCTTGCTCAGTGGCCTGAACATGATGATCTCATCGATCCGGTTGACAAACTCAGGCCGTACCGTCTTTTTCAGAAGGGCGACCACTTCCTCCTTCGTGTCTTCAAGAACCTCGAAGTAGTTTTCGTCGGTCATCCGCTCAAAATTCTCCTGTATAATGGCCGATCCAATGTTGGTCGTCATGATGATGATCGTATTCTTAAAGTTTGCTACGCGGCCCTTGTTATCGGTCAACCGACCGTCATCAAGTACCTGGAGCAAAATGTTGAACACGTCCGGGTGCGCCTTCTCGATCTCGTCCAGGAGGATTACCGCATAGGGCTTACGACGCACCGATTCGGTGAGCTGGCCACCTTCGTCATAGCCAACGTAGCCGGGCGGCGCACCGATGAGCCGGCTTACGGAATGCCTTTCCTGGTACTCGCTCATGTCGATGCGAACCATTGCATTCTCATCATTGAACAGGTATTCCGCCAGTGCCTTTGAGAGCTCAGTCTTACCTACCCCGGTTGTACCCATGAAGATGAACGATCCGATGGGCCGCTTCGGGTCCTGCAGACCGGCCCGACTGCGGCGAACCGCGTCGGACAGTGCACGGATGGCTTCTTCCTGACCCGCTACACGTTTGCTGAGTTCCTGTTCAAGGTGCAGGAGCTTTTCGCGTTCGCTCTGCAGCATCCGCGTTACCGGTATGCCGGTCCACTTCGCTACAACTTCGGCGATGTCTTCGCTATCGACTTCTTCTTTCAGCAGCGAATGTTCGCCCTGCATTTCCTTGATCTTCTTCTGCAGTTCGTTCAGGGTCTTTTCCGCTTCAGCGATCTTGCCGTAGCGGATTTCAGCCACCCTACCGTAGTCGCCAGCCTTCTCAGCCTGTTCAGCTTCGAATTTCAGGCGATCAATAGTTTCCTTTTGACGCTGGATACCGTGCACAACTTCCTTTTCGCTCTCCCAACGCGCCTTCAGTGAATTGCGCTTCTCGGAAAGCTCTGCTATGTCGCGTGAGAGTACCGCTTCCTTGTCCTTATCTTTTTCTCTACGTATCGCTTCGCGCTCGATCTCCAATTGCATGATCTTTCGGTTGAGCTCATCCAGTTCTTCCGGCAGCGAATCCATTTCGATACGCAGCTTGGATGCAGCCTCATCCATGAGGTCAATGGCCTTATCAGGCAGGAAACGGTCAGATATATAGCGGTTCGACAACTCTACAGCGGCGATGACGGCGTCGTCCTTGATCCGCACGCCGTGGTGCAGTTCGTACTTTTCCTTAATACCTCTCAGGATCGAAATAGCGTCTTCAACGGAGGGTTCGTCCACCATTACCGCCTGGAACCGGCGTTCCAGGGCTTTGTCCTTTTCGATGTACTTCTGGTACTCCTTGAGCGTCGTAGCCCCGATGGCGTGCAATTCACCTCTCGCCAGGGCAGGCTTCAGCAGGTTGGCAGCGTCCATCGCGCCTTCTCCGCCGCTTCCGGCACCAATGAGTGTGTGGATCTCATCGATGAAGAGAATGATCTGCCCATCGGAGTCTGTCACTTCCTTGATGACCGCCTTGAGACGTTCCTCGAATTCGCCCTTGTACTTCGCACCGGCAACCAGCAGACCCATATCCAGGGAGACAATGGTCTTGTCTTTGAGGTTTTCCGGAACGTCTCCGTCGACAATCCGTTGCGCCAGACCTTCTACGATGGCGGTCTTACCGACACCGGGCTCACCCAAAAGGATCGGGTTGTTCTTTGTCCTGCGCGCAAGAATTTGCAGAACCCTTCTGATTTCGTCATCGCGACCAATAACCGGATCGATCTTTCCCTGTCGCGCCAGCTCGTTAAGGTTCTTCGAATAGCGTTCCAGGGATTTGTACTTGGCTTCCGCATTCTGGTCGGTTACCGATGTACCGCCGCGAAGTTCTCTTATGGCGGCGATGAGTTCCTTCCGGCTGAAGCCAACGTCATTCATGATCGTAGCCACCTTGTCGCGCGACCCCTGCAGCGCCAGCAGCAGGTGCTCTATAGATATATAGTCATCCTTGAACTCGCGCGTTTCCTTTTCCGCTTGTTGCAGCACACCGTTGGTGGCTGACGACAAGTAGGCCTGGCCGCTGACTCTGGGAAAGGTTCTCAGCAACTCGTCCAGTTTCGTCTCCAGAATATTTCTATTGATGCTAAGTTTCTTCAGCAGGTAGGAGATAACGTTCTCATCCGTCTCGATGACGGCTTTCAGCAGGTGCGCCGGCTCGATCGCCTGGTGCTGATGGCCCATGGCAATTTCTGCCGACTTCTGCAGGGCCTCCTGCGCCTTGATGGTAAATTTTTCAAAGTTCATGGATACAACTCCTCCGTCACCTGTTCAATCAAAAGCCAATCCATCCGAAGCGGAACAACTTTTTCAGAAATTTTGGCATTAATTTGATAGCTTATCCGGTGCGTTTTCGGACAATGTGACTTGAAGAATGTCAAAAAGAACAACTGCATCACCCAGAAAGTTTCCCGCCGCATACCTGATAGAGGTGTCGTGGGAAATATGCAACCAGGTCGGCGGCATTTACACGGTGATGCGCTCCAAAGTTCCGGCGATGGTCGCCAACTGGGGCACCAACTACTGCATGCTAGGACCCTACGTAGGGCGCGCTATCCAGGCCGAGCTTGAACCTCTCGACCAAACCGCGGATGTTTTCGGCCAGGCCGCAGCGAAACTAAGAAATAAAGGTTACGATGTGCACTACGCCGAATGGCTTGTTACCGGCAGGCCTCGGGTGGTGCTGTTCAATCCTCACGTCATCGAAGACAAGACCCTCAACGTAGTTAAATACCTGCTCTGGAAAAACCACGGGATCGGCATGCCTGCCGACAACGCGCTCATCAATGATGTGGTGTCGCTTGCATTTCAGGTCAAAATGTTCCTCGACGAACTCATGGCATTGATTGAGCCTGAGCGTCCCGTCATAGCGCACTTTCACGAATGGATGGCGGGATTGCCCATACTGGACATTCGTCGGGAAAACATGCGGATCAAGACGATCTTTACAACGCATGCCACACAACTCGGGCGTCACCTCGCGATCAATTCACCGATGTTCTATGCGCACCTTCCATTCTTTAAGTGGGAGGAGGAAGCGCGAAAGTTCAACATTGAGACCGAAGTCCGCATCGAGTTCACGTGCGCAAACAAGGCCGATCTTTTGACGACCGTGAGCGCGGTGACCGCGCGCGAATGCAAGCATTTACTCAAGCGCAATCCGGAGTACATACTGCCAAACGGACTTAACATCGAACGCTTTGAAGCGCTGTTCGAATTTCAGAATCTGCACGCCACCTACAAAGATGAAATACACCAGTTCGTCATGGGCCACTTTTTCCAGTCGTATTCCTTCGACCTGGACAAGACCATGTATTTCTTTACCTCAGGACGGTATGAATTCAAAAACAAGGGTTTTGATCTTACCCTGGAGGCGCTGTATCGGTTGAACCAAAGGCTCAAGGCAGAGAATGCTGACGTGACGGTTGTTATGTTCTTCGTAACGCGCCGCGATTTTACACATATCAGGCCCGAAGTTTTGCAATCGCGTGCCGTCATGGAAGAAATACGGCAGACATGCATGGCTATCGAGCGACAAGTAGGTAAGCGCCTGTTTCTTGAGAGTACGGTACGCGAAGATCATCGCCTGCCAAACCTGAGTGACTTTGTCGACGACTATTGGAAACTCCGCTACCGACGTATTATTCAATCGTGGAAAAGCAAAAAGAATCCCGATGTACTTACACACCAACTGGTCGACGAAGAGCATGATGAGATATACCAATTCCTGAAGAGCAGGAATATGCTTAATCATGCGGATGATAAAGTTAAGATTGTCTATCACCCCGACTTCATCAATTCCTCCAGCCCGTTGTTCGCGATGGAATACAACCAATTTGTAAGAGGATGCAATCTTGGAATATTCCCCAGCTATTATGAACCCTGGGGGTATACGCCACTGGAATGTATGGCGAGTGGTATTCCCGCGATTACAAGCGATCTTTCGGGATTCGGAGACTACTTGCTCCACCACCTGCCGCAGCACGAAGATTACGGCCTGCACGTAATCGAACGCGGCAAACGCACGTTCGATTACTCAGCAAACCAGTTGATGGAGGTAATGTACAATTTCCTTCAGCAGTCGCGCCGCGAGCGAATAATGCAACGCAACAATGTTGAAAACAACTCGGGTATTTTTGACTGGCTAAACCTGATCAGCTATTACCAGGAGGCGTATCAGGCGTTACTGCGATCAGACGCCTGATATGTACGCATTATAGCTCCCGAACTTTGATATTCTTGAAATAAACATTTGCACCGTGATCCTGGAGCGAAATGGCGCCCGTCTTAGACTTGTTCCATCCGGGAAAGTCCACCCACTTGCTTTTCTTATAACGCTCCTCGAAGTCGGGCGTACCCTCTTCAAATTCCAGAATCTTCTCTCCGTTCAACCAGTGTTCAACATGGCCGTTGTTGTAAACGATTTTTGAAGTGTTCCATTGGCCAACCGGATTCACTTTCTTATTCGGGCTCGGAGCGTGCATGTCGTAATTGCTGCCCACCTTTTGTTCATCGCGCAACTCGCCTTCCCAGCCGTCGTCATCCATGATCTGGTATTCGGGGCCGGTATGGTAGTCCTGCGCATATTCCGGAGACTCAACAACGTGATAGAGGATGCCGCTGTTGCCACCCGGTGTAATCTTCCAGTCGACCGTAAGTTCGAAATTGCCGAACTGCCGTGTCGTCATCAGCGAGCCACCGATATTTCCGGTACCTTCTCCCAGGCCTTCACCTTTGCAAACGATCATTCCGTCTTCCACAACCCAAAGCGGGCCGATCGAGTCGGCGTTGTAGCGCTTCCAGCCGTTGAGTGTTTGTCCGTCAAACAACAGTTGCCAGCCAGCAGAGGCTTCAGCATCAGATAGGGTGTTGTCTGCCGGAACAGCGTCTTCGGTCGCGGTCGTTTCCGCTGCTTTGTCGGAACCTGACCTGGAACATGCTATCGCCCCCGCTAATGCCAGGACGACACAAAGATGAAAGATTTGTTTTTGCATTCGTCGACTCATGGTTTGGTGTAGTGCTCAATTTAGGTTGGAATTGAGTACTATCAAAATGCACAAGAGCACACACCAAGGGGAGGCAGTGTGAGTGTGAGAGTGAGAGTGAGTGTTGGAGTGGGAGGGGTAAAACCGAAAGCGACATTGGGGCCTGCCAATAAATTTGTATTTTTTGCTCTTAAATGCATCCCATGTCCCTGAAGTCTATCCTCGATTACGTGAAGAATCATCCATCACAAAAGGTGAAGCTTGCGCTTTCCGACATCGATGGGATCTTGCGTGGCAAGTACATCTCGGCCGAGAAGTTCCAGTCGGTAGTAAAGGACGACGGACTGTCAGGATTTTGCGACGTCGTCTTCGGCTGGGATGCCGGTGATGTCGCCTACGACAACACGACCTACACAGGCTGGCACACGGGCTACCCCGATGCACCGATTCGGATAGACCTATCCACTTTCCGCAAAATACCGTGGGAAAATGATATACCATTCTTCCTGGCCGAGTTAGCAAGAACAGATAAGCATGACCCTTACGCGTGTCCCCGCAACCTCTTGAGGAAGGTGCTTGGCGATGCGACTAATGCAGGGTTCAAGCCCATGTGCTCCCTCGAGTACGAGTGGTTCAACTTTGCTGAGACCCCCCGCTCCGCGGCAGATAAAGCCTATCGAAACCTGACGCCACTTACACCCGGCATGTTTGGATACTCTATACTGCGAAGTACGTTGCAGAATCCGTTCATGACCGACTTGTTCGACATGCTCAGGAGGTTCGACGTTCCCCTCGAAGGTCTCCACACGGAAACGGGACCGGGTGTGTACGAAGCAGCGATCACCGTCACCGACGCACTTTCTGCGGCAGACCGTGCGCTGCTGTTTAAGACAGCCGTAAAAGAAATAGCGTACCGTCACGGCATTATGGCCACCTTTATGGCGAAGATCAGCGAGTCTCTCCCGGGATGCGGCGGCCACATCCATCAAAGCCTCTGGGATGACGCAGGCAAGAGCAATTTGTTTTACGACCGGAAAGATAAACGCGGTATGAGTGAGATATTCAAATCGTATCTCGCAGGACAGTTGCATTGCCTTCCGGAACTTCTGCCGATGTATGCACCAAATGTCAATAGCTATAAGCGACTTGTTGAAGGAACGTGGGCACCGACGGCGTTGACCTGGGGCGTTGACAATCGAACTGTGGCGCTACGGGTAATACCCGGCAGCAGCAAGTCAGCGCGCCTTGAAAGTCGCGTTCCCGGATCCGACATTAACCCTTACCTCGCGATCGCAGCGTCGCTTGCATCGGGTTTGTATGGGATTCGCAAAGGGTTGAAACTGAAACAGCCCGAAACTACCGGCAACGCGTATCGTGCTGCGAACCTTCAAGCGTTGCCCACAACCCTGAAGGAAGCGACGGATCGCATGAAGAATTCAAAGATCGCCAACGAGATCCTGGGCGAGAAGTTTGTCGACCACTTCACGCGCACGCGGGAGTGGGAATGGAGACAGCATTTGAAGGCGGTGACCGACTGGGAATATCGGCGGTACTTTGAAATCATCTGATCGCACCGAACCCAATGACCACCCAACCCATTTTGCAGTTCAATTTTCCGACAACAATTCGTTTTGGTGTCGGCGCATCTGCCGAACTCGGTGATTACCTCAAGCGATCCGGCGTTACGAAACCGTTGATTGTGACGGACTCAACAGTCGCCGAATTGGAATTTTTCAGGAACATTACCAACGAACTCACGCGGAAGGGAATTTCCGTTGAAGTCTTTTCAGCGATTCACAAAAATCCCGTCCGTTCCGACGTTTATGCCGGCACCATAGTATATGACGCGACCATGCGTGATGGCATTGTCGGCATTGGCGGAGGTGCAGCACTCGACGTTGCACGTGCGATCGCCCTGCGTGTCAATCACCGCGATGACCTTTTCAAGTACGACGATCTCGTGGGTGGTGAGGTGTACATTACCGGTGAGATTCCTCACTTGGTGACAATTCCTACGACATCAGGGACGGGAAGCGAGGTAGGTCGTAGCGCCATAATCTCGGAAGACACCACACACCAGAAACGGATTTTGTTTTCTCCCAAACTCATTGCCCGGATGGTCTTTGCCGATCCCGCGCTTACCTTCGATCTGCCGCCAGCAGTTACTGCTGCCACGGGCATGGATGCGCTGACGCATAACCTGGAAGCATATCTGGCGAAGATGTATCATCCGATCTGCGAAGGAGTGGCCCTGGAAGGGATTTCGCTCATCAGCCAGGCCATTGAGAGAGCGGTGCACCATCCCGATCTCGATTCGCGAAGCATGATGATGATGGGATCCATTATGGGAGGTATTGCCTTTCAAAAAGGGCTTGGCGTGGTACATTCCCTGGCTCATCCATTGTCGACCCTGCTGGATGTCCATCACGGATTAGCGAATGCGATCAATCTGCCACACGGCATGGAGTTCAACCGGGACGGATTCGAGTGGAAGTTTGAACGCATCGCGCAGGCATTGCGTTTGCAAAGCAACGACACAGCTGCGGTGATCAGGTACCTTGCTGACCTTAACGATGCGATTGGAGTACCTCCAAGACTCCGCGATATCGGAGTGAAAGAAGAACATCTTGATGCGCTGGCTGACCTCGCGATTGCGGATTTTGCACACCCGAACAATCCGAAGTCCGTCACACGGGAGGATTTCCGCGCTCTTTATGAAAAGGCTTTCTGAATGAACGACACGCCATGCTGATCATAAACCCCGCCACCGGTGAAGCGATTCGAGATGTCGCGGAAGACACAAAGGAGAGCGTGCAAAAGAAATTTGACCGCCTGAAGGCGGGACAAGCTGCATGGGCAACTCACTCGCTTGCCTCGCGTGTCAACGTCTTAGCACGATTTTCTGCCTTGCTCGATTCCTACAAGGATACATTGGCCGCCGATCTCACCGCGGAAATGGGTAAGCCGCTAACTCAGGCCAGAAATGAAATTAATGGTGCACGTGCACGGATTTCGTGGATGATTGAAAACGCGGAAAAGTTCTTGTCAGATGAAATCATGTCAGAAAGCGATCGCATGATCGAAAAGATCGTGTATGAACCGCTCGGTGTGATATGCAACATTTCCGCATGGAATTATCCCTACCTGGTTGGCGTCAATGTCTTCGTGCCGGCGCTCATTGCAGGAAACACAGTCATGTACAAGCCATCCGAGTATGCCACCGTTTCGGGGATCTCGATCGAGCGACTGTTGAAGGAAGCGGGTGTGCCGGATGATGCGTTTCAAATCGCGATTGGTGGGAGGGCGACCGGAGAGTTGCTGCTGGACTTGCCCTTCGATGGATACTTTTTTACCGGTTCCTATCAAACTGGCAAGTATATTTACGAAAGGGTCGCTCCGCGAATGGTCCCCTGCCAGTGTGAGCTGGGTGGAAAAGATCCGTTGTATGTGTGTGATGATATAGCGGACATACACGCAGTCGCGGCAGCCACGGCAGATGGTGCTTTCTACAATAACGGTCAGAGTTGTTGCGCAGTAGAGCGCATCTACGTACATGAAAAAATATACGACGCTTACGTGGATGCGTTTGTGAATGAAGTGAAGTCGTGGAAAGTCGGTAACCCCACCGAACCAGGTGTTTACATCGGCCCGCTCGCGCGTGATGCGCAGCGCGCTGTGCTCGAAGCACAAATTCAGGATGCGGTCGATAAAGGTGCCATCATCGCCTGCGGTGGAAGTCGCATCGAAGGCAAGGGATATTACTTCCGGCCGACAGTACTCCTGAATGTTACTCATGGGATGCGCGTCATGAGGGAGGAGTCGTTCGGTCCTGTCATAGGGATCATGAAGGTGCACGATGACGAAGAAGCGCTATGGCTCATGCAGGATACAGAGTACGGACTTACCGCGTCAGTTTATTCTGATAGCGAACAACGCGCCCATCGAATTCTTAGCGCCATCGACGCAGGTACAGGCTATTGGAACTGCTGCGATCGCGTAAGCGCTGCGGTGCCGTGGAGTGGCAGGCGACATTCAGGCATTGGTGTGACGCTATCGCACGCGGGACTTCGTGCGTTTACCAAGCCGAAAGCATATCACGTGAAACGATCCATGTAGTCTGCTTCGTCCAGAGAAAGATTCATAATAGCAAATTGAAACCGATAGTTCAGATATCGCTAGACATCATCAAATTGGACGAAGCCCTTGAGACGGCAGCGATGGCTGTTCGCGCGGGTGTCGACTGGCTTGAAGCGGGAACGCCGTTCATCCTTGCAGAAGGGTTGCACGGCGTGCGCAAGCTGCGTGAAGCGTTTCCGTACGTGCCGATCGTTGCCGACCTGAAGACGATGGATGGTGGATACCTTGAAGCCGAAATGATGGCCAGAGCTGGCGCAACACATGTGGTCGTCATGGCCCGAGCTCACGAGGAAACAATTAAATGTGTTGTGAAAGCGGGACGCGATTATGGTATCAGTGTGATGGGCGACAACCTCGGATGTCCCGATATGGCCGGTGCAGCACGCATGCTGGAAGATCTTGGATGTGATTTTATCGTACATCACATTGGCTACGACGAACGACGCGGTATTGCGGCACGCGGTGAACGTATGCCGAGCCCGCTG